>JBBSCZ010000102.1:0-10592 GCA_038249795.1 Gemmatimonadales bacterium | reverse complement strand
CTGGCTGCGCTCGAGCGCGACGATGCGTTCAGCGCGCTGCTCTTCCGCGATGGCGCGGCGCAGCTCAGGGTTCACCCGCTGCACCGCCAGGTGCAGCGCGGCCGAGTCGGGCGGTGTGAGCTTGGCGAAATAGTCACCGCGCGCGCTGAATCCCTCGCCAAGGGCCGGTCCGATGATCTGGCGCAGCAGGGCACGACCCTCGGCGACCCGTGAACGGGCCCGTGACTCCTGTCGCTGGGCAATCGCCACCTCGGCGTCGGCGCGGAGCAGATCGAAGCGCGGCGACTCACCCTGCTCCACAGAGACGTTGATGCGGGCGCGAATCTGTTCAACCAGCGCGCGGTCATCACGGGCGGCACCGAGTTCCTCCTGCCGACGGAGCAGGTCGAAGAAGCGCACGCGGACCGCAGCGGCGAGCCCCTGTTCGCTGGCGCTCAGTTCGAAGCCGGCCACTTCCGCGCCGGCGCGTGCGGCGCCGATCCGGGCGCCACGCAGCGCCGGATTCTCCAGTCGCTGTGAGACGCCGGTGATCGTGCCGGCTCCGCCCAGCGGCTGCGCCCCCGGCCTGGGTCGGAAGCGGCTCGGCAGCACTTCGACGTCGGGATTTGCAAAGGTGCGTGCCGTGGTGATCGATGCCGTGGCCGCCCGTGCACCGGCGCGCGCGGCCCGCAGCCCCGGATTGCAATCGAAGGCAAGCTGAATCAGCTCATCCAGTGGCCAACTCGGGGATGCGCCGAGCGCCGATGTCGCTGGGCGACCCGTTGAACGCGTGCTGTCGGCTTGAGGGCGCGCAAAATTCTCTGGACGAGCGCCGATGCAGCGCGACTGATCCGACGCCTGCGCCAACGCGGAGCCAGGCACCGTGACGGCGACGAGCGTAGCCAATAGTGCGGGCCTGAGGCCGATGGGCGCCCGTTTCCGTGTGGGCCAACTTGGGAGACTACGAACAGTCACGAGGACGACGGGCAAAAGTGGAGAACGTACGCGCGCAGGGTTCCGAACGACGACGCCCTGCTCGCATGCTGCGCGGGCGGTGCGTCATTCATCCGGTGGCGCGCGTTGCGAACCAGTTCAGATGAGACGAACGAGAAGCCCATTCTCGTGGCCGATCAACCACTTCGGGGCGGGCTTGAGATCGGCAGACGACATCGCACTGAGGATCAGGCCTGCAGCACGCGACGGCTTCAGGGTGCGACGAGATGGGCAGGGTCGAGACATTCGTTTCGCGAGAGGCGCCAAAAGCGAGCGGGCCACGGCTGGGGACGCTGAGCTCGGAAGGACAAGCCACTCACGACACCCTGCTCCCACGAAGGTTCCGATGTCCGGGAGGTGTCATTTTGCCTGACGGCACTGCAATGCTCTCCAAGTGTCACCATAAATCTGGACGCCCGGTATTGTTCGAGTGCCAGGCGAGTCAAGCACATGTGAATACTTCGCTTCACCGCCTGGATCACGATGATCCTGTTTTTGAAGTGATGGTGGCGATCGATTCTGCTTATATCGCTTTCGCCCTGGCGTCGTGCAGTGAACGTGAGCCTGCAACGATCAGTCAGCGGCCAATCGGCGGCGTGGTCGAAGGTGGGCGCCGGGAACGTGTCGCTTGTTCGAAGGCGAAACCGTACCCGAGTAGCTTGGGCTCACTGAATGGACGACCGAGAAACTCCAGTCCCACCGGCAAGGCATCGCTGGTGAAGCCCATCGGCACCGTCAATGCCGGAAAGCCGGTCTGCGGGCTCAGCCCGCGGTTGTCGCCACGGCCATAGCCGTCGGTGGGGCGCGGATTGGTGAGCACGTCGGCCGCGATCACGGTCGGCGCGGCATCGTAGGTGGCGTACACGATCGCGTCGAGCTGGCGGTCGGCCATCAGCTTGAGAATCGCCACGCGCAGCGCCTCGCGCGACTTGAGCACCTGCAGATAACCGGGGTCGTCGGTCGACTTGCCCAGGTAGCCGATCATGGCGCGAGCGCGCCACGGAGTCACTGTACCCGCCAGCATGATCTCGGCCAGCGTCTTCACCGGTGCATTCGGGTGCTGCGCGAAGTAGGCGTTCGTGGCCTCCTCGGTTTCGAAATCATTGCCGACACCGCGCATCGAGGGCAGTGGCACCGAGTCGATCACGATCGCACCTTCTGCGCGCAGCTTCGTCAGCGCACTGTCGAAAACCACGCGCACCTTGGCGTACTCCGCCATCAGGACGCGGTTGGTCGAATCACGCTTCGCCAATGAGTCGGCACGCGCAACCGAATCGCGCCGCCCCGCAGCCATGCCGGCCGCCGAGGTGTCACGCGGAGGCCGCGCCGTATCGCTTCGCGCCACGCGTCGTGCATCAGCAGTGTCGCGCGGGAAGCGCATCACGCCGATCCGCGCACCACGCAGCGCGTCGCGCACGAGCGATGTGGCGTAGGTGGCCGGCACATGACCCACCGCGTACGCGGTGAGCGGATCATTCGCGTCGTAGCCGGCGATCACGTCCAGCACGCGTGCGGCATCGGCGACGGTGCGCGTCATCGGACCCATCGTATCCTGCGTCGGATTGGCGGGGAGCATGCCGAAGCGGCTCACCAGTGGCAGCGTCGGTCGCAGGCCCACCAGGCTGCTGACGGCCGCCGGCCCACGAATGGAGCCACCGGTATCTTCACCAATGCCGACGAGACCAAAATTCGCTGCCACCGCGGACGCCGATCCGCCGGATGATCCGCTCGGATTGCGCGTGGGGTCGTAGGCGTTGCGGATGATGCCGGCTGCCGAACCGACGTAGCGTCCCGCGAACTCGCCCATGGTGGTCTTGGCGATGATGATCGCGCCGGCGGCCTCGAGTCGCTTCACGGCCGTCGCATCACGCTTCGGTGTGAAGTCCTTGTAGATCGCCGAACCATAGGTGGTCGGCATGTCGATCGTCTCGATCTGGTCCTTCAGCAGTACCGGTACACAGTGCAGGCTGCCCCGTGGCTGCTTTGCCTTCAGCACTGCGTCCAGCGAATCGGCCTCGAGGAGTGCGCGTGCATTGACATGCTGAATCGAATTCAGCGCTGGGCCCTGCTTGTCATAGGCGACGATGCGATCGAGATAGCCCTGGACGAGTGCCCGGCAGGTGAGCCGGCGCGCGTCCATGGCTGCATGCACGCTGGGAATGGTTGCTTCCATGATCTCGAACCGCTGCGCCCCAGCCAGCACGGGGAGTGCGGCGCAGGCCGCTGCGATCAGGGAGAACGTGCGCATGACGGTCATCAGGGCCTGGGCGAAGGGTGGCATGTCGCCGGGCGTTGGCGTGTGCCGATCGGCGGCACGACGTAATTGTATCTCACGCGGTTCGGATGCGAGAGAGTACACTGGACTAAATTTCAGTGGACAGTGCTGTTTTCGACTGAACCAACGCGCCCTCACTCACAGAGGTTGTCCCGATGCCAGTAAAATCCACGAAGTCCGTGAAGTCTCATCAGGCGGTCACCCCTCCCGCCAAGCAGGGCGCGAGCGCCAACGCGGCGACCGTGGCGACGGTCACCGCGCTCACCGCTTTGTTGGCGGACAGCTATACGCTCTATCTCAAGACGCAAAATTTCCATTGGAATGTGACCGGCCCGATGTTCACGACGCTGCACACACTTTTCGAGGTGCAGTACACGGATCTCGCACTCGCGGTTGACGAGATCGCCGAACGGGTGCGGGCATTGGATGCGCCGGTTCCGGGGAGTTTCACCGAGTTCGCAGCGGTGGCCACCGTGCGTGAGTCCGCCGGTCCGGTGCCGGCGCGTACGATGATCGAAATGCTGGTGGCCGATCAGGCGAGCATCGCGCGCGCGGCACGGGCGGTCATCACGGCGGCGGAGCAGAGCACTGATGCAGCTTCGGCCGACCTGGCAACGCGTCGCTTGCAACAGCACGAAAAGAACGCCTGGATGCTTCGCAGCCACCTGGAATAGGACAGGATGTCTGGCGCGCCTCACGGCGGTACGCTTTCGGCCTGCGGTCGTGAGACGCGCGCCGGCTGTCGATCTGCTCCGCCTTCCTGACGATGCTGATACCTCTGCTGATCTTTGCGGGCAGCCTCGCGCTGTTGCTGATCGCCGCACAGTTCTTTACCGGTGCGGCCGAACGCATCGGTTTGGCGTTCGGCCTCCCGCCTTTCGTCGTCGGCGTGCTGATCGTGGCGGTCGGGACATCGCTGCCGGAACTGGTTGCGTCGCTGCTCGCGGTGCGCGCTGGTACGTCGGAGATCGTGACGGGTAATGTGCTCGGCTCCACTGCCTCGAACCTCCTGCTCGTGCTTGGCATGGTGAGTGCGCTCTCGCGCACCTCGCGCATCGATGTCGGAGAGCAGTACATCCTGATCGATCTGCACTTCATGCTCGGCGGCATGGTGCTGCTGAGCGCGATGATGCTCGATGGTCAGGTCGACCGGCTGGAGGGCGTACTGCTTCTGGTGGCGTATGGCGTGTTCGTGACGTATCTGATTCGCGATGGCCGCACGGCCACGGCAGATGCGGACCACGAAAAACTCCTTGCCGAGGAGAGTGGGTCCGTGTGGCGCGATGCCGTGGTCCTCGTCGCAGCCGGTGGCGTGATCTTCCTGGGTGGTGATTTCACGGTTTCGGCGCTGATCCAGCTCGCCACCGTGCTTGCGATCTCTCCAGCTGTGGCGTCGATCACCATCCTGTCGCTCGGCACTACGCTGCCCGAGCTCGTCATCAGTGTCACTGCCGCGCGCAAAGGACAGGCGCAACTGGCCGTCGGCAACATTCTCGGCTCGTGCGTCTTCAACATGCTCGCCGTCGCTGGAGCCTCAGCGTCCCTTGGCGTCGTTGCAGTTCCGGCAGACTTGCTGCGGTTCGCCGTTCCATTCGTGGCCGCTGTCACGCTGTTCTTCTACCTCCTGTTGCAGGACAAGCGTCTGTCTCGCTGGGAGGGAATTCTGTTGCTGGTGATGTATGTGTTCTTCCTGCTCACGCTGGTGCGGCGAGCGTAGGAAGCGCAATCATTTTCAGCATCTGTGCGTGCGGGAGGCAAAGGAAGAATTGCTGATAGAATGAGTGATGCAATCGAAAACCGACGTGTATGCACAATCAGACGTGTCGGGGATTATCCGACAGCGTACAAAAAGCGATGCTTACGCGATACAAGCCGTACTGCTGTGTTCCGCACCACGTCGGGAGGCTTTTACACGCTCAGCTACGGAACTTTGTCACACGTGTGCTCCGAGAAGATGCACGGCCGGTTCATCAACCTCCGTGAGTGTCACGGCGACGCCGAACCCACAAGAGCGCATCGCGCACTCGAGGTGCGATGCTTCGCATGGCGAAACAGTACACTGGCGTGCTGTGTGCAGGCTATTGGCATGCGAAATGCTATGTCTAATGTCGTACAACGTCTCGGCAACCGCTGCGGAGCACGTCTTGTATCAATAATCGCATACACTGGATGTGGGTTATGACTCGAAGCTTTCTGCTTGCAAGCGGACTGATCGTGGCACTAGGTAGCCTGGCGGTGCCGCTTGAAGCACAGACATGGCAGAGCTACAACGCCAATAACAACGGCGGAGCGGGCGGTGAATACTGGGACAATACGTCCTTCGACGGAGCGAGCTGCAATATTGGTTTCGTCGCATCGAAGACGAGCGGCGCCTGCATCAATCAGCAGGTCAACAATTGGCTCCCGTACGCCGGGCCCGCCATGACGAACAATCTGCGAAACGGCAATGCATCTTCGCCGTTCATGTTTGCTGCTGGTACATACCGCTTCCGGCAGGGGAGTGGGCTCGGTGGGCAAATTGCAGGACTGGAACGGGAGTTCGGCTACTTCACACGAAACGGTGCGGGCGTAGCGACGACCACGGCCTTGTCTCCGACCAATCTGTTCGACTTCACGATGACGTTCAGCTCCGCGTGGGGTTTGTACATCAATCCGGTCCAGGCGGGGCTGTCGTTTTCTGACCGTGCCAATACTCCGGATTTTGCACTCTTCAGCTCGCGTGCAAGCGGACTCAGCACAGCCGGCGGGATCACCACGGTCTCGGCGCAGGATGGCGACCATTTTCTGGCGGGCTTCGCAGACGTCGGTAATGGTGACCGCGATTTCAATGATGAAGTCCTGCTGATCTCCGCAGTGCCGGAGCCAACGATGTACGCGCTGTTGGCGACTGGACTTCTGGCTGTGTTTGGGTTGGCACGCCGCCGTCGCACGATGTAGCCTCACGACGTTGTCGTCCGTTCGACCGTTCCGCAGGCGCGTTCCAGGGAGCGACTTCCCTCTAACGCGCTTGCGCTGCATTGTGCCGGCAATCCGTGGACCGGACTGAATCGCACTGCATGTTGGTCATTGGTCAGCCGTGCGGCGCAGCCCGGTGACGGCCACGCGATGCTTCAGCGGCTGTCGCAGTCGGTAGGTCAAGGTGCGCCACAGCCACTCCATCGGCCCGAAACGGTAGCGCGCCAGCCACCAGCGACTGTAGCCGGTCTGCAGCATGAGTATCGCGAGCGCAAGCAGGGGGAACCAGGTGGCCCCGAGGCGCGTGCCGAGACCGAAGCCGATGCCGTAGAACAGGGTGATGCCGATCAGCGTCTGCATCAGGTAGTTCGTCAGCGCCATCCGGCCGGTCGGGGCGAGATAGGCCAGCCGGTGTTGCCATGCCGGCCTGCGCCACAACAGCACGAAGCCGGCGGCATAGGCGAGCGCCAGCGGTACGACGCCGATCGCGTAGAGGGCACTGTCCACCACCACGCGCCAAGCACCGAGCGCGCTGGTGTCCGGCAGTTTGGCCACCCACGCCTGACCGAGGCAGGCTGGGACACCGATCACGAGACCCCAGCGCACCACCCGTCGGAGCAGCGGCGCATGCTGAGACAGCTGTTCCCACGCCCGGTGCCGGCCGATGAGGAGCCCGAGGAGGAACATCGCCAGCACCTTGAAGGGGCGTCCCGAATCGAGCAGGTCGCCATAGCGGAACCACATGGCGACGAGGTTCCCCTTCATCACGGTCAACAGGTCGCCACGGACGTAAATGTCGGTGACGATCGTTGGCGACTCGACGTCGAAGCCGAGCGACTTTGCAAAAAGGAATGCGGTGATGAAGAACGGCGTGCCGAGGGAGAAGGCAGGATTCAGCACCCGGGGCAGCGCCAGGATCACGGGCGCAAGCAACAGCAGCACCACCCAGCGGAGCAGTTGGCGATCCTCCGTCCCGCGGAGCCGGAGCAGGACGAAGCCCATCAGCGCGTAAAAGAGCAGGATGTCACCAATCCACAACACGGCCAGATGCAGGAAGCCGATGACCATCAGGAGCCGAAGCCTGCGGCGATAGGTCTGCAGTGCCGCGGCCTCATCGGCGCGCCGGGTCAGTTGCAGTGCGAAGCCGAGACCGAAAAGCAGGGAGAAGATCGAGTAGAATTTACCATCGACGAAGGCGTGCTGGAGATAGTACGCCATCGCATCGGTGGGGAGTTGGAGTGCCGATGTGACGGGGGCGTGCTCGGTCGGTGTCCACCAGGCAAAGGACGTCAGAATGTTTCCGAGGCAAACGCCGAAGAGGGCGAAGCCGCGCAAGGCATCTATCAGAGTGGTCCGGGTCGCTGGGTCGGCAGGGGCCGGCGGTGCGGCGGCCTGCGCGGGTTGCGAGGATGCCATCGATTCTCAGGGATGGAGGAGGGTGAAGTATGCCGGAGCCGCGCTACCCCGGTAAGTCGGGGGCTCTCGTGCGGTTTGTTTGGGGCCATGTGTCCATATCGACAGGATGACCCTCGATCCTCACCAGCAACTTGCTCGATGTGCCAAATGCGCAAGCTGGTCCAGCCTCGCATGGGAGGGACAGTGGTCCGCGCTTCTGGACGCCCTACAGCGAGCTCATGGTGCGACCTCGCCGAGTATCGTTCCACATCTGGCGAAACGAACTCGTGCGTTCACAAGATGCGTCGAATCCTGTGGACGTCGTGCAACGGGCTGTTGCGTACGCACCACAGCAAAAGCAGACACACAAACTTGTCCAGTGCAAGAAAAACGCTTTCACTGGCTGCGCATTTCGTCTTTAGACTCACGCATTACGCGGCAGACATTTCCGCATTTCGCTCGGCACACGAAATGCCGGACACTGTTGAGTCAGCGAATTCCCATCCCACTCCACGAGGTCGGCGTACCATGCGAAAGATTTTGACAGGTGTTGCGGCAGCAGCGGTGTTTGCATTTTCGGCAAACGCTCAGGTTCTGACGTTCGATGGCATCGCGGTGGGCCCAGCTCAGACCCCCATTGGAAACTTCTACAACGGCGGCGCCGGCCCGAATTTCGGGATCGAGTTTTTCGGTAACGCGCTGGCGCTCAATTCCAGGGCTGGTAACTGCGGCGGCAGCGGAAACTTTGCACAGCAGCCTTCCGGCTGTGGCGCCCTGTTCTTCCTGACCGGCGGAAGCACCGGGATGAATCGGACGGCTGGATTCACCACTGGCTTTTCATTGTTTTACAGCGCCATCAACAACCCGGGCTCACTGCAGGTCTGGAGCGGCTTGAATGGCACAGGCAGTGTGCTCGGCACGTTGTTATTGCCAGTTACCCCGCAAGGCGGTGGCCCTGCGTGCGGCGGACAAGCTTTCTGTCCGTTCGTTGCTGTTGGAGTCGGGTTCGCGGGTACGGCGCTTTCCGTAACATTTGCCGGTGTTGCGGATCAGATCGCGTTCGACAACGTCACGTTCGGCGCAGTCGTGCCGGGCGGCGTCGTGCCGGAGCCGTCCACCTACGCGCTGATGGCAACTGGTCTGATTGGTTTGGCCGGTGTCGCGCGTCGTCGTCGGGCACAGCGCTGATCTGGTTTGAGTGCAACAGCGCGCAGTGCGGCGAAATGCCGCGCTGCGCGCTGTTGCAGTTCCGGTCCGGGGTTTTCACCGCTCAGGACGATGGGACCGTGAAGACGCGCGTTTCGGGATCGCCGTGCCAGCCTGCGCTCACATCGCTGATGTCGACGCAATCACGTCGCAACAGCCATGCGCGCCGCGATCGCGGACCCGCCCCTCTGCGCGTCGATGCGCGAATGCTTCGCAATTGAACCAGCGCAAAGCCTGCGCCGAAACCTTTGCGCCGCGCTGCCGACGGCGCAGTTGCTCTTCTATGCCGAGGGTCGAAACGACTCGATCTCACCTGAGGGCGCGGAACGTCCATGTCCGATACGCTGCGACTGCTTCTTCAACTCATCGGCATCGCGCCGATCCTCGAGCAGACCTTCGGTCACGACTGGCAGAGTTATCGCGACGAACTTCTCGAGCTTTCGGGAAGGCTCGAGCGCGACGGCTGTTCAGCGGCCCTTGACAAGGACCTCGATGCTTTCCTCGCGCGATTGTTGGTGAATGCCACCGAGGAGGCCAAAGGCGCCATACGCAAAGCGATGATGCCCGTCGAAGACAAGGACACCTGGAGAGCCGGCGGAGACTTCTACGTCGCAGGCGCCGGGTTGGGCACCGAAGCGATGCCTGCCTTGCCAGACCATGTCGTCGAAGTTCCGGTATTTTACGGGACTGACCGCGAAGCTTCGGACGGCAACGATCATTTCGGAGGCCGGCGCGGCGACGTGGTGTCCTACGGCGTCGCGCGAGTCACCGTCCCGACGGAGGGCCGTGACTTGGGTGAGCTCACCTCCCCAAAATGGTGGAAGCTCGAGTTCAAGGCCGACCCGGAACGCCATGTGATCCTGATCTCCGTGGGCGGCTGCAGTCGCGCCGGTTTCGTGGCTGGGCTGCAGTCCACACTCGCTACTGCGGACGAAAACGACCTTCTTCTCTTCGTGCATGGCTACAACGTGACCTTCACCGACGCCGCGCGTCGGGCGGCGCAGTTGGCGGTGGACCTGAAGTTTCGCGGCCGCACGCTCCTGTTCAGCTGGGCGTCCGCCGGCGACCCCAAGCTCTACACGGTCGACGAAGCTACGATCGACTGGTCGGAACACCACTTCCGCGCGTTCGTTCAGCTGGCGCTTACGGAGACTGGCGCAAGTCGCCTCCACGTCCTTGCGCACAGCATGGGCAATCGCGCGCTCGTGCGCGCGCTGGAACACATCGATACGGGAGCACTTCCCCGCGGATCGGCGTCCTTGTGCCAGGTGATCTTCGCGGCGCCGGACATCGACGCGGCCAAGTTCAAGGATCTCGCGGCCCTGTTCCGAGGGCGCGCGGAACGGTGCACGCTGTACGCGTCGTCCGGCGACGTCGCACTCAAGGCCTCGAAGCTCATCCATGGCTACGCTCGTGCTGGAGAGGCCGAAGATTCGCTGGTCATCGTGGATGGGGTCGACACCGTCGATGCGAGCCGCGTCGATACGAGCCTGCTCGGATTGCGGCACTCGTACTTCGGTAGTGAACGCTCGATCCTGAGCGACATTGCAGCGCTCCTGAACGACCGGAAGGAGCCGTCATTGCGCTTCGACGTGAAGGCGGTCGGGGCACCGCCGCGACAATATTGGGCCTACCGAGAGTAGACCTCGCTCAAACCCCGACGTAGGCGAACGCTGCCCAATACACCGGCGCTGCGAACGGCCGCTCGTCCGGCGATCGGCTCGCCAAGTCGCGCCACAGCCGCGACAATGCCTTCTCAGCAGCTTCGTCGCAGGGCATCAGGCTCTCG
>JBBSCZ010000101.1:0-10701 GCA_038249795.1 Gemmatimonadales bacterium | reverse complement strand
TCTCTTCGGAATGACTCGAACGATGGAAGCGACGTCGCGTCGGCGCACACGCCGCCCGACGAAAGACGCGTCGCCGCTGACCGATGCGGACGTATACGCACGGCTCGCCGCGCTCGAAGCCGCCTTTGCCGAGCAGGATGATGAGGAGGAGGAGGAGGAGGAGACGTTGGATCGTCCGGGCCTCCGGTCGCAGCAGGACAGTCGGGATGACGAGCGCGACGCGGAGTGGGGTGAGGATGACGAGGACGATCTCGACGAAGATGATGACGACGACGATGACGCCTACGAGGATGACGAGGATGACGAGGATGATGTAGACGACGACGACGAACCCGACGAGGACGATGACGAGGACGAGGACGATGACGAGGACGATGACGAGGACGAACTCGACGATGACGAGGACGAAGTGAGACCGGAGCCGGCGCGCCCTGAACGCGAGACTGCCGACCCCACTGCGCCCCGCCGCGGTGGGCCGCGAATCCGACCGCGCGGGCGCGCGTGAACTGGCGCCGTCTGACACGAATTGCCTCGGCGCTGCTCGTGGCGCTGCTGTGGCTTTCGCTGACGCCAACGGATCTTCTCGCATGGACACCGGGCACGCACATCCACCTGGGCGAGGCGGTGCTGCGGTCCCTGTCGCTGCTCCCCGCCGGTACCGCCGCGTTGCTTCGCACCTTCCCGCAGGATTTTCTGTACGGAAGCATTGCCGCAGACACCACGATGGCGAAGAAGTACGCCCCCACTGGCCGCCACTGTCACTCGTGGGCAGTCGGATTCGAGATCTACGAGCGAGCGCGTGATGAGGCACTGCGTGCGTTCGCGCTGGGCTATCTCTCGCATCTTGCCGCCGATGTCGTTGCGCACAATTTCTTCGTGCCTAGACAGCTCACGGTCACCAGCAGCACGTCGGCGCTGGGACACAGCTACTGGGAGAGTCGATTCGAGACGCACCTCGGTGAGGCCGCACCGCGGCGCGCGCGAGACGTGATTCTCCTCGACCATTCGCGGGCCGACGCACACCTCGACGACATCCTCAGCCCGACGATCTTCAGCACCAGCACCAATCGCCGTCTCTTCCGCGGCATGGTGCACGTGACCGATAACGAGAGCTGGCAGCGCATTTACCGCATCATGGCGGAGAACAGTCGCTGGGGACTCTCACGCGGCGACGTCGAAGTGAACCTGGTCCGATCGTTCGATTATGTGATGGATCTGCTGGACCGGCTCGACCGGTCAGAGCCGTACCAGTTCGATCCGAGCGGCGACGAGGCGCTGGGACTCGCGAAACGATTGCGTCGGGCGGCGATGCGGCGCGGTGGTGATCCCCTCGTGCTCGAAGAGGCCGAGCGTCAGTTCGGCCTCCCCGCCACGCATCTCCGGCATGCCGAGACGCTCGCGCTGGACCTCTATCCTGCCGCGCGCGAACCCAGAAGCTGATTCACGAGTTTCGGGTCCGCACGCCCCTGTGACTTCTTCATCACGAGGCCGACGAGCAGTCCGGTGAGTTTCTTTTCGCCGGCAGCAAACCGCGCGGCTTCAGCGGGGTTTTCGTCGAGCACCTCGTTCACCCAGCCGGCGAGCGCGTCATCGTCGCGCACCTGAACCAGTCCCTCGCGCTCGGCGATCGCGCGGGCCGCATCCGCTGACGTGAGGAGCAACGCGTAGATCTTCTTCGCGGCGCTGCTGCTGACCACACCGTCCTTCACCAGGTCGAGCAAGCCAGCGAGACGTGCGGGTACGAGCGGTGCGGCATCCCACGTGGCACCGGTCTCGTTGAGCGTGGCGCGCATCTCGCCATTCACCCAGTTCGCCACCGCCTTCGCATCGCCGTGGAGCGACAGCACCGCTTCGAAATACGGACCACTGGCGGGATCGGCCGTGAGTTCCTGCACGTCATACCCGGAGAGCTGCATCGCCGCGTAGCGCGTGCGACGCGCGGCGGGCAACTCTGGCAGTGTCTCACGCACGCGCGCCAGTTCCGCGTCGGTGATGACGAGCGGCGGAAGATCGGGCTCGGGGAAATAGCGATAGTCGCTGGAGCCTTCCTTGGTGCGCGCGGGGCGGATCTCGTGCTTGTGACCATCCCACAACAGCGTCTGCTGCTGCACCGTACCACCCGCCGCGAGCACACCGCACTGGCGGCGGAACTCGGCGGCCAGCGCCTTCTCGACGCCGGAGAACGAATTCATGTTCTTCACCTCGCACTTGGTGCCGAGCGTCTGCTGTCCGAACGGCCGTGCGCTGACGTTTGCGTCGACGCGCAGGCTACCCTCTTCCATGTTGCAGTCGCTGACATCGAGATAGAGCAGGATCTGTTTCAATATGCGCAGATACGCCCCCGCCTCTTCAGGCGAGCGCATGTCGGGCTCGCTCACGATTTCGACGAGTGGAACGCCGCTGCGATTGAGGTCGACGGCGGTGGCGTTCTCGTAGCGATCATGGATCGACTTGCCGGCGTCCTCCTCCATGTGCGCACGCGTGATGCCGATCACGCGCGGCACACCATCGACGACCAACCCGATGTCGAGCGAGCCATGCTCGGCGATCGGCTGGTCGTGCTGGGAGATCTGATAGCCTTTCGGGAGGTCGGGGTAGAAGTAGTTCTTGCGCGCAAAGATCGAGCGCGGGTTCACGGTGAATCCGAAGCCGAGTGCAATGCGCAGCGCAAGTTCCACGGCGCGCGCATTGAGCACCGGCAGCGCGCCGGGGAGCGCGAGGCAGATTGGGCAGGTATTCCGGTTTGGTGGGGCGCCGAAGTCGGTCGAGCAGCCGCAGAATGCCTTACTGGCCGTCTTGAGCTGCACGTGGACCTCGAGTCCGACCACCATCTCGTAGCCGGCGGTCACATCAGCGATCATAGCGGTGCTCATGTCAGGGCCTCCGTTCCCAGCGCGCGTTCGAGGGCGAAGGCGGCACGGAACATGTCGACTTCACGAAAGTGCGCCGCGAGCAACTGGCCGCCAATCGGCATGCCATCCACCAATCCGATGGGCTGTGACATGGCAGGCACGCCGGCGAGGTTCGCCGTGGCCGTGAAGATGTCGCTCAGATACATGTCGAGCGGATCAGCCTTCGAGCCGAACGCGAATGCCGGCGACGGCGTGGTTGGCGTGAACAGCACGTGGACACCGCTGGCGAAGACTTTCGCAAAATCCTCGGTGATTTTTTCACGCACCATCATCGCCTTGCGGTAGTAGGCGTCGTAGTGCCCCTGCGAGAGCACATAGGTACCGAGAATGATGCGCCGCGTGACTTCGGGGCCGAAACCTTCGGAGCGGGTACGCTCGTACATTCCGCGCAGGTCATCCGACGGCAGGCGCGTGCCATACCGCACGCCATCGAAGCGCGCGAGGTTCGACGACGCCTCGGCAGGTGCGAGGATGTAGTAGACCGGGATCGCGAGATCGGTGTGCGGCAGCGAAACCTGGCGAATTTCGGCGCCCAGCTCTCGCAACACATCGATGGCGCGGTCGCACTTCGCGCGGATCTTCGTGTCGAGCGATGCCGGGAAGTATTCAGCGGGTACGCCGACCACGAGGCCAGCGAGCGGCATTCCTGCCTCGGCGCGATAGTCGTCCACCGGCTGCTCGACCGACGTGGCGTCCTGTGGGTCGTGGCCGGCGATCACCTGCAGACCCAGCGCCGCATCATCGACCGTGGCACCGAAGACCCCGATGTGATCGAGCGACGAGGCGAATGCCACCAAGCCGAAGCGGCTCACACGGCCGTAGGTCGGCTTCACACCGACGATACCACAGAATGCCGCCGGCTGGCGCACCGAACCGCCCGTTTCCGAGCCGTACGCGATGCGGCAGATGCCCGCTGCGACGGCGGCCGCAGAGCCACCGCTCGATCCGCCGGGCACGCGGGTATGATCGAGTGGGTTGAGCGTGCGTCCGAAGGCCGAATTCTCGGTGGACGAGCCCATCGCGAATTCGTCCATGTTCGTCTTGCCGATGATCACGGCACCAGCGGCACGCAGCCGGGTGACGGCCGTGGCTTCGTACGGGCTCACCCATCCCTGCAGAATCTTCGAGCCACAGCTGGTACTGAGCGTGGTGGTCGCGATGTTGTCCTTCACCGCAACCGGCATGGCGTGCATGACACCGGCTGGCGCCCTCGCAGCGGCCGTGCGGATCTCGTCGGCCGTCGCCAGTGTCACGAATGCGTTGAGCGATGACTGCGCTTGTGCACGATCGAGCGAATTTGCGGTATCCGGAAAATCATGATGCATGGTCATTCGTCTCCGTCCGATTCCGACGCACCGAGCTGGCTGTGCGTGCTGAGGCGCGGCACCAGCAGGAAGCCGTCACGGGGGGCCGGTGCGAAGTCGGCTAATGGACGCATCAGGGGAACCGGAGCCACGGTGTCGTCGCGACGCGGCATGGCGCTGCGCGCATCGTCTTCCACTGAAGAAATGTCGACGGACTCCAGCACGGCCATGTGCCCGAGAATCCCGTTCAGTTCGCGCACCAGCGCCGGCACGCGTTCGGCGGGCATCGCCAGGCGTGCGAGGGCGGCGACGTGCCGAACGTCTGCATCAGAGACGGCCATCTATTCGTGCTCCTGTTCGAGATTCGCCTGTGCCACCACCAGCGTCTTGCGACCGATCTCTTCGTCATCGAAGTCGATGCGCACCTTCATGTCGCGGCCCGCGCCGGTGACCTCGGCCACGGTCCCGACACCGAATTTGCGATGCCTGACGCGCGCGCCCGGTTGCACCACGACGCTTTCGGCGGCGGAATCGTCAAACGCAGTCGGCTTGGCGGAGTAGTTGTTCGTGATGTTGCCGAACGCTGCATCACTGATCGGGGCGGGCTTCGGTTCGCGCGGTGTCCATCGCGCGGCATTGCCACCGCTTCGTCCCCACGCAGGACCGTCGCCACCGCCGCCACCACCGCCGCCATAGCTGCTGCGACCCTGACTGCGCGCACGCGAGGTGGTCGCGACTTCCATCAGTTCCTGTGGCAGGCCTTCGAGGAAACTCGACGGGCGTCCCATCATGGTTTCGCCATTGCGCCGGCGCGTTTCCGCGTGCGTGAGCATCAGGAACGACTCGGCACGCGTTATCCCCACGTAAAACAGGCGCCGCTCCTCTTCCAGCATCGACGGATCGTCGTAGGCACGCGCCAGCGGGAACAGTCCATCCTCGAGACCCGTGAGGTATACCACCGGGTACTCGAGCCCCTTGGCGTTGTGCAGCGTCATCATCGTCACCGCGTCGGCGGTCGGGTCGAGCGCGTCGGGGCCCGCGACCAGCATCGCCTTCTGCAAGAAGCGGTCAAGATTCGTGAGTCCTACCTCGCCATCATCATCGGCCAGCGCCTCGGCCGCACCACTGACGAGTTCCCGCACGTTCTCGATGCGATCGACCCCTTCCTGCCCCTCGGCGCGCAGAAGATCGATGTAGCCGATGCGCGCAATCAGCGCCTCCAAGACTTCATTCACCGCCGACTCGGTCGCCATCTCGCGCAACTCGCCGAGCACGCCGGCGAACTCCGTCAGCGCATTGCGTGCCGCGGTGCGGAGGCCTTCCAGCATCGACGGCGTGCCGGCAGCCTGCAGCAGCGAGACACGAGCCGACGACGCCTGCGCGGCGAGCAGGTCGATGGTCGTGTCACCAAGCCCGCGACGCGGCACGCTGATGGCGCGACGAAACGCCTCGTCATCCGACGGGTTGGCGATGAGCTTCAGATACGCCATCAGGTCACGAATTTCGCGACGATCGTAGAAACGCACCGCTCCGATCAGGCGGTATTGCCATCCACGCTTCCGCATCGCGTCTTCGAAGGCGCGGCTCTGCGCATTGGTGCGATAGAGAATCGCGACGTTACGCAGGCTGGCCGAGCGACGACCGAGGCGATCGGCGATGTCCTCGGCCACGTACTCCGCCTCATCGCGCTCATCGAGGCAACGCACGCGACGCGGCAGCACGCCGGAGGCCCGCGTGGCGCGCAGCGTCTTGCCGCGACGCTCCGTGTTGGCCGCAATGGCGACGTTCGCGAGCGCGAGGATCTCCGGGGTCGAGCGGTAGTTCTCTTCGAGCCGCACGACGGTCGCGGCGGGAAACGCATGCTCGAAGTCGAGAATGTTGCGGATGTCGGCGCCACGCCAGCCGTAAATCGATTGATCATCGTCGCCCACCACCATCACGTTGCCGGTGCTGCCGGCCAGCAGCGACACCAGCTGGAACTGCGCCTTGTTCGTATCCTGGTACTCGTCCACCAGGATGAAAGAGAAGCGCTGGCGGTATGACTCGAGCAGCGCCGGATTCTCCTGCAGCAGCTGCACCGGCAATGTCAGGAGGTCATCGAACCCGACGGCATTCTGCGCCCGGAGCGTATCGTCATAGAGCGGGTACAGCTTCGCCACCACCTGGGAGAGCGGATCACGCGCGAGCCTCGCGTACTCGGCAGGGGCGACGAGCGCATTCTTGGCGTCGGAGATCTGCCCGAGCACGGCCTTCGGTGCCCACTCCTTGACGGAGATGCGCAATCCCTCCATCAGGCGCTTGATGACACCGAGGGAGTCATCCACGTCGTAGATCGTGAACTGCGAGGTCCGGCCAAGGCGATCCGCATCGCGGCGCAGGAGGCGGGCGCCAATCGCGTGGAAGGTTCCGACCCACATGCCCTGCGGTGTGCCACCGATCAGCTTTCCGATCCGCTCGCGCATCTCACCGGCGGCCTTGTTCGTGAACGTCACCGCGAGGATGCGATGCGACGGCACGTTCTCGGCTTCGATCAGGCGGGCGATACGGGTCGTGAGGACGCGCGTCTTGCCCGAGCCTGCGCCGGCCAGCACGAGCAGCGGTCCATGCGTGTGCATGACCGCGTCGTATTGCCCGCGGTTCAGTCCGGCGAGAGGAGAAGCAGCAGTGTCCGTCATCGTTCCAACATAATCTCGAAGGCCGCGCCCCGATCCGTCGGCATCAGCATGATCTTGCCACCGTGGTTGTCGGTGATGATCCGGCGTGTGAGCGCAAGTCCGATGCCCCAGCCGCGCGGCTTGGTGGTGAAGCCGGCCTTGAAGATTTCATTGCGGAGCTGCCGAGGCACGCCCGGCCCATCGTCCGCGACGATCACGCGCGCACCGCCCTCGGGAAGTGGCTCGACGCGCAGGTCGACACTGCCTCCCCGCCCCGCGAGCGCGTCGATCCCGTTGCGCACCAGCGATTCGAGCGCCCACTCCAGCAGCACGGCGTCCCCTTCCACATGGAGCGGATCGTCGGGCAGCGTGGCGGTGATGGAGACAGCGTGTGTCAGCGTTGGTACACGGGCGCGAAAATAGGCCGCCACTCGAAAGACGATCTCGCGCACGTCGACTTTGTCGCGTTGCGCCGGCCGGCCGATGCGCTCGAAGCGATGCGCCACCCGTTCGAGTCGATCGAGGTCGCCACGCATGTGTCCGACGGCGGTTTCGGTCGTGCTGTCGGCTCCTCCGCTGCGTTCCGAGAGCAGCTCCACCCAACCGGCGAGCGCGGTGAGCGGTGTGCCAAGTTGGTGTGCAGCCTCGCGCGCCATACCGGCGAAGACGCGCTCGCGTTCGGCGCGGCCGCGTGTGACGAGGGCGTACACGCCCGCAAGCAGGAAGAGCCCGAGCGTGACGACGGTGATGATCGGCACCACGCGAAGGCCTTCGACGAGCGGCGTATCGCCGTAGTGCACATTACCGACTCCCGGCTGGCTGATCGGGACGTTCTGCTCGTCGAGCACGGCCACGTGGGCGCGCACCCGTGGCGATTCGATCGGATCATCGAAGGGCAAGTTTGCGATGGCGGTCGGCGTTCCCTCGGAGTTGGTCACGATCACCGGAATGCCGGCCTGGCGGATGTATCGTGACAGGTCGAGCAATGCGGCCGTCCCGTCGTCGTCTTCCTGGCTCAGCGCCTGATAGACACGGGCATACATCTGACTCGATCGAGCCGCCTCGCGCCGGAGGTCGGTGACGACGCGTTGTGTGTACACCAGCCACCAGACCAGCAGCGCGACGACACCGATCGACAGAAACAGCACGGGCGCGATGCGCCGCACGCCCATCAGCCCGGCCGGGCAGAGCCCAGTCGGTCGGTACCCAGATACGGCTGCAGTGCCGCCGGGATGACCACGCTGCCGTCGGGCTGCTGTCCATGCTCGAGGAGCGCAGCGATGATCCGCGGCAGCGCGAGGCCGGAGCCGTTGAGCGTATGGACGAAGCGCGGCTTCTCACCAGCGCCCGGGCGATAGCGAATGTTCATCCGCCGAGACTGAAAATCTCCGAAATTGGAGCAACTCGATACCTCGAGCCACTTGCCGACGCCGGGTGCCCAGACCTCGAGGTCGTAGGTCATGCTGCTCGAGAAGCCGGTGTCACCCGCCGCCAGCAGCAGGACGCGATACGGCAGCTCCAGCTTCTTCAGAATTGCCTCGGCATGGCCGGTGAGCAGCTCGAGTTCCGCGAGCGAATCGTCGGGCAAGGCGTAGCGCACCAGCTCGACCTTGTCGAATTCGTGCACACGCAGCAGGCCGCGCGTGTCCTTGCCGGCGGCACCAGCCTCCTTCCGAAAACAGGCACTGTACGCGGTCAGCGCCTTCGGCAGATCCGACGCATCGAGAACTTCGTCGCGGTAGAGGTTCGTCACCGGCACCTCCGCAGTCGGGATGAGGAATCCCTCTTCCCCCTGCAGCGCGTACATGTCGTCCTCGAATTTCGGGAGCTGACCGGTGCCCGTCATCGACGCGCGATTGACGACCAGCGGCACCCACGTCTCATCGTACCCGTGCTCCGTGGTGTGCGTATCGAGCATCAGGTTGATGAGCGACCGCACCAGCCTTGCACCGAGCCCGCGGTAGACGATGAACCCGGAGCCGCTGATCTTCGCACCACGCACCAGGTCGAGAATGCCCATGTCGTCGGCCACGTCCCAGTGCGGCGTGACGGTGTCATCGATGCGCGGTGTGCCCCACGAGCGGACGACGCGGTTGTGCGTCTCGTCGCCGGCCGGGACACCATCGCGCGTGATGTTCGGCAGCTCGAGCATGAGCCCCTCGACGGTGCTCTCCGTGGCGGAGAGGTCGGCCTCGAGCCGCGCGATTTCAGCACCGATGCTCCGGCTTTCCGCCACCGGTTCGGTCACGTCCTCGCCGGCGCGCTTCTTCTGCGCGACGTCCTGCGTGAGGAGGTTGCGGCGCGCCTTCCGCTCTTCGACGGCCGTGATCAGTGCCCGACGCTCCCGCTCGAGACTTTCGAGACGATCGAGGATCGGTCCGAGGACTCCAAGTTTTTCGCGGCGGGCAAAGCCATCGCGGAGCAGGTGCAGCTGTTCACGAACGAGCCGGAGATCATGCATGGATCAGAAAGTGGGCACACCGGGCGCGAACGACCGGAAGTTGCAGCTGGGCTGGATCGTGGCACGGACGTAGAGCAGCCGGGTGGGCAGGTTCACGCTGTCGACCACGAACTTGGCGTAGAGCAGCGTACCGCCGGTGCCCTGATTGGCGCAGGCATCGGAACTGCTCCTGACGAAGACGGTCTGACCGCGCGTGACAACGGCCGCCGTGTCGGATCGATAGCCGGTCTCCGGGGCGCGATCGGCTTCGCCGAAGGGAGTGGCGCTGACGAGCAGGCCGACGAGCGGCGCGGCCCGCACGTTGCCTGGCGGTGGCGTGGCGATCGTCCGCGCCGGGAACACCGTGATGACCCCCGTCGGCCCGAGGTCGAAGCCGAGATCGAACTGACCCGCTACCGAATCGATCCGGTAGCGTGTAAAACTGGCGATGCGCCACAGAGTGCGTGCCGTCACGGGCGTACCGCTCAGCGCACTGATCGCGAAGCTGTCGGCCGTGGTCCGAAACGGCGCCGTGATCCCGAATGGATCCCCGCACGATGCGGCGACGACGGCGCAGAGGGACAGCGCCAGGAATGACGTCGCGCGAAAGACACGGGGCATGCAGGAATGGATACGGGGTGACACGACAGGGTGCGAATGGTAGAATACCGGCTTGGCCAAGGCTCTTCAAGCGATTGCGGCGCCGACAGTTGGACTATTTTTTCACTCCACACCGCCCCCATGGCAAGTATTCGTGACCTGGTCGACGCCGTGCGTAGTCGGGATGGCGTCGAAGCGGCCATCGTTCTCGGTCGCGACGGGCTGCTGGTCGATGGCGAGACGGTTTCGTACCTCGATGGTGAGCAGGTAGCCGCGCATTCTCCAGCCGTCTTCGCCGCCGCCGATGCACTGGGCAAGGCGGCTCGGGCGGGCCAACTGCAAACAGCGGTGCTGGAGTTTCCCGGGACGATCGCGATCATCTCGGCCATGAGCGCGGATGCGCTGCTGGTGGTGCTGGCGCGACCCACGGCGGCCCTGCCGCCACTCCTGGGCGAACTCCGGCGTCTCCGGCAGCACATCGCGTCGCTGGCCTGATACCCCGAGGCCACGGGCGGCGTCCCTGACGCAACAGCTTCCCCAACGCACTCCCATGTCGCTCTGGACCGTCATTCTCGCCGGTGGCGTCGGCTCCCGCTTCTGGCCGATCAGCACGCCCGCTCAACCCAAGCAGCTCCTGCCGCTCGTCACCGGGCAGCCGATGCTGCGCGACGCCGTGGATCGCCTCCTGCCGCTGGCTCCTGGCGAGCGCATGCTGATCCTCACCAACGCCACGCTGCAGCCGGCGATCGCGGCCATGCTGCCCGAGGTGCCTGCCGACAACATCATCTGCG
>JBBSCZ010000100.1:0-10762 GCA_038249795.1 Gemmatimonadales bacterium | reverse complement strand
CCCGACTTCATGCGCGTCGAGCCGGTGACCACCTCGGGTCCGACGACGATCACGATCGGGATGTCGATCAGCGGTGCGATCGCAGCGGGCAGCGCCGTGCAAGCAATCATGCCGGTGGTGGCGCCGACCTCACGCGCGTAGCGCAGGGCACCGTGCACGTAGGGGGTGGTGCCGCTGGCGGCGATGCCGACGAAGAAGTCATTCGCGCCGAGCGTAATCGCCGCGAGGTCGCGGGCGCCGCCTTCCGGGCTGTCCTCCGCCCCTTCCTGCGCACGCAGCATCGCGGCGGGACCACCGGCGATGATGCCGACCACGAGGCCGAAGTCGGCACCGAATGTCGGCGGGATCTCACTCGCGTCGAGCACACCGAGGCGACCCGATGTGCCAGCGCCGGCGTACACGATGCGCCCCCCGCTCCGCAGCGCCTGTTCGGCGGCAGCGACGGCAGCGGCGAGGGCCTCGCGCGCCGCCACAACCGCGGGCACGATGCCGGCATCGTCAGCCGTGATGATGTCGACGATCTCGAGTGGCGAGGCGAGATCGATGGCCACCGAGCGCGGATTCCGCTGCTCGGTCACTCGCACGTCACGATATGCTGAGGTGGCGTCGGTCACAGGGAGGGATGAGAAGACTGGTCGGCAACAGCCCGGCAACAGCGAGCGCTGTCGGCCTCACGAGTGCCCGGGTAAGCTTCGGCTCGGGCAAAGGTAGTCACACACGGCATCGCCGCATGATGGTGCCATCGTCTGTTCATTCGCACGCAGCGTGCCCAGCGCACATTCCCACAATCTTCAGGTTCCGTCGATGGTTGCTTCCGTTACGGGTCGTCGCCTTTCACCGCTACCGACCGCCGCGCTGCTGCTGCTCGCATCGTGCCGTGGTCCGCAACCGGTTTCCGCTCCGGTACCCACGTCGGTTGCCGGCCAGGGTGTGACGCGTGCAGCCCAATCGCCAGCGGTGCCTGAGAATCGCAGCCCGGTTGTGTTTGCCGACGGCTGGCGCTTCGCGAAGAACGCGCCTGCCACGTTTGCCGAGCACGGGATGGTGAGCAGCAATGCGCCGCTGGCGAGTGCGGCAGGGGCCGAGATCATGCGATTGGGCGGGAACGCAGTGGATGCCGCCGTCGCGACCGGCTTCGCGCTGGCAGTGGTCTGGCCCGAGGCCGGCAACATCGGCGGCGGTGGCTACATGGTGATCCAGATGGCCGACGGACGCCGCGAGGTGGTGGACTATCGCGAGGTGGCACCACTGGCCGCGTCACGCGACATGTACCTGCTTCCGGATGGCACCACCGATGGCAGCATCATCGGCTGGCGCTCGAGCGGGGTGCCGGGGGCGGTGGCCGGGTTGCTTGCCGCGCATGGCAAGTACGGCAAGCTGGCACGCGCGCAGGTGATGGCGCCGGCCATCCGCATGGCTCGCGACGGCTTCATGGTGGACACCGGACTTTTCACGAGCATCTCACGCAGCCGTTCACTGCTGTCGCGCTTCGAGGGCCGCGACGTCTTCCTGCCGGGCGACAGCGCACCGCCAATCGGCTCGACATTCCGACAGCCCGCACTCGGACGCACGCTGCAGGCGATCGCGCAGGATGGCGCGACGGCGTACTACCGCGGCTGGATCGCCGACAGCATCGTCGCCGAGGAGACACGAGGCGGTGGCATCATCACCAAGGCCGATCTCGAGCAGTACACACCGCGCTGGCGCGCGCCGCTCGTCTGGACCTATCGCAGCTACACGCTGGTCGGCATGCCGCCCTCGTCATCCGGCGGTGTGACGATGGCCGAGACGATGAACATCATGGAGCAGGAAACGCGCATGCCTGCATTCGGGAGCACCGCATACGTCCACCTGCTCGGCAGTGCCTATCAGCGCGCCTTCATCGATCGCAACAGCAAGCTTGCCGATCCCGATTTCTACCCGGTCCCGATCGCGCAGCTCACCAGCAAGGACTACGCGCGCGGCCTGTTCTCGTCGATCGACCGCACCAAGGCAACGCCCACCCCCGCAGTGGCGCAGCAGATGGCCGAGGGCATGCACACCACGCACTACTCGGTGGTGGATGGCGATGGCAACGCCGTGGCCACCACCACCACACTCAACAACTCGTGGGGCAGTGGCGTGTATCTGGCGAGCGTCGGCTTCATGATGAACGACGAGATGGATGACTTTGCCGTGCAGCCGGGCAAACCGAACATGTTCGGGCTGGTGCAGGGCGAAGCGAACAAGATCGAGCCGGGCAAGCGGATGCTGTCGGCGATGTCACCCACCGTGGTGCTCGACGCGCAGGGCACGGTGCAGATGGTGGCGGGCGCTGCGGGCGGTCCGCGCATCATTTCGGCCACCAGCCAGGTGATCCTGAATGTGATCGAGTTCGGCATGCCGCTGGCCGACGCGATGCGCGCACCGCGCCTGCATCATCAGGCGCTCCCGGATGAGATCCGGCTCGAGGCGAATGGATTTGCATCGGCCATCGTGGACTCACTCAGAGCGATGGGCCACAAGGTCGAGTTTCTTGGAGGGATCGCGAACGTGAATGCGATCCGTCGCGTGCCGGGTGGTTGGCACGGGGTATCGGAGCCGCGTGCGTTTGGCGCGGCGATCGGATTCTGACACCCGGCGTTTGCACTGTGCCTCGCGGTGCAAACGCCGGCATGGCGCTCAGCGCATGCGCGCGAGTTCGAGACGGGCACCCTTCTCATCGCGCACCCCCATGTAGACCACACCCGGACCAAAGCCGGCTATCACGCGACCGAAGGGGAACACGACACGATCGATCAGGACGCCGCTGCGGTTGACGACATCGTAGACCGGGCCACCGTTCACGATCTTGCTGGTGCGGATCCAGAGATTGCCTTCGAGATCGGCGCGCATGGCACCGGTGCCGAATGCCGGCCGGTAGTCAGGGATGTCGGCAGGCGGCACCATGTTCAGGGCAGGCATCGCCATTCCGGTTGCAGCGCCTGCCTGAGCTGCTGCACGTGGCGGTGCGCCAGCAATCTCGATGCGCATGGACGTCATCGCAGCGCCGCCGCCCGTCGGCCCGGCGAACACGGCGTTCGTTGCGCCAGCCACGGTCGTGGCGAGGGCGCGCTGTGCCTCGATGGCCGTTTTTGCGGAGTCCAGGAAGGCCACCTTCGCTTCGTCGCTCAGTCGCTGCCAGTCGAACGGAATCTTCGCCGTGCTGGTGCGCGTGCCGTCGGGAGCGAGCCAGTCCAGGTGGTAGTCAGCGCCACGCAGCACGGCCAGCGTGCCGTCGGGCAGCAGCGTCCAGTCATCCACCACCGGCATCGGATTCATCATCATCGACACCGACATTCCCCCGCGATCGTTCTGCACCACGTTCAGGCGCGTCTTCGGGATCTTGAAGAAGCTGGCCGTGTCGAGCGCGCGGGTGTCGAGTGCGACGCGCAGGATCGGCGCCGAGTCGGGCATCTGCGGTATGAGCGGCAGTGCGGATGGCGCACCGCCGGCGCTCGACGCCGACATCGTGGGCAGCGTCAGGCCGCGATACACGATGCGGCCCTTGCTGTCGAAGCCTGGCGTCCCGAATGGCCCGCCCACCATGAACATCGCGTCGTTCGGCCGCGGCACGGCCATCACGCGCACCACCTTGCCCGCGCCGTCGAGCACCAGCATCGACAGTGACGTGGGATCGATGAACAGCGTGGAATCGCCGCGATACGGGATCATGCCGGCAATGCGTCCGCTGTACGCATTGCCCGTGGCAGCGGTGGTGTCGGCGAGTACGGCTTCCTGCGCGAATGAGGAGTCGAGCAGCACCAATTGGCGGCGCGTGATGTCATTTACCAGTACGCGACCGCCGGGGAGCGGACGGACGGCAGCGACGCTCCCGAGTAGATCGGCGGCGGATACACGTACCACCGGTCCGAGGGGACGTACCGGCGGTAACGACTGCGCCGTGAGCGCATCGGTGAGAACGAGTATCGTCCCGAGTGATGCCAGCAGACTGGCCTGAATCATCTTCATCGCGTGAGTGTGTCCGGAGTGAAATGCGGTGAGGGAGCTGAGGTGAACGCCTGCATCACCGGAGGATGATCGTCTGTCCGCCACCGCCCTGCGGAACGGCGACGCCACCACCCATCATGCCACCGAAATCGAGACCGCCACCCATCGTCCCGGAGCGGATGGACGCGAGATACCGCGGGTCGAGATGGCTGGCGACGATGGGTGGCAGCCGGCGACGCTGCTCGGCGGTGAGCAGGCTCTTGATGGACGGCGCGAGTGAACGCAGCAGGTCGACGGAGTTCTCGCGCGCCCGCCGGTACAGACCGTAGGCGACGTCGTGGTCGTAGCCATCGTCGAGCTTCGCTAATGCCTTGACGACGGGAGCCCAGATGGCGGCCTGCCGGATAGTGAAAAAGCGATTCATCGTGGCGACACTGTCGGCCTGCGGACCGGTGAGCTTGAGCGAGTCGGCCTGCCGCAGAATCTGCGCGAGCGGATTGATCGTCACGCCGCCGCCGCCGTACATCGCGCTGAGCTGCGGCTCGCCGACCTTCTGGCCCGGCGTGCGGCGACCGCGATCGAGCGTCTGTGTCAGCACCTGCCGTTCGCGCGACGCACCGAGATCGAAGCGCAACTGCGCCGTCACCGTCACCGGCGCACGGAACGCACTCACTGCCGGACGCGTCGCACCAAAGCGCTGATTCACCTCGTATCGGAACCGTTGGGTGAGGGGATCGAAGCCGCGCACGTACAGCAGCGTGGGATCAGGCTGCGCCGGCTGTCCCCAGCCGCGCAATCCATTCGAGCCGTGCAGCAGCAGATCGGCGGCACCGAGCGGGTTGCCAACCTGAAACGAGAGCGTGGCACGCTGCGGCAATCGCAACTTGAGCGGGTTGAACGAGAGGCTCAGAAAGGCGTTCTGCGTCCACACGCCCTGACAACTGTTCCGCGCCGCAAGTGTGCCGAGTTGCCGCTCGAGACATTCGCGCGCGTCGGAGCCCGCACTGGCGAGCAGCGCACGCACCCCCGCAGCAGTCGCGGCATCGGCGCTGGCATCGGGATTCGCGATGAAGGCACGATCATTCGTCAGGCCGTCACCGTTCACGTCGCCGCCGATCAGCGGTGTATAAGGACTGCCGGAGCGGATGTTGCCGAACCAGCTGACACGCACCGCGTCGAAGAAGTTGTAGCCGAGCGTGTACTGGTACTGGTGCCGCGTGTCGAACGACGAGCGCGACCACTCGATCGCCCGCGGATCGGCGACGGTGCTCTGAAAACCGAGAAACTGCTCGCGCACGTTGCCGTACACGTACGACACGCTCCACTGCACCTTCGAATTGAAGTTGAGCGGCGACAGGCGCAGGCTCACCTGACGCGACTCGCTGCGCAGGTTGGAGCGGGCGGCGTTCACCACGTTGAACAACGGCGACACACGTGACAGGCGGGGCGCGGCGGCGCCGGTGAGCGGATCGATCCCTGCCAACGGCACGAACACCGGCCGGCTGCCTTCGTCGGCGAGCGCGAACTGCGGCGCCCCCGCGAAATTGAGGTCGACCGTACCTGGCTGGTTCAGATTGCGCGAGTAGGTGACGTCGACGCTGGCGTTGAAGCGATTGCGCAGCACGGCACCGTTCCACTGCAGATTGCTGCGCATGCTGCGCGCGGCGGCCCAGTCGGCAGCGAGCAGATTCACGTTCGGTGCGCCATTCGAAAAAGGTGACGTGACGGTACCATCAGCGCACTGCAGCGGGATCGTCGCTGGGTTCGACAACCAGCCGCTCCATTCCGGTCTGGGCGCCGCAGCACCGAAGCATCCGAGCTGCTGCACGGCGCCCGTGAGCCCGCTGTTGTCGATGGCGGAGCCCAGCAATCCAGTCTGCGGCACGTTCTGAAAGATACCGAATCCGCCGCGCACCACGGCGCGCGGGGCACGGAAGGCGCCGTCGAATGCCGCGATCTGCGGCGCCGTACCCAATGTCCAGGAGAAGCCGACGCGCGGACTCACATAGAGCCGGTTCGGCGCGACTGCGTTGCTGGCGCCGAAGAGCTGCGCGATCCCGGGATTCTCCGTCGGGCCGCGGTCGAAGCGATTCCCGTCCACACGCACACCATACTGGATCTGCAGATCCGGACTTCGGCGCCACGCATCCCCGAGCGAAAACGCGACGATCGCCTGACTGTTGCTGCGCTCCCGTGGCGCCAGCTGGCGCGTGAACGAAGCGGCACGTCCGGCCTCGAGATCGGCCAGCGAGTTGAACGCGAACGACCCGAATCGGTTGACGGTCTGATCCACTTGCTGCGCGTCGTAGCGCAATTCGCTGGTGAATTTCAGGCGATGCTTGCTGTCGCGCGTGAACCACGAGAGCGTATTCAGAAGGCCAGCGCTGCCGTTGTTTTGCGACGTGGCCAGGAACGGGTTGCCGCCGAACTGCAGCACCCGCAGCCCCTCGGTGCCATCGGCCAGCTGCGAATTCACGCGCACGCCGGCACTCGGCAGGTCGTAGAACGACGCGCCGTAATTGCGCGAGGCGCTGAACGTGACATTGGTTTCGGTGAGGATGCCGCTGGTGAAGTACGCCGAGTGTCGCCCTGAAAGGCCGGTATTCCAGTTGATGCGTTCACCACTGTGTGCCGGCAGCTCGTTCACCGAGCCGCTGACCGGCGCGGTGCGATTCCACGATCCGTTACCAGTGAACGTGAACGCCTGCCCCGTACGCGAGCCCGGTGGCGCGAGATTGATCGCAGCGAACAGGGTGCCCTGATCGCTCAGGCGATTCTGCGGATCGGCATCGGTGGTGGCCGGCACACCGAGCCGCTCTAAAATGCCGAGCAGCCGCGCTGCGGAATCGGGCGACACCCCGCTGGTGACCAGGCCATCGGCGTTGGTGTTCAGCACCGAGCGCAGGTCGCTGGCACGCCGTCCGAGCTGATACGAGAGATTGTAGAATGCCTTGTCGGTGACGATCGGTCCGGCAATGGCGCCACCAAGTGACGCGTTGGTGAACTCCTGCCCCAGTGCACGCGCCGCCGCGTCCGTGTATTGCAGCCCGGGCGCATCGAGATTCAAGCTCATCGTGCGTGAGCGAAAGTTCGAGCCACCCGGTGTGCGAATGGCAAACTGTGCCCCACTGAAGCCACCGCGCGACACGTCGTACGGCGCGGTGACGAGCGAACTCATGATGCCGGCATCGCGCGGCAGGTTGGCGCCGCTGAAGTTCTGCCCGTTCAAGGTGGTGTTGTTCTGATCGGGCGTCAGACCGAGCACCGAGTACCCTGAGGGATCGCCATCCGCCCCTGGTACCAGCTGCACACCGGGGAGGGACGCCGCCATCGCCGCCAGGTCGCCGGCCTGCGCTGCCGGCACGTTGCCCCCGGTGATCGATCGCTCGCTGCCGCTGATGTCGGGGGTGCGGTCATCGCGCGTGGTCCGGGGGCGGTCGCCCACGACGCGCACTTCTTCGAGCTGCGTGACGGCACGCGACAGGCGCGCATCGGCCAGCAGCACTTCCTGATCGGCGCTGCGCTTCACTTCGAAGCGTCGGGGCGCGAACCCCAGCGCGGTCACCGTGACGAAATAGTCACCATCACCGCCAGGGAAGGTGATCGTGAAGCGTCCGCGCGTGTCGGTCCGGGCATTCCGATTGACGTTGCCGGACAGCGAGGTGGCCGTCACGCGAGCGCCGGCAATCGGCAGGGAGTCCGGGCCCGTGACCTGTCCACGGATCACATCGAGCTGCTGCTGCGCCTGCAGCGGAGCAGTAAGGGCGAGCAGGAGAATCGCCAGCAGGCTGACGACGAGGCGAGGCAGACGCACGTGTGCGGGGAGAAAGGAGGCGGGAACAGCAGACACAACGAGACCGACGCTTGGACCAATGGACCGACGGAACGGTTGCCTCGTCTACGGTTACGCGCGCGCTCCATTCTGGTTTCGGCACCGCTCCTGCTGAAGAGGCCCCCCTCTGTAACATACAGAGACGGGCCCCCTCCCGCCGGAAACCGTGAAGGCCCCGGAGTCTTCCCGCGCGCAGCATCGTGCGAACGGCTGCAGATCCCCTACGCCATCGCCGTCAGTTCTTGACCGTGAGCGCGCTGCCGAGCTTCACCGTCAATGCCGCATTCTCCGGCAGGCACGCCAGACGGTCGCCCGTCATTGCCGCCGTCGCCGCACCTGCCAGACCGCCTGCGGCGGCACCGACCACCGTGCGCTGCGCACGGCTGCCGCCTCCGATGATGTTGCCGATCACTGCGCCGGCGGCGGCACCGATGGCGACCTTCTTGCCGTCGCCACCCTTGCGCTCCTGCACCACGGCGTCGGTCGACACGCTTCCGGCAACGGTGTAGGTCTCACCGCCGAACGTCAGGCTGCGCACGTCGAACTCGAGCTCCGACGCATCGCCCTGCGACGCGGAGGATTTTGACTTGGTCACCACGAGACCGACCCGGGCACCGGCGGGGATCGAGACGCCGTTCGAGGCGCTGATGGGGCTGTTGGTGGTAGCCGTCACACGATCACCGACCGCCAGCGTGTTGCTGCAGACCTTGGCGCCGTTCGTCACGCCGATGGACGTACCGGCAGCGACGACACCCGACGTTGACGTGCTGGATCCCGGTGACGTCTGCGGCTCCAACCCGGCCGAGGACGGCGTCGGACGCGGGGCCACCGGCTTGCTCACCGGGCGCGGCCTGGCGGCCACCGGGGCTGGAGTCTGCCTGGAATTCTCACGTCCGGCCACGAGGGGCTCCTCGGCCGTGGTGGGCGGCGTCGGGGTCGGCGGAATCACTTCGACGGTGGCCACCGAGTCACCAGCGATGAGACGAACCGTGTCACCGGCTGAGGACACACCAGCAGCCAGATCATCCGGCTTCTTCTCACCGCAGGCGCCCAGGAGCAGGGCCATGACGGCCAGCGGGGCGAACATTCGGGGCATAAATTCAGTTGATCTCATGAGTTCTCCATGTGCAGATGGTCGCGCCACGACGTCTGTGCCGTCGTCGTTGCAGCGCTTACCAATCAGATGAGCAAACCTCGTACCAGCAGCCTGCGCTCTCTGCGTGCGCTCGTGCCGTTCGTCCGCCGATACCAGCGACGCATGTTCGTCGGCCTGGCGTGCGTGATCGGTTCGAGCGCAATCTCGAGCGCCATACCCTGGCTCCTGCGACGCGCCGTTGACGACCTGAAGGCAGGCGCCCCGCCGCGTGAAATATGGCTGATCGCCGCCGCCATGATAGGGACGGCGCTGGTGACCGGGATCATGCGTTTCCAGATGCGCAACATCCTGAACGCGGTCAGCCGATATGTCGAGTACGATCTGCGAAACGCGATGTTCCGTCACCTGCTGACGCTCGACGCCGGCTTCTTCGGCCGGAATCGCACCGGTGACCTGATGGCACGGCTCACCAACGACCTGTCGGCGGTGCGCATGGTTGCTGGGCCCGCGATCATGTATTTCGTGAACACGATCGCCGGCGGCATCTTTGCGCTGATCTTCATGCTGCGCATCAATCCGGGCCTGACCGGCATTGCCGTGCTCCCGATGGTCCTGCTGCCGATCGTGATGGCGGTGCTCGGCTCGTTGATCCACAAGCGCTTCGAGGCGGTACAGGAACACTTCGGGGTGATGACGACGCACGCACAGGAAAACATCAGTGGGGCGCGCATCGTCCGCGCGTTCCGGCAGGAGGCCGCCGAGGAAGCACACTTCGCGGTGCTGAACACCGAGTATCTGCGACGCAACATGGGGCTCGCGAAGCTCTACGGTCTGATGTCACCGGGATTGCAGCTGTTGGCCGGCCTCGGCGCAGTCGCCGTGCTCGGTCTCGGCGGCACGGCGACGTTGCGAGGGGAGATGACCATCGGCGATTTCGTCGCGTTCGGTCTTTACCTCTCGATGCTGACGTGGCCGCTGATCGCACTGGGCTGGGTGATCAATCTGTTTCAGCGTGGCGCCGCCAGCATGAAGCGCATCAACGACATCCTGTGCGCCACGGCCTCGGTGCTGACGCCCGCGGCACCCACGGCCCTGCCGGCGCACGCGGGGCGCGGCCGATCGCTGGAGTTCCGCCATGTGGGCTATCACTATCCCACCGACGACGGCGACACGACCCGGTGGGTGCTGCGCGACGTCTCGTTCCGCGTCGAGGCAGGAGCGACCGTCGGCATCGTCGGTGCCACGGGCAGCGGCAAGAGCGCGCTGATGGATCTGATCCCCCGCTTCTGGAATCCGCAGGAAGGGGAGATCCTCGTGGACGGTGTGCCGATCGCCGAGATCCCGCTCGAAGCGCTGCGCTCCACCATCGGTTACGTCCCGCAGGAGACGGTGCTGTTCAGCGACACGATTCTCGCGAATCTGACCTATGGCGGCAATGACGATGACGCGGCGCGCGCCGCCGCTGGTGTCGCGCAACTCGATGCCGCGATCGTGGACCTTCCCGATGGCTACGCGACGATGCTTGGCGAGCGCGGGATCAATCTCAGCGGCGGTCAGAAGCAGCGCGCGGCCATCGCGCGTGCGCTGGCCCGCGATCCGCAGATCGTGCTGCTGGACGATGCGCTGAGCGCCGTCGACACGGGCACCGAGGCAGCCATCCTGCAGGGATTGCGCGAGGAGTTGACGGGGCGCACGGCGCTGATCGCGTCACATCGCGTGAGCGCCGTGCGCGATGCCTCGTGGATCGTGGTGCTCGACGAAGGTCGCATCGTGGAACAGGGCACGCACGAGATGCTCGCGGCCGACCGCGGACGCTACTGGCAGCTGCTGCGCCGTCAGCAGGTCAGCGACGAACTCGACGCAGT
>JBBSCZ010000099.1:0-10763 GCA_038249795.1 Gemmatimonadales bacterium | reverse complement strand
GCGCGGGATATCTCCGATCGCGGGGCGGCAGCGACGGACGGGCGCACAGCGTCGGGAATCATCGCCACATGGCGTCGAGGGAACGGCAGAGCACCGCACGAATCTGCACGAACATGCACATTCGTGTAAGACTGTGTGGAAAAAATTGAGTACTTTTCAGCATGGCGCATCCCAAGACGAACTCGACGACCCCTGCGTCCGACGACAGCCCGCGCTTTGCGCAGGAACGTCAGGCGCGCATTGCGGCGACCCTTCGCGAGCAGGGCCGAGTGGAGGTGTCGGCGCTGGCCGCGGAGTATGGCCTCTCCGAGGATACCATCCGGCGTGATCTGCGGCTGCTGGCCTCACGCGGCCTCGTGCAGAAGACGCATGGCGGAGCGGTGGCATTGTACACGACCGCGCTGCCGATGGCGCAGCGGTTGGATGTGCGTGCCACGTCGAAGCGCGCGATTGCGCGCGCGGCCGCCGAGCGGGTGCATGCGCACCAGGCATTGTTCATCGATGGTGGCAGCACGACGTTGGCACTGGCGCAGATCCTTGCGTCACCCGATGCGCCGCGTCCGCTGACGATCATCACGGCCGCTTTCGATGTCGCCGCGCTGTTCGCCAACGATCCGACGGTGCAACTGGTGCTGGCCGGCGGCACCTGGTCGCACGAGACGCGCGAGTTCTACGGTGATCAGGCGCAGGCCACGATCCGTGCGCACCGCGCCGACTTCGCTTTCCTCGGAGCCTGTGCCCTGCACCAGCGGGCCGGACTGACGACCTCCATCGCGGGCGACGCGCATGTGAAGCGGGCGATGATCGAGTCGGCGGCGGCCTGCGCGGTGCTCGCCGACGCAACCAAGCACGACATGGTGGCGCCGTATGCGGTGGCCGATCTGCGGGAGATCGATCTGGTGATCAGCGATGCGGAACCGTCGTGGCTGGCTGGGACGGTGCGCGAGGTCGTTCGCGCGGTCTAGTCTGGGTGCGATGGGCGGCGGTCGCGAACAGCTTTTATCGCAGAACTGCACAACCGCTGAACTGCAGAACTTCGGAACAGCATGCGCGCGCTTGGTGCGCGCGGCAGCCGTCTGCGCACACCGACGTCTGATTTTTGGGGGAACAGCAACAGCGGCGTGAGGGTCGCCATTGTTGTGTCTGGCGGTGCGTTATGCACGCGTAAGCCCGAAGCAGCGAGCGGAGCTCCCCCCGCCGCGGAGTCCATCCAAAAAAACTTCTCTTCCACCCCGCAGTGCGGCTTGCCAGTCGCGTGTGCGACCGCATGCCGTTCAGCAGTTGCGCCGTTCTGCGGCTGTGCAGTTCTGCGATAAAAGCTGTTTCGTTCTCCAATCCCCCGCGCAGAAAATCGTGTAGGGTACGGCAGACTGTTGCGGATGAGTCGGATACGGGGACGCAACGGTATATCGTGCGCCGACACGCATCGTGCCCGTACACATTCGACACGCCCGAGACTGCCCATGCCGTTCGTCACCACGCACTCGTCGCCGCCGGTTCAGCTCTACTTCGAGGACCATGGCAGCGGTCAGCCCGTCGTACTCGTGCACGGATGGCCGCTCAGTCACCGGATGTGGGAGAATCAGGTCACGGCGCTGGTCGAGGCTGGGTTCCGGTGCATCGCGTATGATCGCCGCGGCTTCGGCGAATCGGATCGTCCGTCGGTGGGCTACGATTACGACACCTTCGCCAACGATCTGCACGACGTGATCACCACGCTCGACCTGAAGGACGTGATCCTCGCCGGCTTCTCGATGGGCGGCGGCGAGGTGGCGCGCTACCTCGGCAGTCACGGCAGCGACAGGATCGCGAAGGCGATGTTCATCAGCTCGGTCACACCTTTCATGCTCGGGACCCCCGACAACCCCACTGGCGCCGACCTGTCGCTGTTCGAGGGGATGATGGCGGGGGTGAAGCAGGATCGCGTCGCGTTTCTCGCCGCATTCTTCCCCAACTTCTTCAACTACACGGGTCAGACAGACTTCCCCGCCGACGCCATTGCGTACGCGAAGTCGATCGCGTGGCGCGCATCACCGGTCGGTACACTGGAGTGCATCCGCGCCTTCGGCACCACGGACTTCCGCACGAATCTGACGCAGATCTCCATCCCGGTGCTGGTAATTCACGGGACGGCCGATGCGATCGTGCCGTTCGAGATGTCGGGGGAGCTGACGGCGGCTGTGATTCCGGGAAGCCAGTTGGTGATGATCGAGGGTGGGTCGCATGGGTTGCCCGTCACGCATCCGGAGCAGCTCACCACGGCGATGGTGCGGTTCGCGAAGGAGAGCTGACTTGGCGAAGCTGTCGTTGAGGGCTGGTGGCATGTTCCGGTGCTGTGCCACCGGCGGGCATCGGGAACAGCATTTATCGCAGAACTGCACGGCCGCGGGACTGCACAACTGCTGAACAGCATGCGGTCGTACCATCAACGGGCGGACTTTGCTGTGGGGTGGAAGGGAAGCTTTTTTGGGTGGGCTCCTCCGCGGGGGGCGCTCCGCTTGCTGGTGCGGGCTGCGTTGGGAGGACCGCGAAGTCTCAGGCAAAAATGCCCGCACTCGCACCGCCGTTGCTGTTCCCCCGAAAACCAACCGTCGGTGTGCGCAGATGGCTGCCGCTCGCACCGAGAGCGCGCATGCTGTGCAGCAGTTGCGCGGTTCCGCGGCCGCGCAGTTCTGCGATAAAAGCTGTTCCGGATGCCCACCATCTGCACGAAACCGTCAACAAACACTTGACTTCTAAAGCTTCGGGAGTGACCGTCAGAGAACTCCCGAGGAGACGGCATGAAGATCGTGTGCATCGGCGGCGGACCGGCAGGACTCTACTTCGCGCTGCTGATGAAGCAGGCCGACGCGAGCCACGACATCACCGTCGTCGAACGCAACAAGCCGTACGACACCTTCGGCTGGGGCGTCGTGTTCTCGGATCAGACGCTCGAGAACATGCGCCGCTGCGACCCCACGACGGCCATGCAGATCGAGCAGTCGTTCGTGCACTGGGACGACATCGAAGTCGACTTCCGTGGCCGCACCATCCGTTCGGGTGGCCACGGCTTCATCGGTATCGGTCGCAAGCACCTCCTCAACATCCTGCAGGCGCGATGCGAGGCACTCGGCGTGGTGCTGCGCTTCGAGACCGAGGTGGACTCCGATACCGACTTCCCCGACGCCGACCTGATCGTCGCATCCGACGGCATCAATTCGAAGATCCGCACGAAATACGCCGACGTCTTTCAGCCCGACATCGTCGCCCGGCCGAACCGCTTCATCTGGCTCGGCACCAAGCGCTTGTGGGACGCTTTCAACTTCACCTTCGAGAAGACGGAACACGGCTGGTTCCAGGCGCACATCTACAAGTTCGACGACGAGACCAGCACCTTCATCGTCGAGACGCCCGAGGACGTCTGGAAGGCGCACGGACTCGACACCGCCACGCCCGACGAATCGGTGGCATTCTGCGAGCAACTGTTCGCCCGCACCCTCGACGGCCATGCGCTGATGACCAACGCCCGCCACCTGCGAGGATCGGCGTGGCTGAACTTCCAGCGGGTGCGCTGTGAGCGATGGTGGCACTTCAACGGAACCAATCACGTGGTGCTGATGGGTGACGCGGTGCACACCGCGCACTTCGCCATCGGATCGGGCACCAAGCTGGCGATCGAGGATGCGATCGAACTGGCGCGACAGTTCGGAACGGCAGAGCTCGCACCAAGTCAGGGGACCACGGAGAGCGTAATAGCGGGCGTGTTGCGTCGATATCAGGCGATCCGTGAAGTGGATGTACTGCGATTGCAAAACGCGGCGTGGAACGCAATGGAGTGGTTCGAGAACGTCGGCACGCGCTACGCCGACTCGCTGCCGCCCGAGCAGTTCATGTACTCGCTGCTCACCCGCTCACAGCGCATCAGCCACGAGAATCTGCGGCTCCGTGACACAGTGTGGCTGGAAGGCTTCGAGCGCTGGTTTGCCGAGTTGAGCGGCGTCGCGCTCGCACCCGATGCGCCTCCGCCGCCACCCATGTTCACGCCCTACACCGTGCGCGGCGTCACGCTCAAGAACCGAGTGATCGTCTCGCCGATGGCGCAGTACTCCGCCATCGACGGCCTCCCCGCCGACTACCACCTCGTGCACCTCGGTGCCCGTGCCATGGGTGGCGCCGCACTGGTGATGGCCGAGATGACCTGCGTCAGCGCCGAGGGGCGCATCACGCCGGGTTGTCCGGGGATGTACACCGATGCGCAACGCGACGGCTGGACGCGCATCGCCGATTGGATCCACACCAACACCGACGCGAAGTTCGGTCTGCAGCTCGGACACGCCGGCGCCAAGGGCTCTACGAAGCTGATGTGGGAGGGCATGGACCAGCCGCTGATCGAGGGCAACTGGCCGCTGATCTCGGCGTCGCCGCAGCAATACGTGGCCGGCGTGAGCCAGCAGTCGCGCGCGATGACCCGAGAGGACATGAACATCGTCACCGGGCAGTTCGTGCGCAGTACGCAACGCGCCGCCGAGGCGGGGTTCGACTGGCTGGAGCTGCACTCTGCGCATGGATACCTGCTGTCGTCATTCATCTCGCCGCTCACGAACACGCGCACCGACGAATACGGCGGCCCGCTGCAGAACCGGCTGCGCTACCCACTCGAAGTCTTCACTGCGATGCGTGAAGTCTGGCCGCAGCATCTGCCGATCTCCGTCCGCATCTCGGCACACGACTGGGTGCCGGGCGGTATCACGCCCGACGATGCGGTGGAGATCGCGCGCGCTTTCAAGGCGGCGGGCGCCGACATGATCGACGTCAGCTCCGGCCAGGTCAGCAAGCAGGAAAAGCCGGTGTATGGCCGGATGTTCCAGACGCCGTTCGCCGACCGTGTGCGCAACGAGGCTGGCATCGCCACGATCGCGGTGGGTGCGATCAGCGAGGCCGATCATGTGAACAGCATCATCGCCGCCGGCCGCGCCGATCTTTGCGCGGTGGCGCGTCCGCATCTCGCCAATCCGGCGTGGACCCTCAGCGAGGCGGCACGCATCGGCTACAAGCCCATCGTGTGGCCGAAGCAGTACCGCTCGGGCAAGCCGCAGATGGAATCGCTCTTCGCGCGCGAGAAGGCCACGCAGGCCGCCGCGCTGGCACCGAAGGAGCCGGCATGAGCGGCCCACTCGCGGGCCATCATGCTCTCATCACCGGTGCAGGCCAGGGCATCGGTGCCGCCATCGCACGCGTGTTGTCGGCCGACGGCGCGACCCTCACGCTGCTGGGTCGCCGACGCGAGCCGCTGATGACGGTTGCCGCCTCGCTGGAAACGCCGTGCACGATCGTCACCGCCGATGTGGCGGACGAACTGGCCGTGCACGATGCCTTCGCCACCGCACGAGCCGAACGTGGCCCGATTTCGATTCTCGTGAACAACGCCGGACAGGCGGAAAGCGCACCGTTTCGCCGCACGAGCTCCGAACTCTGGGCGCGCATGCTGGCGGTGAATCTCACCGGCACCTTCAACTGTACGCAGGCTGCGCTCGCCGACCTGCTCACGGCGCGAATGGGACGCATCATCAACATCGCCAGCACCGCCGGACAGCGCGGCTACGCGTACGTGAGCGCCTACAGCGCCGCGAAGCATGGCGTGATCGGGCTCACGCGCTCACTGGCGCTGGAACTTGCTGGCGCGGGCGTCACCGTGAATGCCGTCTGCCCGGGCTTCACCGAAACCGAGATGCTGCAGGAGAGCCTCGCGAACATCGTCGAGATGACCGGTCGCACCGAAGAAGCCGCGCGCGCCGAGCTGGTAAAGACCAATCCGCAGGGCCGTCTGGTGCAGCCCGACGAGGTGGCCGAGGCGGTGCGCTGGCTCTGCTCCGATGCCGCGCGATCGGTCACGGGGCAGTGCATCTCGATCGCCGGCGGAGAGGTGATGTGATGGCCACACGCCGCACTACGATCACCCCGCCGCTCGACCACGAGCGCATTGGTCATGAAAGTCGCGTGAACTCCGACGATCATCAGTCGCTGAAGGTCTGGCTGCGCCTGCTCTCCTGCAGCACGCAGATCGAGACCGCGATTCGCAAGCGACTGCGTGCCGAAGCGGGGATCACGCTGGCGCGATTCGATTTCATGGCGCAACTGCACCGGCATCCCGATGGCCTCACGATGAGCGTGCTCTCGCGCTACCTGATGGTCACCGGCGGCAATGTGACCGGTCTTGCCGATGAACTCGAGAAGGAAGGACTCGTTGCGCGTATCGCCGATCCGAGTGATCGCCGCACCTCATGGGTGTCGCTCACACGGAAGGGACGCAAACTGTTCGACCGGTTGGCGGCCGAGCACGAGTCGTGGATCGTCGCGATGTTCGGCGGCATGCCGAAAGCGGAGATGACGCAGCTCTACGACCTGCTTGGACGCCTGCGTGTACAGCTCGCCGCGCAGCCGACTCCCGATCTGCCCTCACCACCCGTGACCCCGCGTCGCACGCGCCGGTCGGGAGCCATGACATGAGCACACCACTCGATCCGGCGCTGGCGGCCGGCATCTCCCGCCCGCTCACCGGCTACACCGCGACGCACTTCGGGTGGAGCCTCACCGATCGCGTCGGCGTGATCACACTGAATCGTCCCGAGCGCAAGAACCCGCTGACGTTCGAGAGCTACGCCGAGCTGCGCGATCTGTTCGAAAGGCTCCGCCATGCCGATGATGTGACGGCAATCGTGATTCACGGTGCCGGCGGCAATTTCAGCAGCGGTGGTGACGTTCACGAGATCATCGGCCCGCTGGTTGGATCGACCGCACCACAGCTTCTGGCATTTACGCGCATGACCGGCGCGCTGGTGAAGGCCATGCGCCACTCTCCGCAGCCGATCATCGCTGCCGTCGACGGTGTCTGCGCCGGCGCCGGTGCGATCCTGGCGATGGCCTCCGACATGCGATTCGGTACGTCGCGCAGCAGGACGGCATTCCTGTTCAATCGCGTCGGGCTGGCGGGCTGCGACATGGGCGCCTGCGCGATGTTGCCGCGCATCATCGGACAGGGTCGCGCCAGTGAGCTCCTGTTCACCGGCCGATCGATGGGTGGCGACGAGGCGCTGCAGTGGGGCTTCTTCAATCGCGTCTGCGAGCCTGATGCGATGCTGAGCGACGCCATCGCGCTGGCGCACGAGATCGCGCACGGACCGACGTTCGCCAATGGGCTCACCAAGACGATGCTGCACCAGGAGTGGGCCATGAGCCTCGACGACGCGATCGAGTCGGAGGCGCAGGTGCAGGCGCTCTGCATGCTGACGGAGGACTTCGGCCGCGCTTATCACGCTTTCGCGGCGAAGCAGAAGCCGGTGTTCGAGGGCAACTGATGCACGCACCCACGGAGCCACCGCGATGAGCGACACGACGTACCTCGACTGGCCGTTCTTCGAGCCGCGCCACCGCGAGCTTGCATCGCAACTCGACGCCTGGTGCGGCGCACATCTCGCGCACACTGCGCACGACGACGACGTCGACGCCGCCTGTCGTACGCTCGTGGCGCAACTTGGCGCGGCAGGCTGGCTGCGACATGCGGTCGGCGGCACGACGCATGGTGGTACGCACGACGTGATCGACACCCGCGCCATCTGCCTGATCCGCGAGACGCTCGCGCGACACGACGGACTCGCCGACTTCGCGTTCGCCATGCAGGGACTCGGTTCCGGCGCCATCAGCCTGCATGGCACTGTGGCGCAGCGCGAGCACTACCTGACGCGCGTGGCGAGTGGCGAGGCGATCGCCGCTTTCGCACTGTCGGAGCCCGATGCCGGCTCCGACGTCGCGGCGATGCAGTGCGCTGCGCACATCGAGGGCGACACCGTCATCATCGATGGCGAGAAGACGTGGATCAGCAACGGTGGCATCGCCGACTTCTACGTCGTCTTCGCGCGCACCGGTGAGGCCGCCGGCTCACGTGGCATTTCGGCGTTCATCATCGATGCCGACGCGGCCGGCCTCACCATCGCCGAGCGAATCGATGTGATCGCACCACACCCGCTGGCGCGGCTGCGTTTCGACGGTTGTCGCGTGCCGCTCTCCGCACGGCTCGGCGGTGCCGGAGAGGGGTTCAAGGTGGCGATGCGCACGCTCGACATCTTCCGTACCTCGGTCGCCGCTGCGGCTCTCGGTTTCGCACGACGCGCACTCGACGAGGCGCTGCAGCGCGCCACCACACGCCCGATGTTCGGCGGCCTGCTCGGCGACCTGCAGCTCACGCAGGCCAGACTGGCACAGATGGCGACGACCGTGGACAGCGCTGCACTGTTGACGTACCGGGCAGCGTGGATGCGCGACGGCGGCAAGCCGGTCACGCGCGAGGCCGCAATGGCCAAGCTGGTCGCGACCGAGGGCGCGCAGGAGGTGATCGACTCGGCGGTGCAACTGCTCGGCGGACTGGGAGTGACGCGCGGGCACATCGTCGAACAGCTGTACCGCGAGATCCGTTCACTCCGGATCTACGAGGGGGCGACGGAAGTGCAGCAGCTGATCATCGGGCGCGACCTGCTGAAGGCACACGGCGCGCGAGCGCACGGATGACTACTGCGCACGTCGACACCTTCGCGCGCGACAACCTGCCGGCCGCCGAATTGCAGCCGGAGTTCCTCGCCACGCTGCCATCACTGCAGTTTTCCGATCGGCTGAACTGCGCCAGCGAACTGCTCGACCGGCACATTGCCGCTGGACGCGGCGATCGAGTGTGCATCCGAGCTGCTGGCGTGACGTGGACATATGCCGATCTGCAGCGACAGGCGAATCGAGTCGCGAACGTACTGGTGCGCGAGATGGGGTTGGTGCCTGGCAACCGCGTGCTGCTTCGTGCGCCGAACAACCCGATGATGGTGGCCGCCTGGTTCGGCGTGATCAAGGCTGGCGGCATCGCGGTAGCGACGATGCCGTTGCTGCGCGCCGTCGAGCTGCAGAAGGTGATGCAGAAGGCGCACGTCACACACGCGCTCTGTGATGTGGCACTGGGGGGCGAGCTGGACCTCGCGCTGTCACAGACGTCGCAGCCCGTCATGCTCAAGCATTTCAACACGATGTCGGAAGGCTCGCTGGACGTGGCGATGCGTCTCGCCAGCGAAGTGTTTGCAAATGTCGATACCGCCAGCGACGACACCTGCATCATCGCGTTCACGTCGGGCACCACCGGGCAGCCGAAGGGCACGATGCACTTCCATCGCGACGTGATGGCGATCTGCGCGTGCTGGCCAGTGCACATCCTTCGTCCGCGCGAAGACGACGTGTTCATCGGCAGTCCTCCGCTGGCGTTTACCTTTGGACTTGGCGGGCTGGTGCTCTTCCCGATGCAGGTGGGAGCGACGGCGGTGCTGCTGGAAAAGCCATCACCGCCGAACCTGCTCGACGCGATCGTCGAGTACGGTGCCACGACGCTGTTCACTGCGCCGACCACCTACCGCACGATGTCACAGTTCGGCGAGCGAGTGCGGCGCACGACGCTCAGGCAGTGCGTATCAGCGGGTGAGGTGCTGCCGGCATCGACGCGCGCGCTGTGGAAGGACGCCACCGGCATCGAACTGATCGACGGTATCGGCGCCACCGAGATGCTGCACATCTTCATCTCGGCCGACGAGGCGCACGCGCGGCCGGGTGCCACGGGTATGGCCGTGCCGGGGTACCTCGCGACGGTGCTCAACGATGCGGGGGAGCCTGCTGCCGTCGGTGAAGTGGGACGGCTGGCGGTGAAGGGGCCGACCGGTTGCCGCTATCTCTCCGACGATCGGCAGCGTGGCTACGTGGTGAACGGATGGAACGTGACTGGAGACGCGTACATGATGGATACCGATGGCTACTTCCATTACCAGTCGCGCACCGACGACATGATCATCTCGGCCGGCTACAACATCGCCGCGCCCGAGGTGGAGGATGCGCTGATGCGGCATGACGCAGTGGCCGAGTGCGGCGTGATCGGTGTGCCTGACGCCGATCGCGGGCAGATCGTGAAGGCCTTCGTGGTGCTGCGTGACGGACATGTGCAGACCGACACGCTGGTGCGCGAGCTGCAGGATTTCGTGAAGCAGTCGATCGCGCCGTACAAGTACCCGCGAGCCATCGAGGTGCGCACCTCGCTGCCGCGCACCGAGACGGGCAAGCTGCAGCGCTTTCGCCTGCGCGAGCCGGCATGAGCCGCGGAACGTTTCGTCGTCTCGTCACCAGGATCTCCTGATGCGCATTCTGCTCCCCGCTGGATGGCCCAGGCCGCGCGGTTATTCCAACGGCGTCGCGGTGCGTGGCGAGATGGTGTTCGTGGCCGGACAGGTGGGCTGGGATGTGAACGGCACGTTCCCCAGCGCCACCATCGGTGGACAGGTGCGACTCGCGCTGGAGAACGTGGTGGCCGTGCTGCGCGAAGCCGGTGCCAAGCCTGAGCACATCGTGCGAATGACGTGGTACGTCACCGATCGCGATGCCTACATGCAGGCGACGGCGGAAATCGGCGCGGCGTTCCGCGAGATCATCGGCAGCTACAACGCCGCGATGTCGGCGGTCGAGGTGAGCGCGCTGATGGAGCGCGATGCGCTGGTGGAGATCGAAGTCACCGCCGTGATTCCGGATTGATCGATGGTGCCCGACGTGCACGCACCCGGACTGACGCTGGCCGTGATCGGCGCAGGAGTGATGGGCCGCGGCATTGCGCGCGTGCTGGCGCAGGCTGGTGTGCGCGTACTGCTGCACGATGCGAGCGAGGGGACGGCAGCGCAGGCGGTGGTGGACATCCACGATGCCATGCAGGCCTCGGT
>JBBSCZ010000098.1:0-10769 GCA_038249795.1 Gemmatimonadales bacterium | reverse complement strand
TTCCAGATGCCGACGATTGCAACAGTGCCGATCGGCGTCGGCGCCACGCGGGATTTCCTGGCCGAGGTGGGCCGCGTGCTGCAGATCGATGTCTCCGCCGTGCTCGGTGGCGAAACGCCGGGGTCGGCATCGCTCGGGAGCAGCCACTCCCGCATGCCGTGGTACTCGCGATCGGTCGATTCAACGTATCTGACCGGAAAGCGTGTGTTCATCTTCGGTGACGGCACCCATGTGGTCGCAGCGGCACGCATCGCGAGCGAGGAGCTGGGGTTCACGGTGGTGGGCCTGGGCACCTACAGCCGTGAGATGGCCCGCGAAGTGAAGGCGTGCGCCGAGAAGTACGGCGTGACGGCGCTGATCACCGATGACTATCTCGATGTGGAGCGTACGGTCGCCGAGTTGCAGGTCGAGCTGGTGCTGGGCACGCAGATGGAGCGCCACATCGCCAAGCGCCTTGGTGTGCCGTGCAGCGTGATCTCGACGCCGATCCATGTGCAGGACGTGCCTGCGCGCTATTCGCCGCAGATGGGCTTCGAAGGCGCCAACGTGATCTTCGATGCGTGGGTGCACCCGTTGATGATGGGGCTCGAGGAGCATCTGCTGCAGATGTTCCGCGAGGATTTCGAGTTCGGTGATGGCGCCACGCCATCGCATCTGCACAGCGTGGCGCCGGTGAAGCCGGAGGCGTCGACATCGTCGGTCGCGCCGGCGTCGCACGGGTCCGCCACCGCACCCGTCGTCTCAGGGCTCGCCCCGGCGCTGATGTCATCGCCAGCGGCCGCTGCGGTAGGCGAGGTGCCAGGCTCACCCGACCTTGGCATCGCTACACCGGTCTGGTCGGCCGATGGTGAAAAAGAGTTGGCAAAGATTCCATTCTTCGTTCGTGGCAAGGCGCGCCGGAATACTGAGAAGTATGCGGCGGCGCAGGGCATCGACGTAATCACGACCGAAACCCTGTACGAGGCAAAGGCGCACCATGGCCGCTGAGATTCTGCCCCCGCTCAAGTTCGTGATCATCACGCTCGATTCGCATCTCGCCGGATCCGTGGCGGAAGCTGCGGCCATCGTCGTGAAGCAGTTGCCGTCGATCGACCTGCGCGTGCACGTGGCGTCGGACTGGCCGGAAAGTCCGGCTGCGCTCGAGCGCTGCCGTGCCGACATCGCGACGGGCGACATCATCGCCGTGACACAGTGTTTTCAGGACGAACAGGTCACGGCGATCCGCGATGCGTTGCTGGCACGCCGTGATCACTGCGACTCGATGCTGGTGGCGGTGTCGGCGGCTGAGCTGGTGCGCTGCACGCGCATGGGCAAGTTCAACATGGGCGGCGCGGTCGAGAAGACGCCGAAGCCCTGGTCGCCGCTGGGAATTTTGAAGAAGCTGCGCGGCAGCCGGAGCGATGGCAGCTCCAGCGGTGAGCGGCAGATGACGGCGCTGAAGGCCATGCCGAAGCTGCTCCGGTTCATCCCGGGTCCGGCGCAGGATGTGCGCGTGTATCTGCTGAGCATCCAGTACTGGCTCGCGGGCACCGCCGAGAACATCGCGAATCTGATCCTGCTGCACGTCGAGAAGTATGCCGATGGGCCGCGCAAGGTCCTGCGGGCCCGTGCCAAGGCCGAGCCACCGCGCTCGTATCCGGAAGTCGGCGTCTGGCATCCGGATATCAAGGGCGAGCATGGCATCACGGAGAATGCTGCGGCGCTGCCAACGCGCGGCACTGGCGGCACCGTTGGGGTGCTGTTGGGACGCAGCTATCTGCTGGCGGATAACGTGGCGCATTACACCGCGGTGGTGCGCGCGTTCGAACAGCGTGGATTGCGCACCATTCCCGCCTTCGCCAGCGCCCTCGATTCCCGGCCGGCGATGGACAAGTACTTCATCGACGACGCAGGGCGCTCGCGAGTCGATGCGGTGGTCTCGCTGACGGGGTTCTCGCTGGTCGGTGGGCCGGCGTACAACGACTCGTGTGCGGCGCAGATGGCGCTGAGCAAGCTCGATGTACCGTACTTCTGCCTGCAGACGCTGGAATTCCAGAGCACCCCGGAGTGGCAGAATGATCCGCGCGGCCTGAATCCATTGCAGGCAACGCTGCAGGTCGCGATTCCCGAACTCGACGGCGCCATCGGGCCCACTGTGTACGCCGGCAAGGTCGGCAATGCCAAAGGCGTGGAGAACGCCGAGTCGCTGCCGATCACGGAGCGCATCGAGACGATGGCCGATCGCGTCGGGAAGATGATCCGGATGCGTCGCACACCGCGGGCGCAGCGCAAGGTGGCGGTGGTGCTGTTCAACTTCCCGCCGAACGCGGGCAACACGGGCAGCGCGGCGTACATCGACTGCTTCCACTCGCTGTACAACACCATGATCGCGATGCGTGACGGCGGCTACAGCATCACGGTGCCGGAGTCGGTGGATGCGCTGCGCGATGCGGTGATTCAGGGGAATCGCGAACAGTACGGCGCCGTGGCTTCGGTGTTCACGCGAATTCCGACGGATGACCACGTACGGCGCGAGAAGTACCTGCCGCAGATCGAAGGGGCGTGGGGTGCTGCGCCGGGCAAGCAGTTCGCCGATGGCTACGGCATTCAGGTGCTGGGCGTGGAATTCGGCAATCTGTTCGTGGGTGTGCAGCCGTCGTTCGGGTGGGAGGGCGATCCGATGCGCCTCCTGTTCGAAGGCAACTTCGCGCCGACACATGCATTCAGCGCCTTCTATCGCTGGTTGCGTGAGGATTGGGGTGCGCATGTGGCACTGCATTTCGGGACGCACGGCGCCCTGGAGTTCATGCCAGGCAAGCAGGCCGGGCTCACCGATCAGTGCTGGCCGGATCGCCTCATCGGCGACCTGCCGAACGTGTATCTGTACGCCTCGAACAACTCGTCGGAAGGCACGCTCGCCAAGCGGCGCGGCGGTGCCACCACGCTGATCAGCTATCTCACGCCATCAGTCTCGGCGGCCGGACTGTACAAGGGACTCGTCGACCTCAAGGCGACCTTCGAGCGCTGGCGGAACATGGACGAGCGCACCACCGAGAGCGAACAGGCGTCGGTGGTGGCACTGCTGCAGGAACAGGCGTGTGCACTCGAACTGACGTCGCCATTGCCTGCATGGACGCCGGCTGATGCGATCGCCATCGAAGCCGTGCGCCAGAAGCTGCTCGAAGTGGAGCAGGCCTTGATTCCGGTGGGATTGCACATCGTCGGCAAGACGCCGTCGGTGGAGGAGCGCGCCGACATGCTGCTCGCGATCGCGAGTGTGGGCCGTCCCGAGGCCGACGTCGCCCCCTTTGGCGACACGTTGCGCGCGGCCGCACGAGGCGACCTGTCGGTGGAGTCCATCGATCTGGCGGCGAAGGAGATCATTGCCGCGTCAGTCGCGTCGGGAGACGTCGGCGAGGGCATGCGCACTGCCGAGCGCGCGGGGATCGCGTCACTGTCATTGGAGCCCACCCTGCGCGGACTGCTGAAGCTGGACCAGCTGCTGGCGGTGGATTCGGAGATTCCCGGCATGCTGCGCGCGCTCGACGGGCGCTACGTGATGGCGGCGCCGGCCGCGGATCTGGTGCGGAACAGCGCGGTGTTGCCAACGGGGCGCAATCTGTACGGATTCGATCCGTACAAGGTGCCGAGTCCGTTCGCACTCAAGGAAGGATCCGCCCGCGCTGAGCAGCTGATCGCACGTCATATGGCAGACGGCAATGATTTTCCCGAGACGGTGGCCTTCGTGTTGTGGGGCACCGACAACATGAAGTCGGAAGGAACGCAGCTGGCGCAGGTGCTGGCGCTGATGGGTGTGGTGCCGCGCTTCGATGGCGTCGGCCGCCTGAGTGGCGCCCGCCTGCTGACACTGGACCAGCTGGGCCGTCCGCGCGTGGATGTCGTCGCCTCGCTCTCCGGCATCTTCCGTGACCTGCTGCCCCTGCAGGTGAAGCTGCTGGCTGAAGCGGCGCTGCTCTGCGCCCAGGCCGATGAGCCGGAAGAGCGCAACTTCATCCGGAAGCACGCCCTGGCGGCGATGCGAGAAGATGGTGTGGACATGGAGACCGCGGCGCTGCGCGTGTTCGGAAATTCCGAAGGGTCATATGGGTCGAACGTGAACCTGCTGCTGGAGACGGGGCGGTGGGAGGACGGCGACCAGCTGGCCGATCTGTTCGTGGCGCGGAAGGGCTTTGCGTACGGGGTCGATGGGAAGTGCCGCGCGGGTCAGCAGATGATGAAGCGGGCGCTCGGTACCGCCTCGCTCAGCTTCCAGAACGTGGATTCGGTCGAGCTGGGCGCGACGGACATCGATCAGTATGTCGAGGCGCTCGGCGGGGTGAATCAGGTCATCGAGCAGCAGCAGAAGAAGAAGGTCGCGTGCTACATGGGCGACCATACCGGCAAGGATGGCAAGATCCGCACACTCGAGGAGCAGGTGGTGCTCGAGTCACGGACCCGCGCGCTCAATCCGAAGTGGTACGAGGGACAGCTCGCACACGGCTACGAGGGGGTGCGCAACATCGCTGGCCACATCGCCACCACGGTCGGATGGTCGTCGACCACTGGCAGTGTGCCAGGTTGGGTGTATGGTGACATGGCGCAGACCTTCGTGCTGGATGCAGAGATGCGCGACCGTCTGGCCACCCTGAACCCGTCGGCTGCGGCCGGGATGGCAACGAAGTTGCTGGAAGCGAACGATCGCGGGTATTGGACGCCAGACGATGCGACACTCGAGGCGCTGCGTGATGCCGCTGCAGATCTGGAAGATCGACTGGAAGGCGTGGTCGCCCGATGATGGGCGCAGTGGTTCGTGCGGGATCGGCAGGCGTGGTGACGCATGCCGAGTTCATTTCCCTGGTTCAGGAGAAGTAACGTGGCAGTTTCGACGCGACTCCCCATTCTGGGTCGAGAGGATGGTGATGGCAGCCTGCAGGTGCATCTCAATCCCGAGGACAAGATCACCGGTGCGCTCTGCATCGCGGTCTACGGCAAGGGTGGCATCGGCAAGAGCACGACATCGTCCAATCTGTCGGCAGCGTTTTCGCATCTCGGCAAGCGTGTGCTGCAGATCGGCTGCGACCCGAAGCATGACTCGACGTTCACGCTGACCAAGTCGATGGTGCCGACGGTGATCGACACGCTCGAGGCGGTCGATTTCCACAGCGAGGAGCTGCGGACCGAGGATTTCGTCTTCATCGGCTACAACGGCGTGATGTGCGTGGAGGCAGGCGGCCCGCCGGCCGGTACCGGCTGTGGCGGGTACGTGGTGGGCCAGACGGTGAAGCTGCTCAAGGAGCATCATCTGCTGGAGGATACGGACGTCGTGATCTTCGATGTGCTGGGCGATGTGGTGTGCGGCGGCTTCGCGGCCCCGCTGCAGCATGCGCACCGCGCGATGATCGTGACGGCGAATGACTTCGACTCGATCTTCGCCATGAATCGCATCATCGCGGCGGTGCTCGCAAAGTCGAAGAACTATCAGGTGCGTGTGGGCGGAGTGATCGCCAACCGCAGCAAGGACACCGACCAGATCGACCGCTACAACTCGGCGGTGGGACTGACGACGACGGCGAAGTTCCCCGACCTCGATGCGATCCGTCGGAGCCGGCTGAAGAAGTGCACCATGTTCGAGATGGACTCCACCGATCCCGAGGTGAAGGCAGTGCAGGATGAGTATCTTGCCTGCGCCCAGCGTCTGGTGGACGGGGTGCCGCCGCTGCTGATTCAGCCGCTGAAGGATCGCGAGATCTTTGACCTTCTCGGGTACGACTGAGCCGTGGCATTGCCAACGAGAGAAGCCGGGATGCCTGGCAGCGCGAGTTATACGGAGCGCCGCGCCTGGCTCCATCAGTACTTCGACCGCACCGCGGCCGCGGCGTGGGCGACGCTGACCTCCGACTCGCAGGTGAGCTGGGTGCGCCGGACGGTGCGCGAGGGCCGCGAGCGGATGCGCCATACCCTGTCGGGGTTCTTCCCTGACGATCTGACGGGGATGCGGGTACTCGACGCCGGATGCGGGACAGGGGTCCAGGCCGTCGAACTGGCTCGGCGCGGGGCCAGTGTGGTGGCGATCGACCTCTCCCCGACGCTGGTGGGACTAGCCGAGACGCGGTCGGCGGGAAGATTCGAGCGAGGGACGATCGACTGGCGGTCGGGCGACATGCTCGATCCCGCGCTCGGCTCGTTCGATTATGTGGTCGCAATGGACTCTCTCATTCATTATCGCATGGCTGACATGTTGGACTCGTATGCCGCGCTGGCCGCGCGGACCCGGATCGCGATGGCCGTCACGTTCGCGCCGAGTACGCCGCTGCTGAAGACGGTGAAAGCGATCGGTGGCCTTTTCCCTCGTGGCGACCGTGCGCCGTCGATCGAGCCGGTGAGTTTTTCGGCGCTGCTGAGGGGCTTTGATCGTGATCCGAGGCTGGCGCAATGGTCCGCCTGCCGTACGCATCGCATCGAGAGCGGCTTCTACACATCGCAGGCGCTCGAACTGCGGCATCGTGCCGCACTGGAGGTTGCATGACAACCGTGTACATCATTGCGGCACTGCTGCTGGGCCTGACGTTCTGGTTCGTCTTCCGGCGGACCATCGAGGTCTCGGCGACGATCGATCTGGAGGCAACGGAACGCGAGCTGCACGCGCACGTGGTGCTGGACGGCGTGGAGGTGAACGAGGGCGATGAGGTGCTGGTGCATGGCGCGCCATCGTATATCCCGCTGAACGAGAAGCGCACCATGTCGGCCAGTGCGACAGTGTACAAGGCGAGCCTGCCACGACGGGCCTGGGAACGGGTCATGGGTCGCACGCGCATCAATGAACTCTATGAAGTCGGCTTCGAGGGCTGAGCACCATGTATCAGATTACGAATGAGCAGGCGGAACTGACTGCAGACGCACTGCAGACGACGGCGGACAGCACTGCCGTCGCCGCACAGGATGCGGCGTTGAATCCGAGGTTCTACACCACGGATTTCGACGAGATGAACAAGCTCGATTTTTCGCGCATGCGCCCGCAGTGGGATGCCATGGTGGCGGAGTTTCGCTCGGACCCCAACCGTCATCACTTCAAGCGGACGCCGGAGTTCGACGAGGATTTCTCGAAGATTCCCGAGCCGCTGCGCACCGAGTTCGTCGAGTTCCTGATCAGCTCCGTGACGGCGGAGTTCTCCGGCTGCATCCTGTATGCGGAGATCAAGAAGCGCTGCAAGAATCCCGATGTGCGCGAGCTGTTCGGCTACATGAGTCGCGACGAGGGCCGCCATGCCGGGTTCATCAACCACACGCTGAACGACTTCAACGTGCGGGTGGACCTGAGCTTCCTGACGCGGGCGAAGAAGTACACGTTCTTCAAGCCGAAATTCATTTACTACGCCACGTACCTGTCGGAAAAGATCGGCTACGCGCGCTACATCACGATCTTCCGCAACTTCGAGCAGCAGCCCGACAAGCGCTGGCACCCGATCTTCAAGTGGTTCGACAACTGGTGCCACGACGAGTTCCGCCACGGCGAGGCGTTCGCAGTGCTGATGCGCGCCAATCCCGAGACGCTGCAGGGGATCAACAAGTACTGGATCCGCTTTTTCCTGCTGGCGGTATTCTGCACCATGTATGTGCGCGACCATCTGCGTGCGTCGTTCTTCGGGGCGATGGGCATGTCGGTGGACGACTACGATCGCAAGGTGATCAAGCTCACGAGCCTGATCAGCAAGCAGGTGTTCCCGGTGAGTCTCGACCTCGAGAGCCCGCGCATCTGGGAGCTGTTCGAGAAGATGTTCCAGCTGACACTCGCGATCGAAGCGACGAAGAAGATGGGTGGCATCGGGGCATGGCTCCGGCGCGCCGCGCTGAAGGCGAGTGTGGGAATCACCTTCGTCCAGCTGTATTTCCTGCCGGTAGAGACGAACGTGCTGCCGGCCGACGTCCGCATGGAACCGGTTTGGTGACCTGATGACGCCGCCGAATGCTGCGCGCCGGCCTCCGATCGTCGCGCGATTGGTCACGCGCTTCGGTCCCAGCATCCTGCCGTTTGCTGATGTGGCCACGACGGAGCTTCCTCTCCCGCGGTTGCTCCGGCTCGGGCTGCTGCAGTTCACGGTCGCACTGGCGACGACGCTGCTGGCCGGTACGCTGAACCGCGTGATGATCGTCGAAATGGGCATGCCAGCATTGGTGGTTGGTGTCATGCTCGCGATACCTCTGCTGACGGCGCCACTCCGGGCGCTCATCGGTTACAAGTCCGATACGCATGTGTCGGTGCTGGGCTGGCGCCGCGTGCCGTACATCTGGTTTGGCACCATGCTGCAGTTTGGTGGACTGGCCATCATGCCCGTGGCATTGCACATCATGTCTGGCGACACGCAAGGCAGTCCGAACGTGGGCGTGTTCTTCAGTGTCTTTGCGTTTCTCTGCACTGGCCTGGGATCGCACATGGTGCAGACCGCTGGCCTCGCGCTGGCGTCGGACATCACCCCGGAGAAAGATCGGCCGCGCGTGGTAGCGCTGTTGTACGTGATGCTGTTGATCGGGATGGTGGTGGCGAGCCTCAGTTACGGGGCGATGCTGCGGCATTACAACAAGGTGGTCCTGATTCAGGTGATCCAGGGAGCCGCCGAGCTCACCCTGCTGCTCAACATCTTCGCCGTGTGGAAGCAGGAAGCGCGCGGTTCGGCGCCGACGAAGGCTCCGGCCGTGGCCGCGCCGCCGTTTCTGGTGGCATGGCGGCAATTCGCCAGCGGCGCGCCGCAACTCGTGCGCCTGCTCGTGGCAGTCGGGCTCGGGACGTTTGCGTTCACGCTGCAGGATGTCCTGCTCGAGCCATACGGCGGTCAGGTGTTGAAGCTGGGCGTTGCGGCGACCTCCCTCCTCACCGGGATCATGGCGTTCGGCTCGATTGGCGCCTTTGCGATCGCGGCGCGCCGGGCGCAGCTGGGCGCGGATCCGATCCGGCTGTGCGGCGCTGGTGCGGTCGTCGGCATGTTTGGTTTTGCGCTCGTCATTTTTTCGTCACCGCTGACCTCCGTCGTGCTGTTGATGGGTGGCGCGCTGCTGATCGGTCTTGGGAGTGGCCTGTTCAGCATCGGCACACTGCTGCGTGTGATGTCGCTTTCCCACAGTGGTGCGCATGGTCTGGCGCTGGGTGCGTGGGGCGCGGTACAGGCCACGGCGGCTGGCGTCGCGATGCTGGTCGCCGGTGGGATCCGCGACGGCGTCGTGGCGGCCATGGGTGATGGCGTATCCTCGATGTCGACTGTCACCCCGGGGGCCGGTTATCTCGCGGTCTATCTGGTGGCGCTGGCCGGCCTGTTGGTGTTGTTGGTGGTGCTGGGTCCGCTGGCGGCGCGCAGCCGGGCGGAAGTCCGACCGGTGCCGTTTGGCATCGCCGAGTTCCCAGCCTAGTCGCAGGATGTCCCTCAGATGAGGAAGGAGTGAGCATGTTCAGGAATTTCACGCAGTACATCGACGTCACGCAGGTGGCGCTCTACGCATTCTGGTTCGCCTTTTTCGGGTTGATCCTGTACTTGCGTCGCGAGGACAAGCGTGAAGGCTATCCTCTGGTTTCGGATCAGCCGGGTCGCCTGCATCAGGGCTTTCCGGCGTATCCGGGCCCGAAGGAGTTCATTCCCGCGCATCCGGAGAACTAGGGTATGTCCGAACTCATCATTCCGAAGAATTCGAAGCCGGTCGATTCCGGCTGGGGTGCACCGCTCGAGCCGATCGGTAACCCCCTCAGTGCCGGCATCGGTCCGGGTGCGTGGGCTGATCGCGCGGATCGTCCCGACCTGACCATCAAGGGACTGCATCGCATCGTGCCGATGCGCGTCGCCACTGATTTCTCGGTCGCGCACGAAGATCCTGATCCTCGGGGCCTCGATGTGAAGGGCATGGATGGTCTGGTGGGCGGCAAGATCGTCGATCTCTGGGTGGATCGCAGCGAGCCGTGCCTGCGCTATCTCGAGATGGAAGTCAGTGAAGGGGTGCGTCGCATCATTCCCGTACCGTTCACGCGCATGCCGCGCCCGTCGAGCTGGATTCCATTCCTGACGGTGGGATCACCGGCCACGCATGTGCAGATCGATGTGCTGAAGGCCGTCGACTTCGCGGGTATCCCGGCGCTCCGGAACCCGGACGTCGTCACGCTGCTCGAGGAGGACAAGATCATGGCGTATTTCGGTGCCGGTTCGATGTACAACTCGGACCTTCGCTTCGGGCCGCTGATCTGATGACGGAGATTGTCGAGCATGTTGGCCCCGACGGGGAGGTCAGTCGCCTCCCTGCGGGGGAGCGGGTCCTGTGGTCGGGGGAGCCGGACCAGCGATCGGTGGCGCGGAATTTTCTGCGTGAACGATGGGTGCTGGGCTTCGTCGTCCTCTGTTTTGTGATCGGAGTGGGCGACGCGCTCCAGAATGGTGGTGCGGACACGAACCGGCGATTGGTCGGAGTGGCCCTGCTGAGTGCGTTTCTGCTGCTCGTCGCAATCGTCAGCATTCGATTCTTTGCCTGGCGGATCGCCGCGACGTCGAAGTACGTGATCACCGACAAGCGCGTGTTCTTCAACATCGGCATCGTATTGCGTGCCGACGCCAACATCCCCTTCTCGAGCGTGGATAATGTGGATCTGCTTCGTCGCTCCGACGGCTCGGCCGATCTGCTGGTCTCGCTGACCGACGTACAGGAGATTCCCTGGTTGCTGCTGTTCCCGCACATGACATGGCGCGGGAGTCGCCGCGGGCGGCCGACGTTCCGTGCTCTGCGCAACCCGCAGGCCGCTGCCGATGCCGTTGTCAGTG
>JBBSCZ010000097.1:0-10829 GCA_038249795.1 Gemmatimonadales bacterium | reverse complement strand
TCCGATCAAGGGGTCAGAGTCCTTGATCGAATGTCGGGATCGCTGTTCCCTCAACACGATCCGCGCCTCCGAATCTCGGAGTCTCCGTGATTTGTCGTGTCTTCCTTTAGCATCGACGCGACGCGAGGAAACCGCCCAGCACTGCGTTTCGGCGCCTCGGAGGAACGGTTGTTTTCGGTCAAAGGGTCAGAGTTCTTGAACGTTCAAGAACTCTGACCCCTTGATGGACCCCTTGATGCCCGGACCCCTTGAAGCCCGCTCAAGCGGACGCCATCACTCCGAATCGAGAATCAGGTAGCGGTACGCCACCGCCGCCACGATCGCGCCCACGATCGGCGCCGCGATATACAGGGCCAGACCCTCGAAGGCGCGCGTCGCGAGCATCGGGCCGATGGTCCGCGCCGGATTCATGCTCGCTCCCGTCAGCGGACCGATGGCGATGAAGCCCACTGCGGCCGCCATGCCCACTGCCAGGCCGCCGATCTTCGGGCCCCTGGTGTCGCTGATGGTGCCCATGTACGCGAACATCACGATCGCAGTCGCCAGCGCCTCGAGCGAAAACGCCTGTGCGGTGGTGACGTCGAGCGAGACGAGCTGACGCGTGCCGCGCGCGGCATCCCACAGCGCCGACGGGAATGACGCCTTCAGCGCAAACGTCGCGGCCAATGCACCGGCGAGCTGCCCGACGATGAAGGTGCCGGCCTGCTGAGGCGTGATGCGCCCCGTCACGAGCAGGCCGAGTGAGATGGCGGGATTGAAGTTCGCGCCGACGCGCAGGAAGGCGCTCATCATCAGGAACAGGATCAGCCCATGCGCCAGCGCCACTTCGAGCAGGCCCGCGCCGGCATCGGCATTGCGCGTCTGCATGAGCGCGGCGCCGGTGATGAACGTCAGGGCAAACGTGCCGAGAAACTCGGCGCTGAACTCACGTGCTGGCTTCATGGCAATCCGGATCGTGAAGGGAAACGGGAGCCGTGAAGATAGAGGATCAGCTCGGTGCGCGAAACATGAGCGAGGCGTTGATGCCGCCGAAGCCGAAGGAGTTCGACATCACCACCGACGGCGCATGCGCCAGACCACCCCGCGGCACGTGACGCACCTGGCAGGCCGCGTCGCTCTGCTCGAGATTCACGGTGGGCGGCAGCCAGGCGTCCTCGATCGACAACATGCAGATCACGGCCTCGATTGCGCCGCTCGCACCGAGCGCGTGACCGTGATAGCCCTTGGTGCCGCTGATCCAGACATCCTGCAGCGACTCGCCGAAGACGGTGCGCATGGCGTCCACCTCGGTCGGATCATTGAGCGGCGTGGCGCTGGCGTGGGCGTTCACGTACGACACATCGCCCACTGCAACGTCGGCGCCCTTCAGCGCCTGCGTCATCGCCCGCGCTGCCTGTGCGCCGCTGGGGAGCGGTGCCGTCATGTGGTGCGCATCGTTGGTGGTGCCGAAGCCGATCACCTCACCGTAGATCTTCGCGCCTCGTGCAATGGCGCGGCTTCGTTCCTCGAGAATCAGCGCGGCGCTGCCCTCGCCCATCACGAAGCCATCGCGATCGGCGTCGAACGGGCGGCTGGCGTGCGTGGGATCATCGTTGCGCGTGGACATCGCACGGATCAACGCGAATGCACCGAAGCAGAGCGGCGCCAGCGGCGCCTCGGCGCCGCCGCCGATCATCACGTCGGCATAGCCATCGCGAATCAGCCGGTACGCCTCGCCGATCGCGATCGCGCCCGAGGCGCAACTCATCGCGTTGGTGGAATTGGGGCCCTGCATGCCGGTCTCGATCGCAATGTTGCAGCTCGATGCCCCGCCGAACACCGCCAGCGCCAGCGTCGCGTCCACCGCCCGCAAGCCACCCTCGATGTAGCGGCCCAGCTGCGCCTCGGCGTAACCGATGCCGGCCAGCGCGGTGCCCATCATCACACCGCAATTTTCCCGGTCTTCCTTCGCCAGATCGATGCCCGAGTCGGCCAGCGCCATGTTGGCCGCGATCACGCTCAGCTGCCCGAAGCGGTCGAGCCGCTTCACGCGCTTCGCCTCGAGATGATCCACGGCGCTGAAGTCATCGATCTCCGCCGCGATGTGGGTGCGAAACGGACTGGGGTCGAAGCGCGTGATCAGCGACACCGCCGACTTTTCGGCGCGCAGTGCTGCCCGGATGGCATCGAGACCGATGCCGATCGGGGTAATGGCGCCAAGACCGGTGACGACGACGCGTCGCGGAGAGGACATCAGTTCAGTGGAAGAAGAAGACTGCGAAAATCAGCGTTGCTGTTCGGCGGCGCGAGCCAGACCGGCGAGCGTGCGCGAGGCGATACCGTGGATGAAGACGGGGCCGATCACCGCCAGTGCGGCGATGCGCCCGATGAGCGGCCACCATGGGCCTTCCCATGCGTGCACGATGCGCACGTGCGTGACATCGTCCTCGCGGCGCACGAACTGCCACTCGACTTCCATGCCGCGGGTGATGCCCTCCACGTGCTTGAACCGGATGGTCGGAATCGTCTCGTCCACCGACATCTCGGACAGCCACCACGTGGGCCAGTTCAACGGGCCGCCAAATGGTCGGTCGGCGCTCATCTCCACGAGGCCGCCACCATCACGCGCACGATGCCTGAACTTCACGAAGTTGTAGTGTGGCAGGTGCTGGGGCCACTGCAGCACCTCTTTCGCGATGTCGAAGATGACGCGGCGCGGAGCGCGCACGGTCTGCTCATCCACCACCACCATGTGCCGATCCAACGGCATTGGGCCCAGTCGATAGGGGCTGCGGAGCTTCTCTGGCGTCGGTTCGGTCATGTCGTGAGGTCGTGGATGCAGCGTACGGTGGTTCGATCTGTGATGCGCGCGCAGGTCATGCCGCATGACCGGGATGCCATGCAGCGGTGACTCGCCAGCCGAGGTGCGTGCGCACGTCGGCTGACACACCGGTCGACGATTGCACGACGTCGCGCAGCTCCTGCTCCGTGAAGCCTCGCAAGACGCTGACCACTCCGTCATGCCGGCTGACGGGATGAAAGCCGAGCGGGAAGCTCGTGAGCCAGAGACCGGCCGCCGCCAGCCAGCTGCGGCGCAGGTCGCTCACCAGCACGGCATGTCGCGCCACACGGTTCAATTCCCTGAAGACCAGAGGCAGCGCTTCGGACGGAAAGTGGTGCACGATCTGCGCTGCAATGACGAGATCTGCACACGCCGTGGGAAGGGGCAGTGCAAAGATGGAACCGCAGATGAAGTAGCTGCCGCGCAGCCGGACCGCCGGTGCCAGGGCCACGGCGGTGTCCACTGCGACCGGCCGCGGCCGTCGTCCCGTATCGCGCAGTACGGCACAGACCGCGTCGAGGATGTCGCCGGTGCCGGCCCCGACATCCACGATCAGCGGCGATTCGGGGAGACGCGGTGCCAGCTCTCGCACGCGCGACACGACGGCGTTCGTGCCGCCGAAGAGGGCATTCGCGCGGGCGATGTCGGTGTGCGATCGCGCCACCAGTGATGCGGACACCCCGGGCTCGTCGAGCACCTCGTGTCCCATGCGCCGTGCCGGCGTGAACGCAGTCACGCCCGCGTCAGCGCGTCAGCGACGCGTAGCCGCCGCGGTAGTACATCAGCGGTTGCAGGTCGCGCGCGGTGCCGCTTTCCACGCTGCCCACCAGGATCGAGTGATCGCCGTGCGGCACCCGTGCCGTGACGACGCACTCCACTGCGGCGAGCGTGTCATCCAGCAGTGCCACACCACTGGCGGCGCGCGTGAAACCGACACTGGCGAATCGATCACCGTCACGGCTCGAGAAGCGCCGCGACAGCGCCTCCTGCTGCGAGCCGAGAATGTTGATCGCAAAGTGCTCGGCGTGTTCGAAGGCCGGCCACACCGACGCATCGTGATCGATGCAGACCAGCACCAACGGCGGGTCGAGCGAGAGCGACGAGAAGGCGCTGACGGTCATGCCATGATCGCGTCCCTCGGCGTCGATGGTGGTGACGATGGTGACGCCGGAGGCAAAGCGGCCAAGTACGGCACGGAACAGATCTTTGTCGATGGGCATGCGTTCAGGCGGCGCTGGTGGCGGTGGACCGCCAGGTGCGCGGGTCGAGAAAGTGGAGAAGAAACGACGGTCGGAGCACGGCGGCGGGCGGGACGAAATCGCCGGTGACACCGATCAGCAGATCGGCGAGGTCACGGCGACGACCCAGCACGCGCGCTGCATGGTTCATCAACATCGGCGACGACACGGCCGCACTGATCACGCGCTCGACGAGCCACTTCTGACGGAATTCCGCGACGCGCGCCTTGTCGTACGCCTGCAGTGCGCGACGCGCAGCCTGCGGCGACGCGGCGCGGATCGCATCGCCGGCAAAACCGCCGAGCAGTTCGCCGCCACGCAAGGCGGCGTAGATCCCTTCGCCAGTGAACGGGTCGAAGAAATCGGCCGCATCACCCACCAGTGCGGCGCCGGGGGCCCAGCCGCGGCGCGCGTGCGAGGCAAACGGCCCGGTGGCGCGCACGGCACTTACCCGCGTGGCACCCTCGAATCGCGGTGCGAGCTGCGGATGGCGGGCCAGCCAGCGCGTCATGAAGCCGGCGGCGTCACCGGCGGCATCCTTCGCCAGCGCTTTCGGCACCACGATGGCCACGTTCGTCTCGCCGTGTCCCACATCGGCCAATCCCACGTACCCGTCCCGCTCCACATGCATCTCGCCGTGCGCACCCATGTCACGCACCTGCGTGTAGTGGGCCACGAACGCCACGCGGCGCGGCCACGGCAGGCGCGCGGAGAGATTCAGTGAGCGGGCGACGGTGCTGCGCAGGCCATCGGCCCCAATCACGAGCGGCGCGTGCAGCTCGTGTTCGCCCTGATCGTCACGCACCACCACACCACGCACCGTGTCACCGTCGCGGATGAGTGACTGCAGCGACACGCCATCGCGGATGCTGGCGCCGGCGTCGCGGGCCGCGCCCTGCAGGATCGGATCGAGGTGACGACGTCGCAGGGCCAACCCGCGATCGCGAAAGCCGCTGAAGCCGTGCTGCGCGGCAAACTCGCCGTGAATGAAGCCACCATCGGGACTGCGCACCCGCATGCCGGCCAGCTGCGCGGCGCCGGCCGATTCCACGGTCTTCAGCACGCCCATCGCATCCAGAATCCGCGACCCCTGCGGGCTCAGGTATTCGGCGCAGGGTTTGTCGCGCGGGAAATGGGCCTTGTCGACCACGACCACATCGAGCCCCTGCGACGCCAGCGCCCATGCGGTCGCTGCACCCGCTGGACCACCGCCGACGACGATCGCCTGCACCGACTCGCGTGGATGACTCATGAGGGCTGGAGCATGGAATAGAGAAAGTGCACCTGAAATGCCGTGCCGGCACCGATCACCGTGGCGGCAAGGTTCACGCCGTCATTGTTCAGCCATCGCAAGCCGCCGGCCGCGATGGTGGGCGTACCGTCGGCCTCCGTCAGGCGTTCCGTCAGCCGACCGGTGCGGGTGGAGCGGCGGCGCTGCTGCAGGGTGGCGCCGAGCACCGAATCAGACATCGCCCCGATCACGCCACCGACGGCGGCGCCGAGGCTGACGGAGGCCGGCCAATTCAGCAGATAGGCGAGCAGAGCAATGCAGCACGCGCCGGCCACGGTGGCCGCCAGTCCCTGCGCCGACACGCCACCGGACATGCCGGGCTCGAGCGGACCCCAGGTGAGAATCGAGCGGGGGGCGCGCGATGACAGCATGCCGATCTCGGTTCCCCAGGTGTCGGCTGTGGCCGACGCCAGCGCACCGAGCGCGACGGCGGCAGCGGCGGTGCTGATGCGTCCATCGGCAGCCATCAGGGCTCCGATGCCGAAGATGACACCATTCGCGAGTACCTGCGTGGCATCCCGGGCGCCTGCTTTCTCGATCACCCTCGCACTGCGCTGCTGCTTGCCGACGCGACCCACTCGGCCGAGCGCCACGCTGGTGCCGAAAAATGTGAGGAGCAGCAGCATCCAGTCGAGGCCGGCGATTGCCGCAAGGCTGCCCAGCATCGCGGCCGTGATCGCTCCCGATGTGGAGAGCATGCCCGAACGCCAGACGACGCCCGCGACCACCGGACCGAGTGCCGCCGCGACGACGAGTGGCAGGGCGGGCAGAACGATCACGCCGGAGCGTTCACGGTGGTACGTGTCGTCAGCGACAGCAGAATGCGGTCATGCAGCGCCGGCGGTGCAGTCTCCAGCGCGGTGGCGGCCCGCAGCACGCGATGGAACGTCGCGTCGGCGAGTACGCGGGAGCGGCAGGATTCGCAGGTGACGAGATGCGCGTCGATTGCCGCGACTTCGTCACACGACAATTCATGATCGCAGGCCGCAAAGGTCTGCGCACGCACGGCTTCACAGGCTGACGCACCGCGATGATCGGCAGAAGAAGGGATCATCATACGGACAAAAACGAAACGCGTGAGGCTGCAGCGCCGGAGGCAGTGGAGTGGAGCATGTGCCTGGTGCCCGGTGTCGAGGGGAGTCGATGGTTCGCTAATATACGGAAGCGATTGGGGGGCTCGACGGTTCCGGACCGTGCGTCCGATCGAATCAGCGCAGGGGGTAACGACCGATCTGCTTGTCGCTGATTTTGCTTCGGTGTAGTTTCGGTGTGTATCCGGACATCCCATGCATCGCCGGGGTGTGCGCCGAGTGCGACGCATTCCGCAGTGTCGCGGCGGGCGTATCCTTCACGAGCCAGTCACGATGTCCACGACCGTTGATGCGCGACTGCCACTGAGCCTGCTCGAGGCGGTGCGCGTCGTCGACACGCCGGAAGGCGAGGTGGAAGCCGAGTATATCGAAGAACTGCGCACGAAGCGTTTCGGACTGACCGACACCGTTTACGCCCAGATCACGCGGTACAGCGAGGCGGTGCGGCGCAACGAGCGCACGGTGCGTGACGAAGCGGCGGCACTGGCACGCCTGATCGGACGGCGCACCGATGCGCAGCGGGTCTTCGAGTCGGCGGGATCCCTGCTGGCGCGTGAGGCGGTGGACTCCGTCTCGGTGGTACGTCGTGCCATGTTGCGGCGGGTGCCGGGCATGATGGCGCGCCCGATGGCGCTGACGTCGGTGCGGCGACTGGCGCGCCGCTATCTCGATGGGCGGGTGGAACGAGTCGGTGCGACGGTGATTCTGACGGTGGCCGATCCGGTCACGATGGAGGGGTCGCCGATCGCAGGATACGCGTTCTACGCTTCGGCATTTGCCACGATGCTCGAAGAGCTCACCGGCGTGCCGGCCGTGGTGACGCGGATCGACGATGTGAAGCCCGGGCTGCGATGGAAGGCGTCGTGGGGGCGCGTCTGACTGGTGCCGGCGGCAAACTGCTAGTTTCCCGTGATGCGAGAACCACAGCGACTGCATGAGATCCAGTCGGCCCTGATGTCGGCTGGCCTGGATGGATGGCTGCTCTACGACTTCAAGGGATGCAACCCGATCGCAGCCGGCATGCTGGGCTTCGAGGGCTTGTCGTCGCGCCGCGCGGTGGCGTGGATTCCGGCGTACGGCACCCCGGTGGCACTGATGCATGCCATCGAGCTCGATGCCTGGCGCAAGTGGCCGGACGAGTGGCAGCGCCGCATCTACCAGTCGTGGCAGTCGCTGGAGGCGGAGGTCACCGCGCTGGTGCACGGAAAGCGCGTCGCGATGGAGTACTCGCCCGGTGATGCGGTGCCGTACCTGGATCGTGTGCCGGGCGGTGTGCTCGAGATGGTGCGCGCCTGCGGGGCCACGGTGGTGAGTTCGGCGGAGCTGGTGACGCAGTTCTACGCGGTGCTCACGGCGGCGCAGCTCGAAGCGCACATCCGGTCGGCCGGGATCATCGCGCGCATCGGCCCGGAGGCGCAGCGCCGTGCGGGTGCTGCGGCGCACGCGGGAGCGCCGCTGACCGAGTTCGAGCTGCAGCAGTGGATCATGGCGCGCTTCGTCGAGCAAGGGCTCGAGACGTCGCACCCGCCGAACGTGAGCGTTGGCGCGAATGCGGCAAATCCGCATTACGAGCCTGCTTCTGATCGTCATGCACCAATTACGATGGATCAGGTGCTGCTGGTGGACCTGTGGGCGGGCGAGCCGGGCATGCCGTATGCCGACCAGACGTGGATGGCCGTGATCGGATCGCCGGCTGACGTGGACGTGGAGCCGGTGTGGACGGCGATCCGCGAGGCACGTGATGCCGCAATCGCGGTGGTGCGTGATGCCTGCGCGCGCCAGGTGATGGTGGCTGGTGCAGCGGTGGACGATGCGGCGCGAGCCGTGATCACGGTCGCAGGTTTCGGCGCTGCATTCACGCATCGCACGGGGCATTCGATCGATGCGCGCGACCTGCACGGATCGGGCCCGCACATGGATGGTTTCGAGACACGCGAGGAGCGTCATCTGCTGCCGGGCGTGCTGTTCTCGGTGGAGCCGGGGATCTACCTGCCGGGGCGATTCGGCATGCGCACGGAAGTGAACGTGGCGATCACGCACGACGGTGTCGTGCGCGTGACTCCCGACACGATCCAGACCGATCTGCTGCGGCTCTGATGGTGGCCAGTACTGCGCTGCGTCCTGACCCTGTCGCCGCGCGAGCTGCAGCGCTGGGCATCGCGGTCAACCTCGGCCTCACCATCGCGAAGCTCGTCGGCGGACTGGTGGGCCACTCGTACGCGCTCGTCGCCGATGCCGTGGAGAGTGGCTTCGACCTGTTCGGATCACTGGCCGTGTGGACGGGTGTGCGGATCGCCGACCGCGATGCAACGGACGAGTACCCCTTCGGCTTCGGCAAGGCGGAGGCACTCGCCGGCGCAAGCGTGGCGCTGTTGCTGCTGCTCGCGAGCGTCGGCATTGCCGTGGCCTCGATCTACGAGATCCGCACGCCACATCATGCGCCGGCACCGTGGACGCTTGGCGTGCTGGCAGCGGTGATCGTGATCAAGGAGCTGATGGCGCGACGGGTGCGCCGCGTGGCGGCCGCGGAGGGTAGCACCGCCCTCGCGGCCGACGCGCAACACCATCGCAGCGATGCGATCACCTCGGCCGCCGCCTTTCTCGGGATCTCGGTGGCACTGCTCGGTGGCGAGGGCTGGGAAAGTGCTGATGACTGGGCGGCGCTGGTCGCGGCCGGCATCATCGCCGTGAACGGATTCAGCCTGTTGCGGAGCGCGGTGGCAGACCTGATGGACCGTATCGCGTCGCCCGACGTGGTGCAGGCGATCCGGACCGCGGCATCGGCAGTCGATGACGTCCGCGCGGTCGAGAAACTGGCGGTGCGACGTGCCGGTCGCGGCTACTGGGTCGATATTCACGTGGAGGCCGATGCGCTGATGTCGCTCGATACGGCGCACATCCTGAGCGGCAAGGTGAAGGGCGCCATCCGCGCCGCGACGCCGCAGGTGCTCGGCGTGCTCGTGCACATGGAGCCGCACACGGATGCGCTGCCTTCCCCCAGTTCGGGACCCTCCTGAGTGCGTCGCGACGGCACGGGCGTCGCCACACGCTGCTGGCCTGCTTCCGCACCACAGTACCATTCCAGTGATGCAACGCGGTGTGTGCGGCCTGCTGGTGATGGCGGGCCTGATCAGTGGATGTGCTGGAAGCGATTCCACGGCCGACAACGCGTCGCCGCGTGCGGTCCCGCAGTCGCAGTCGGCGACCGCGCGCGCGATGCGCCTGCCGGTGATGCGCCTCGCGCCGACGCGTCAGCCAACCGCCGGCACTACCGGTCGCACGATCCAGGTGCGCGTGTTGAGCGAGGGACGCATTGCCGGCGACTCGCTCATCCGCGGAGGGAGTGCGGAGCCGGCGTGCGGTGAAGATTTCACCGACACGCTCGTGATGCGGAACGGCCCCTCGATCGTGGGCGCGATGGTGTGGGTGGAAGGCCCAACGGCAGTGTACGCCCCGACCGGCAGGCCCGAGCGTCGCACCACGGTGACGCTCGTTCGCTGCCAGCTGCAGCCCCGTCTGCAAGTCGCTCCCCCGGGCACGATGCTGCAGCTGGTGATGCGCGACCCGCGTGCGGAATCACTGGTCATCGTGCCGGCACCGCCCTCCGTGCCCATCGACACGATCTCGTTTCTCACCGACGGTCAGCTGGTTCCGGTCGGCCAGCGCGCCGACAGCATCGGCATCCTCGCGATCTACGCCACCGGCCTGCCGTGGGCCCGCGCCTATGTCGCCGTCACACCGCCGGCGCTGAGTGCGATCACCGACCTCGATGGCATCGCGCGCTTCACGCTCGACGCATCCGGCCGCAAGGCGATCCTGCGCGCCTGGCACCCGGCCCTCGGCAACGTCTCCGCCACCATCGATCCGTCCAGGCTGGCCGACAACGCGACCGTCACGCTCACGTTTCGACCATAGGCTGGTTCATAGGCTTCTTTTTGGACGGCAAAAAACAAAAAAAGGAAACAGCAAACAGCGAATCGCAGAACTGCATTGCCACGGAACTGATCAACTGAGAACAGCACGGCGAGGGGGGCTGGGGCTTTCCGCCGGCTTCTACTGCGGGGGAGCTTGGATTTTTTTGGGGAACTGCAACTGCACTGCTTCGAGGGTGGGAACGGTGCGATGGCGCGCGTGCGATCACAGACTTTCACCGACTCGAAGCTCGTGCCCCCGAGCGGAGCGTGCGGGTGATCGGAGCCACTTAAAAAAGCCGTTGCAGTTCAGCAGTTCAGCAGTTCAGCAGTTCAGCAGTTCAGCAGTTCAGCAGTTCAGTGGCTGTTCAGTTCTGCGATAAAAGCTGTTGAGCAGGCTCAAACGGACAAGCCAGAGCTGCGAGCTGCCGACGTCGAGCAAGAATTCACGCGCTCGTGATGAAGTCAGTAATCTTT
>JBBSCZ010000096.1:0-10856 GCA_038249795.1 Gemmatimonadales bacterium | reverse complement strand
TTGTGCTTGCCGCGAATGACCTTCGCGACTTCGGCGGCGAGACGACCAAGGACCATGCCCTCGGCGTCCACCACCCACCATGCATGATTCAGATCAGCAGGCTTCGGGCTGTACGTCTTCTGCGACGGATGCATCTGACACTACGGACGAAAATGAACACACGCCTCACCGGTGCACAGTGCAACCCGGGTTTCGGCCCCCTCGAAGAGGGTGTTTTGGACAGACGCGAAGGATAGCAAGCCGCTGAAGTCCCGTCAACACAAGGGCTTAGACCGGCCCGAGCGCGTCAGGCCAGCTCGACGAGAATCGCACCTTTCTGGACGGCCGTGCCGGCGACGACGCGCACCGCCGTCACCGTGCCCGGCCCGGCGGCGCGAAGCTCGTTCTCCATTTTCATCGCTTCCATCGCGATCAGCCCCTGCCCCGCCACCACCACCTCACCGACGGCTACGGAGACACGCACGATCATGCCGGGCATCGGGGCGACCAGCGGTGCCGGGCCCGTGCTGCCGCCGGTGGCGGCCGTGAGGTCGCGGATGGCTCGCGTCCGCTCGTCGAGTGCCTCGATGGCGTAACGGTGACCACCGAGCGACAGCGTGTACTGTCCCCGGGTCGCACCACGCCGCGCCATGACGCGATGCACGGCGCCGCCGATCGTCACCTGCCGCACTGGCGAGCCGGGGACGTCGGTCAGGGATGCCGCCACAGTTTCGCCATCGTACGTCACCCCGTCAGGGCCCACCTCGACCTCGTGACGCGTACCGTACACCTCGACGACGTACTTCATGCCGCGTCCACTCGGTCGATGATGCAGACCGTTTCCACGTGCGACGTCTGCGGAAACATGTCGAAGGCCTGCACGGCCGTGACGCGCCAGCCGGCGCCGAGTCGCGCGATGTCGCGCGCGAGTGTGGCCGGATCGCAGCTGACGTACACCACGCGCGTCACACCGGAGGTCGCCGCCGCGATCAGTGCCGGCACCGTGGCATCGACGCCGGCGCGCGGTGGATTCAGCACCACCACCGATGCCGGCAGCCCATAGGGCAGCAGGTGCTCCACACGACCGGTGAGCACACGCGAGAGCGGGTCGCTGTGGAGTGCAGCGCCCGCCACGGCCGAAGCTTCGGGATCGAGCTCGATCGCCGTCACGCGCCGACCGGGACGCAGCAGCCGAGCCGCCAGCGTGCCGCTGCCCGCGTACGCGTCGACCACCGCATCCGGAGCGGTCGCCTCGACCTGCGTAACGACATACGCGCGCAGCAGCTCGGCCACGGCTGGATTCACCTGCGCGAAGCTCGCCCCCGCCTCCTGCACCGTGCGCTTGTCGTAGCGCAGGGCGCGCACCTCATCGTCACGCACCCACCAGATGGCGTGCAACGATGGTACGGCCGCGACGAGGGTGTCGATCGCATTCTGCTTCCATTGGGTGCCACCCTCCACCGTCAGCGCGAGCCCTCCCGCGCCAAGGAGGCGCAGCGTCACGCGCAGCGCCGTCGAGCGCGGCAGGTTCTCAGCCGCTGCCAGCACCTGTTTCCAACCGTCCATCACCGCTGGCATTGCGATGAGGCAGGTCTTCAGTTCGAACAGTGATGCCGGATCACCGGCCACGTGCATGCCGGCCATCCAGCCGTTGGGGCGCAGGCGGTCTCGCTTGAGCGCGAGCGTGAGTGCGTTGCGGTAGCCCCATTGCGACGGGCTCGGCGTGACGTCGACCGTGCCGACTTCCTGTCGGCCGATGCGCATCAGCGCGTCACGAATCAGATCGCCCTTGATGACGAGCTGCGCGCCGTATGAGAGACCTTGTATCTGGCAGCCACCGCAGCGATCGCCCTCATAGTGCGGGCAGGGTGCGGGCTCACGATCGCTCGACGCCGTGTCGATGTGCAGGATGCGACCGCGCGCAAAGGTGCGCTGTCGCTGCAGTTCCACCGTGACCACGTCGCCAGGAACGGCGCGCGGCACGAACACCACCATGCCGTCATGTCGTGCCACACCATCGCCGCCGGCCGCGATGCGATCGATGGTCACCGTTGCGGAATCACTCATGCGTTGCGAAGCCCCTCGAGCCGTGCGGCGCGCTGCCAGGTGGAGTTGGTGTCGGCAACCGGTGACGCCGATCTGGCCGGTCGTATCGCAGTGCGATCGCGCTCGGCCATGAGGGCCGCGGCAATCACTGCGGCACGGATTTCCTTCGCGGGTGGCATCACCGCGCTCAGTTCGGGCAACTTCGCTTCCAGCCATTGAATTGTGATGTCGCCACGACGGAACTCAGCATCTTCCATCATGCGGAGATGGAATTCGCGTGACGTTTCCACTCCCTCGATCTCCAGCTCCAGCAACGCGCGGTGCATGCGGTCGATCGCCGCCTCGCGCGTCGCCGCGTGCACGATGAGCTTCGCCAGCATCGGATCGTAGAACAGCCCGACTTCGCTGCCGACTTCCACGCCACCATCCCAGCGCACGCCTGGCCCTGACGGAATCTGCAGATGAGTGATGCGGCCCGTCGACGGCAGAAAACCGTTCTGAAAATCTTCGCTCGTGATCCGGCACTCCATCGCCCAGCCGCGCGGTACGATGTTCTCCTGACGAAACGGCAGCTTCTCGCCGGCCGCTATGCGAATCTGCCACTGCACCAGGTCGATACCCGTCACCAGTTCGGTAACGGGATGCTCCACCTGGATTCGCGTGTTCATCTCCAGGAAGTAATAGTTGCCGTCCTGGTCGAGGAGGAACTCGCAGGTTCCGGCATTCACGTATCCGGCAGCCTTCGCGGCGGCGACGGCGGTGGCTCCCATGCGCGCGCGAAGTTCGTCCGACACGGCAACGCTCGGCGCCTCCTCGATCATTTTCTGATGGCGACGCTGCACCGAACATTCGCGTTCGCCGAGATGCAGCATCGTGCCGTGCTGATCGCCAAGCACCTGAATCTCGACGTGACGCGGGCCTTCGATGTACTTCTCGACGTAGACGGCGTCGTCGCCGAACGCGTTCTGTGCCTCACGCTGCGCGGCCGCGAGTGCACCCGGCAAATCGTCTGCGTTGCGCACGACCCGCATTCCCTTGCCGCCACCACCGGCGGCTGCCTTGAGCAGCACCGGAAAGCCGAACTCCGCCGCCACGTCGAGCGCCTCACTGGCATCGCGCAGAGCGGTCGTGGTTCCCGGTACCACCGGCACGCCAGCTGCGACGGCGAGCGTGCGAGCCGCAGTCTTCGAGCCGAGCGCCGCAATCGCTTCGGCTGGCGGACCCACCCACACCAGGCCAGCCTCGCGAACGGCGCGAGCGAACCACTCGCGCTCGGAGAGGAATCCGTAGCCGGGATGAATGGCCTGTGCGCCGGTCTGGCGTGCGGCCTCGAGTATCCGCTCACCCAGGAGGTAGCTCTGCGCGGCAGGGGCCGGACCGATATTCACGGACTCATCGGCCTCGCGGACATGCGGCGCGGTGGCATCAGCGTCGCTGTACACGGCGACGCTGGCCACGCCTAGTTCACGGCAGGCGCGGATGACGCGCAGCGCGATCTCGCCACGGTTGGCGACGAGCAGCTTGGTGAACACGTGGAGGCGGGCGGTCAGGGGAGGCGTCGCGCGCTGACTGGCGCGAAGAGATCCGAAACTTAGCGGAATGGAGCCTCCCGCACCGGATCACTGGCACGACACGGCGCCAAGCCCTCCAGGAAATGGCGCTTTTGCGCGATGTCCTCAGGTCAGGTTTTGCCGACGCGCCGACGCCGCGCCACCACTGCCAGCCCCAGCAACCCCGTGCCCATCAGCAGGTAGGTGGATGGTTCCGGAACCACGTTGGCCCGGAAGGCGAGCAGTTCCTGCTTGCCACCGCGCAGCTTGCCGACGGCGACCGTTTCGGTGATCACGTACCATCCACTCGGATTGAAATTCGCCAGCAGAAAATTCAGGCTCGGGCTGCCGGGTGTCGCAGCGGCATTGGCCCATATCTGATCCTGCAGTGCGTCAGTGGAGGGCGCACTGGAGCCTGCGAAGAGCTGCGAACCCAGGTTCGCATTGGCGAGGTAGGTGGCGAGCGATCCGGCACCGAGGCGCGTCTTCGACATGTCGGTGTTGTTCAACAACGGCGTGGCCCAGGCACTGTACGTGGCAGGCAGCGCGATCGAGTTTGCCTTGTCGGTGCAGAGGAACTCGAAGATGCCGAGACTTCCGACGTTCCCCGAGCCGATGAAGCCGCCGCCGCCGGCGCCAATACCGGTCTCCTCGGCCCGCACGGTCACGGTGTAAGTCGCGGGCTGCGCGGCGGCCGAACCGGCATGGAGACCGATGGCCGCGAGAGCGATGGCAAGATGTCGACGAAACAGGGGAATACTCCTGCTGGATGGGATCATGTGCCGTGAGGCGAAAGGGCGCGACCGGCGTGGCGCGACGGATCTGCCTCCTTCAAACGACTGAACCCGGTTCCTCGCAACTTCCCTGCAGGAGCCTGAAACGCATCGACGCCGCCCCGAGGTTCGGGGCGGCGTCGATCTTTACAGCGTCAGGAAGAGCGTCCGACTCAGGCCTGCTGTGCGCGACGACGGCGCGCGACAGCACCGAGGCCGACCAGGCCGGAAGCGAGCAGCGCGTAGGTCGACGGCTCGGGAACAGGGCTAAAGCCGAGCTGCTCCTGCATCGCACGGTCGTCATTGTTTGCATTTACGAGGCGACCCGTGATCACGTACCAACCAGTGGCGTCGAAGTTGGTATTACCAACCAGGCTATTGATGCTGGTGGCCCCGTAATTCCCCCAAATCTGAGACTGGAGAAGGTTACGCGTTGCAAGGTCGCTATTGGCCAACATCTGGCTGGCAAGGCTCGCGTTTGCCCGGTACATGTCGAGAGCGAAAACACTCCCAGCCGCACCCAGACGAGTGCCGGTCATGCTGGTCGGCGACTTCAGCGAAGTGACAACTACATCATAGGTGGTGCCAAACGAGATGTTGTTGTTCTGGTCGGTGCAGAAGATAGTGAACGGAGTGCTGAAGCCCGAGAGGGTTCCCGAACCGATGAACGCACCGCCGTTGAGCGGCGTCGTGATCGTGTTGGGGGTGAACAGCATGTTCACCTGGGCCGTGGCGGCACTCGGTGCAATCAGCGTTGCAGCGAGAGCCGTGAGTGCGAGAAGCTTACGCATATTGGTCTGCTTAGAAGGTTGGTCGCCTCACATCTGCGACGTGCCGTTACCTATAGCAGAAGCCGGGCCAATACATGAGCTAATCACGGATGAAACAGCTAAGGCTAAGCCCGGCAAAGCTTTAGGTGAATCATCCCGGCCGAAGGCGCGCTTCGTTGCGCTGTTTTTCAACAAAAAGTATGTCGCATGTTTCCAACAAACGATCCGTTTCGTCCACACATTGTGTAGTCATTGCGCCACGGTCGAGCTCGGAACGCTCGACTAGAGCGGGATATTTCCATGCTTCTTCGCCGGATTCCGGTCACGCTTCCCGGCCAGCGCTTCCAGCGCATCGATCAGACGCGGGCGGGTGTCACGCGGGTCGATGATGTCATCGATGTAGCCCCACGCGGCGGCCATGTACGGATTGGCAAACTGCTGCCTGTACTCCTCGACCTTGGCATCGGTTGCCTCGACAGGGTCTGGGGCCTCGGCGATCTCACGCTTGTAGATGATCTCGACGGCGCCCTTCGGACCCATGACCGCAATTTCCGCCGTCGGCCAGGCCACGTTGAAGTCGCCGCGAATGTGCTTCGAGCTCATCACGTCATACGCACCGCCATACGCCTTGCGCGTGATGACGGTCAGCTTCGGTACCGTCGCTTCGCAGTAGGCATACAGCAGCTTGGCGCCATGTCGGATGATGCCTCCGTGCTCCTGCGCCAGACCGGGAAGAAAGCCGGGCACATCTTCAAACGTCACGATCGGAATATTGAACGCATCGCAGAACCGGATGAAGCGTGCGCCCTTCATCGAGGCGTTGATGTCGAGCACACCCGCCAGCACCGACGGCTGGTTTGCGACGATGCCGACGCTCGTGCCGCCGAGATGCGCGAATCCGCACAGGATGTTGCCGGCGTAGTCGCGATGCACTTCGTAGAATTCGCCGTCGTCCACCACCGGGCGGATCACATCGAGCATGTCGTACGGCTTGTTCGGATTCTCGGGGACGACGTCGATCAGCGAGGCATCACGGCGGTCACGCGGATCCGTACTGCTGCCGCGCGGGCCGTCGCCGAGGTTGTTGGACGGGATGAAGCGGAACAGTTCGCGGATCTCTGTCAGGCATGCGATTTCGGAGTCACAGGCAAAATGCGCGACACCCGACGTCCCGGCGTGTGTGTCGGCACCGCCGAGTTCCTCCATGGTCACATCCTCGTGCGTGACCGTCTTCACCACATTCGGACCGGTGACGAACATGTAGCTGGTGCCGCGGACCATGTAGATGAAGTCGGTGATTGCCGGCGAGTACACGGCGCCGCCGGCGCAGGGGCCGAGGATGGCCGAGATCTGCGGCACGACGCCACTGGCCAGCGTGTTGCGCAGGAAGATGTCGGCGTACGCGCCCAGTGCCACGACACCTTCCTGGATGCGTGCGCCACCGCTGTCATTCAGCCCGATGACGGGAGCGCCGTTCCGGACGGCGTGATCCATGATCTTGCAGATCTTCCTGGCATGCGCTTCTGCCAGCGATCCACCGAGCACCGTGAAGTCCTGGCTGAAGACGTAGACGAGCCGACCGTCGATGCGGCCATAGCCGGTGACCACGCCATCGCCGTAGACGCCGGCAGCATCGGTGCGGGCGGTGACGAACTTGTCGATTTCGACGAACGATCCGTCGTCGAGCAGGATGTCGAGGCGTTCTCGCGCAGAGAGCTTGCCTTTCGCGTGCTGGGCGGCCACGCGCTCGGCACCGCCCCCCATTTCGGCCTCGGCGCTGCGGCGCGCGAGGAGGTCGAGTTTCTCGGTCATGGACATGTGGGCGCAAGGTAGCGGCCGTCCCAGCAGTGGGCGAGAGTCGCCCGTGCGCGCGTCAACTTCGATGGCGAGGACGTGTGGTTGCCGGTACGTTGCGGGTATGCGCCTGACCATCGCCCTGACTGCTCTGCTTGCATCGCTGGTGATGCCACCACCCGCACGCGCGCAGGCCGCTGACAGTCTGCGAACGACCGGAGGCCTCAGCCTCGGTCTCAGCGGCTGGAGAAGTGGTGACGGTACGACCGTGGTCGGCGACCTGATGTGGGTCGGTGACGAGATGAACGACGGTCCCGGTTTTCGTGTCATGCGGCAAGCGCTGGCTTCACGCAGCCACGGCTATGCCGCGATGATCTTCATCGGCGGTCCGCCGCGCGACGATATCGACTGGATGCGGCTCGATTTCGGCGTCGGGTATGTCGGTCAGCAGTCGGACCGCTCGCTGGCGTTTTACCAGCGGCACGGGATCGGCGCGCAATTCGGCGCGACCCTCGCGCCGTGGAAGTTCGGGATCGTGCGGCCTGAGCTGAATGGCTGGGGCGTCGTCGCGACGTCGGCGCGCTTCCTTGGTGTTTCGCTTGGGGCGCGCATTCTCGATCCGCGGCAACTGCGCTGACGCCTGCCAGTGGGATCACGAGCTGCGTCGTGAGTATCGCAGCATGGTCACGCTGACGGCGCGGCGAAAATCCACGTAAGTCCCATTCCGGTTTGCGCAGGCGTCACGCACCTAGACCGACGTGTAGCCACCGTCGATGAGATAGTAACCTCCCGTCATGAATGACGCATCGTCGGACAGCAGGAATGCAACGAGTGGCGCCACTTCATCGGGTCGGCCCAGACGTCCCAGCGGGTGGCGCGCAACGAGCGTGGCGCGCTCGTCATCTGGCAATGCCTCCAACAACGGCGTGCTGATGTAGGCGGGACCGACGCAATTGATGCGCAATCCATTGGCCGCGTACTCTGCCGCAGCATTCTTCGTCAATCCGACGACTCCGTGCTTGGCAGCCGTGTAGGCACCGTTGCCAATCGCTGCCACGGTTCCGTGAATCGAGGCGATGTTGACGATTGCGCACTTCGACGCGCCGGTGTCGAGCATCGCCGGTATCTGGTATCGCATCCCATACAGCACGCCGTTCAGGTTGACGTTGATGACATGGTCCCACTCCGCGAGATCCGTCTCGCCCGCCGGCGTCTGCTTACCAATGATGCCGGCATTGTTCACGGCGTAGTGCAATGCCCCGTAGCTGGAGATGGCATGCTGCACCACCCGCTCTGACTGCTCGGCTTTCGAAACGTCGTGAACGATTGCACTCGCAACCCCTCCAGCTTCGTCGATCTCCCTCGCGACGCGCTCGGCACTCTCGAGATCGATGTCAGTCAACAACACCTTCGCTCCCTTGGCTGCCAGGGACTTGCCGATGGCTTCACCGAGTCCTGATCCGCCGCCGGTGACGAGGGCCACCTTGTCCTGAAACGTGTTCATGCAAGAGCTCCAAAGCGAAGTGTGATGAAGAAGCGCACGTGACGGTGCACACCGTTCAACTGTCATAGGGATGTGCGAGTGCTTCGTTGATCCGCCCACGTACCCGACTCACCCTCATTTGGTTGCGTACCGCGATTGCATCGTTGCGGCCACCGCTTCGCCCGGCAGCACAGCCAGCCCGACGACGTAGAACGAGCACAACAGAAAAATCACAGCGTCGATAGCATCGTTGAGTCGGCTGTATCGCGCGAACTCAGCGATGAACAATCGAAACAGGCAGTCACGAGACGCCCATCGTCAGCTGCACGCCTTCGCACGAGTCGGCAGGACCACGTCATCTGGGCGCTGCGTGTCTCGCACCTGCTACGGGAAGAGGCAGACTGAGGCTGAAGGCGAGAAGCGCGAACCAGAGTCAGGTCGATGCGCCCGACGCCGCATCTTCCGCCAGACTGCCAGCATGTTCACCAACGCCAGCGCTCGCTCACCGGGCTTACTGACTCGCAGCAACGACTCGGTCGGCGTTGCGTTCAGCTTCCGGCTGCGCAATCACAACGAGCTTCTGTCCCCTGCCGTCCGGCTATCTCTTCACTCTCGCACGCCGTCGCTCACCATCGGTTTCGGTACGGTCTTCCACGCTGGTGGGTGCTGATTCACCGAGCAGCGAGGCTGGCTGCACGGCGCCAGCACCAAACTTGGCACGGACCCGGTCCATTGCCTGCGCAAGTGCCCGATCGCGTGGCGTTTCCGTCGCGACCGGCATGACCTCGGGGAGCAACGTCAACTGTTCGACGATGTCGCCGTCGTCAAGCTGTGAGAGCGCCACGCCAAGCAGTCGAACCGGGACGCGGCGACTCCCTCGCAGCTTTCGCAGAAGCATTCGCGCCGTGTTGAATACCGCACGTTCGGTGCTCACGGGGATATCGAGCGTCCGGCTGGCATTGCGCGTCGTGAAATCGTTCTCGCGCAGCTTGACCGTGATCGTGCGCGCCCGCAATCCGTCACCGCGGAGGTCGGCGACCACCCGCACCGCCAGCCGCTGCAATTCGGTTTCGAGCAGTGCATCATCGCTGATGTCGCGATCGAAGGTATCCTCGCGACTCATCCCTTTCTGCTGGTCTCGACCCTGCAGATTCGATGACCCGATGCCGCGAGCCTTCCGCGTGATCCACTCGGCCACCTTGTCACCGAGATACCGGCGAATCGTCGCCGGATCGGCATCGAGGACATCAGGTACCGAAATGAGCCCAAGGGAGCGCAGTCGTTCCTGTGCCTTCGGACCGATGCCTGGAATCTCCGAGAGCGGCTGCGTGCGCATGAACATTTCTTCGTGTCCTGCTGCGACGATGTGCACACCCGTCGCCGCGCTTCCCGGAATCGGCTTGGCAGCGCCGGCGGCGATCTTCGCGACGAGCGTGCTGGTACCGCCGCCGATGGAGACGCTGCAGCCAGTCTCCGCCTTCACGGCCAGCCGGATGCGATGTGCCGTAACCTCCAGCGGCTCTTGATCATACATGGCCTCGGTCCCAGTCAGTTCGAGGTAGAACTCGTCCACGCTGGCGGCCACGACGACCGGCGCGAACCGCGTCAGCACCTCGCGAATGGCGCGGCTCTTCTCACTGCAGGCGTGTCGCGGGACCGGCACGGCCAAGGCTTCGGGACAGAGCCGCAGCGCCTGCGAAATGGACATTCCGGAACGCACGCCGAAGGCACGTACTTCATAGCTGGCGGAGCACACGACGCCTCGGCTGCCCGGACGCCCGCCGACGATCAACAGCTTCGCGCGACCGGCACCATCCGGGTCAACGAGACGTGCGACCGCGACGAAGAATTGATCTGCGTCGGCAAGCAGGATGCGGGGCTCGCGTGGAGATATCTGGGGACCCGGCATGACCGAAGACTAACCGAAGATTGCATACCTGTCATTCCTTCCTGTCAAACCCGCTCTGCTCTGCGAAACCGCCCCGCTGCTCAAATGAGCAACGGGGCGGTCAGTTCTTCGAGCGTCAGAGGATTACTCCTCGTCAGCCTCCTCAGCGACCACAGCCTCGACTTCGGGCTCGGCGCCTTCCGGCTTCGGCTCCGGCTTCGGCGGCTGGTCGGCCGGGATGTTATGCACCGACAGTACGATCCGGCGGTGGATCGGATCCACCTCGTTCACGGTCATGTCGAGCGTCATCCCTTCCCAGATCACTTCGTCGAGCTCGGTATACGTGAGCGGGACATTGATCTGGTTGGCCGGCACGAACCCTTCGATGTCATTGCCGACATCGACCACGACACCCTTGTCCGCGAGGCGAACGACCTTGCCGGACACGACCAGATTGATCGGGTAAGTCTCGCCGATGCGGAGCCACGGATCCTCCTCGGCCTGCTTGAGGCCGAGGCTGATGCGCTTGTTCTCGGCATCGATGTTCAGGATCACGACGTCCACCGAATCGCC
>JBBSCZ010000095.1:0-10954 GCA_038249795.1 Gemmatimonadales bacterium | reverse complement strand
TTCGGCAGATCGCGCCACGCGAGGTCGACGTCGTGACCCAGCGTCACGAGAATGTCGCGAAGATTCTGGCCCTGCCAGGCTGACGGCCACGATGCGATCGCCCGCTCGCGGATCGTGAGCGACGCATCGGGGACCATCAGCCCTTCGGTCACATCGTAGATGGTGCCCAGCCCATGACAGTTCGGACAGGCCCCCTGCGGGGTGTTCGGCGAGAAGTCCTCCGCGTAAAGCATCGGCTGCTTCCGCGGATAGTGACCGGCGCGCGAGTAGAGCATCCGCAGCAGATTCGAGATCGTCGTCACGCTGCCCACCGACGAGCGGACGTTCGGCGAGCCGCGCTGCTGCTGCAGCGCGACTGCCGGTGGCAGACCATCGATCCCGTCGACATCGGGAACGCCAACCTGATCGAACAGCCGACGCGCGTACGGTGCGACCGAATCGAGATAGCGGCGCTGCGCCTCGGCGAAGATGGTGCCAAACGCGAGTGATGACTTTCCCGATCCCGACACACCGGAGAAGACGACGAGGGCATCGCGCGGAATGTCGACATCGACATTGCGCAGATTGTGCTCGCGCGCACCACGCACGCGAATGCGCGCTGCCGGCGAGGTGTCCGGGTAAGTCGACGGCGACGACGAGCGGCGAGCCATGTACAGGGAAGGTCAGGGACCGTCAGGCGTGAGCGCGTCGAGCACTTTTGCCGAGAGACGCTGACGCGTTCCGAGCATCGCGCTCCACGGATCGGCCGGACTCGAGGCGAGGAATTCACGCACGACCGGCACCGTCATGACCGCCGGGCCGTCGATCCGGTCGAGGTCACCCCACGCGATCGGCACCGACACCGGTGCATTCTTGCGCGCCCGAACCGACCAGGGCGCCGCCGCCGTTGCCCCGCGGCTGTTGCGCATCCAGTCGATGAAAATGCGCCGCGTCCGGCGGTCTTTCGCGGCAACATCCACGAACAGCTTTGGATGGTCGTGCACGAGACGCCCAGCGATCAGTCGCGCCAGATCGGTGAGCTGTTGCCAGCTGAGACGCCGCTCGAACGGGACGGTGATGTGCACTCCCTTGCCGCCGCTGAGCTTCACCCAGCTCTCCAACCCAGCCGTATCCAGGAGCGCGCGCACATGGGCGGCACCTTCGCGCAGCGTCTTCCATCCCACGCCCGGACCCGGATCGAGATCCAGGATCATCCGGTCGGGCGATTCGAGCGCGTCGCTGCGCGACTCCCACGTATGCAGCTCGATCACATTCCACTGCACCAGCGCCACGATGTCGTGCGCAGTGCGCACCACGGCATAGTCGCCACCCTCGCCGTCCGCCTCGTCGATCGCGACCGTGCGAACAGATGCTCCGCGCGATGCCTTCCAATGCTTCTGATAGAAGCAGACCTTGTGGGGCCCATCGGGACAACGCACCGTGGACAGTGGCCGTTCAGCAATGTGCGGCAGCATCAGTGGGGCGACCAACTCGTAGTATTCAGCGAGGTCCCGCTTCGTGAGCGCGATTTCGGGGAAGACGATGCGTTCACCGCTGCTGATCGTGACGCCGGCCACCGACTCGCCTGCCGCCTGTGCTGACGTCGTTGCAGCAGCAGGTCGCGCCGCAGTCGATCGGGGTTTCGCTACCGCCGAAGCTTTCGATGTGTTCGTTTTTCCGTTCGCGCTGCTCACTTCCTTGCGCACCTCTCGCATCTCCTTGTCGTCGCGCAGCCCCTGAAAGGTGGCGTGTCGCAGCAGGCCGTCGATGGTCCATTCGGCGAACGCCACATCGGCGACCAGCTGCGGCGTCACCCACTGCACGCCACGCGCCATCGCGATCGGCACCTCGACGGCCGGCGTGGCACGTTCGATCTGCCGCAATTGACGGTGCAGATCGGCCAGCACCGCATCGGTGAAGCCGGTGCCTACCCGACCCGCATAGCGAAGCGACGCGCCGGCCTTGGGTCGAGTCGCCAGCAGCAGCGATCCGAAGTGCGATCGCGACCCCTCTGGCTCGGTGTAGCCGACGATCACGAATTCATCGCGCTGACCACACTTGATCTTGAGCCAGTCACGCGTGCGCCCCGGATGGTATGAGGCATCTCGCCGTTTGCTGATGATTCCCTCCTCGCCCCTCGCACAGGCCTCGCCCAGCAATGCCTCCGGCTTGCCATCGAGACTTGGCGTCATGCGAATGACCCCGTCGCGCGTTCCAGTACCCAAGAGCGCCGACAAGCGCGCTCTTCGCGCATTGAGCGATTGCCCGCGCAGGTCGGTGGGTCCGTCCTGCAGGAGATCGAACACCCAGAAGATCGCGGTCTCCACAGCGCCGCCGCGCAGTGCGACCTGCAGCGACTGAAAAGGCGACCGACCCTCGTCGGCCGGCACCACGACTTCGCCATCCAACACCGCGCGCCGACGATGCAACAGTGCGACGGCAGCTTCGGCGACGCGTGGAAATTTGTGCGTGTAATCCAGACCGTTGCGCGACAGCAGCGTGGCGATGCCTCCATGCACGTGACACTGGATACGATATCCATCGATCTTCGGCTCGTGCTGCCACCTGGCACTCGTCGGTACGACATCGACACGGGTCGCGAGTGCTGGCGGCAGCAATGCAGCGCTGCGCTCACGCGTGGCCATCAGCGCGACCTTGGCGCAGAGACCGGTGTCACGCGACCTTGCCCTTTGATCGCGACACCTTCGTCGTACGCTTCGCGTCCGCACGTTTCGCTGATGCACCTTTCGCCGCTGAAGCAGTCTTCTTCGCGCTCCGGCCACCGGGTTCGAGACTCTGCCGCAGCGCCGACACGAGATCGAGCACCTTCGTCGGCTTCGCCCCCTTGCTCGACTCCGGTGACGACTTGCTGCCTTTCGACGCACGCTCCTCGATCAGCTGCATGATGTCGGAGCGATAGGTGTCGCTGAACGCTTCGGGCTGCCAGTCCATCTCCATGGAGCTCACCAGCTGCTGCGCCATGGCAAACTCCTTGCTCGCCGTATTGCGTGACAGTTCAGGAATGTCGCGCACGCCGGCATCATCTGGCGTCTTCAGATCGGAGGCATATCGCAGAAGCTGCACCACCATCGCATGCTCGTGCGCATAAACGGCGGCCATATTCTGGCGCGTGTGGATCACGACCTGGGCCAGTGCCAGCTGGTCGGTGGATGCCAGGGTATCGCGCAGCAGCGCAAAGGCGCGATCGGCGCCCTTCGCCGGCGTCACGTAGTACGGCTTGTCATAGAAGATGCGCGGCACCGCCGCCTGCGGAATGAAGCCGACGATGTCGATCGACTGCGTCTTTCGGGGACTCGCGGCCTTCAGATCGGCATCGTCGAGGATCACGTACTGTCCCTTTTCGACCGCGAATCCCTTCACGATATCCGACTGCTCAACCACCTCACCGGTGTTCTTGTTGATCTTCTGATATCCGATTCGAGCATGATCACGCTTGTCGAGCATGTCGAGATCGAGAGTATCCGATGAGGATGCCGAGAGAAGCTCGACGCCGATGTTCACGAGTCCGAATCCGAGCGTGCCCTTCCAGATTGCGCGTGCCATGTGCACTCCAACGACGAATGTTTTCGTTCACGCGACACGAAGTTTCGCTGCTGCCTGCCAGACCGTCAAATCCGGTCGTGTCACTCGCGGCGGTGCTGCTCCCTACGAGACGTCACATCGCGTGCCCCTCATCAGGCAACATGCGGCTTCGTGCGCGTTCGTCCAGTTCCTGCATGCCGATACGTCCAAACAGATTCCGGTTGTCCGCGAACGCCGTGTAGGCGCGATCGCGCAGCGCACGTGGTACCAGCGACTTCAGCAGTCGGGCGAGCGGCGTGAGCGCGCCGCCGAGGTAGGCGATGGCGTCGAGGATGGCATCAGAATGCGTGGACACCGTACCCGTCGCACTCACCCAGATCGCGCTGTCACGTGGCTCCAGTTCGGGACGATCCCGCCGCAGGCTGTCGCCGATCGCACTGGCCAGGGGCGCAATGCGCAACGAACCGCCGCGGTCAGCACCGATGAGCAGCGAGACGAACCGACGACAGACTCCGCAGTCGCCGTCGTAGAGCAGCAGTGGGGCGTGCGCTCCTGAAAGCGGAGTGGCGCCGTGATCGTGATGCATAATCGTGTCAGCCGTTGGCATGAACGTTTTCCGATGAAAGGGAACACAGCGGTCAATTCGGCGATGACTGGGTAGTCGGCCCCGGCGACTGGATCCGCAGCCGATTCTGGACGTCTCTCACCCCCGAACAGCGTTCCGCAACCTCCTCGACGTGCCGCTTCTCCATCCGGCTCGCAACCGTACCGGTGAGCGTGAGTTCGCCGCTGCTGACCTCGATTTCGATGTCACTCGCATCGACGTCGCCGTCGTGATAGAGCGCCTCGCTGACGTCTTCGCGGATACGCTCGTCACTGCGCTGATATCCCTTCGGTCCCTTGCCGTGATGCTCACCCTTTCGTTCCGGGTTCCCCTGCGGCTGTGACACTGATCGACCCGCAGAGCGAGAAACAGCATCATGCCGTCCCTGCTGGTCGGTTCCTCGTCCACCGTAACCGTATTCGCTGCCGTGTTGCCGCCCTTCGCTGTCGAGGTAGCCGTAGCGCTCGTCGCTACGCTGGTGGGCACCGCTCTGCTCGGAGCCACCGCGATGACGAGCACCCTGGCCGTATCCTCCCTCACCGCTGCTTTGCGCATAGCCGGAGCCCTGACCGTAGCCACCGTTCATGTCCGGGCTCTGTCCGTAACCCGACCGTGCGAAGCCGCCCATCCCGCCAGTACCGCCCTGAAAATCGCCTTCTCCGAACGCTCCCATGCCGGTACTGCCCTGCATTCCCTCGCTGCGACCATCGCCGAAGGCACCGGGCTCGCGGCTGCGCTGCATGTTGCTGCGCTGCCCCTGATCGAACGATGCGCCGTTTACACCCCCGCTCCACCCCCGATCGATGAGCGAGTTTTGCTGTTGAACATTCGGACTTTCAGTGTCAAAATTCCAGTCCGTTCTGCCAGGAGGTCCGCCGCTGGAACCGCGGTGACGGGAATGTCGGTGCCGGCCACCTGCGTCCGATCCATCGGCCTGCGAGTTTCTGCCGGTATCCACACGCGCCTGTTGCCCGTCGTCCTGAGCGTTCCGGTTCCGGCCCGATCCTGAATTCTGTCCACGCATGTCACGATCTCCTGTGTGTTTGATCGTTCGTGTGATGGTGCTCAGTTCGCGAAGTGCTGCGCTCAGCCGCTCCCGAGAAGTCAGCGGCGATCAGTGGGTCTGTCACCTCGTGACTGTCGCTGCCGCTGCACGCGCCGCTGCAACGGATAGTCGACGCGACTGATGATCTCGGAGCCGCCACGAATGGCGTGGTATTCGATGACGCCGTCGCCAAGCGCCTGAACCAGCTCACGATATTCCTGGCTCAAACGCGTTACCGAATGGGTGCTCGAGCTGCTCGCGATCTGCTGGTCCGTGTGGGCAGGCTCCATTCGTACAGGCTGCAATGATGAAGGCTTTCCTCGTACTCTTCTCATGATGGACCTCCTGAAAGCACAAAACGACGCCATGGCCATCTCGCGGTGGCCGGACGTCGCAACCTGGGGACCGTAGATTCCCCCGCTTCGACTGACCACGCCTCGTGCGCGGTCAAATATGGAATGTCGACTTCTCCGACTGCAGCCGCTTCAGCCTGCGGTCAGATCGTTCCGTCGATCGATGCCGATGCCGGGCAGCGCACTTCAAACAAAGTGCCACCAGTCGGCGTACGTGACATGACCAGCGTCGCACCGAACACACTCAGCACTTCCGATGCCACGCGAATCCGGCGCACGTTGTTCTCGCGGGGCGCAGTCACGCATGCGGCCGTCAGGCTCGCATGGACTGGCTGCAGTGCATCGTCCGACTCGATCCGTATCACCACGTCGTCATCGACGCGTGCGGCCATCACATGGACACCGCCCTCGCCCATCGTGGACTCATACACCTCGCGAAGCAAAGAACGCGCCACCACCCGCATCGCCGTGTCCGAAACGGCGATCTGCCGGGCATCCTGAGGGATCGTGATCGAACTGCCATAGACCCCGTATTCCGCCCCGAACTCACCCATCACCTCCTGCAGCACCACGGCGAGATTGCTTCCGATGGTCGTGTTGTCGTTCGCTTCCGCAACCCGGCCGAGTTCATGAGTGGCGGCGGTGATATCGTCGACGGCTTTCGCGATCTGGAGCGCATACCGTTCTCGAGCATCGGCGTCCTCCTCGGAGCGACGAATCAATTCTGACAGATTGCGGATCGTGCCAAGGGGGCTCCGCACGTCGTGCGCGAAACGCCGGGTGAAACTCGACACCAGTTCGAAGCGCTGCAATCCCGCCTGCCCGCCCTCCTCGGTGTGCGCCGCCGTCACGTCACGCACTTCGAGCAGCATTTCAGAGCGCGCGAACTCCGACTTGACGCTGATCAAGGTCAGATCCATCAGCCTGGTTCGTCGCTCGGAATCCGACAGCCAGACGCGGCGGCGCGCGATGCCACGTCGCTCCGCCTGACGCCAGAGATCCTCGAGGCACCGGACGTCCCCTGGCGTTGCTGCCCGCAACGTCCGTGGACCCAAAAGACGAGAATCGTCGAGGTCGTCAAAAAGGAAGGGCGTCACACCGCTCGACGCGAACAGCACGTCACCCGCACGCCCGAACAATGCCTGATCGGCGTCCCGCGGTAGCGACGCCACGGTTGCCGTGATTGGCACTTCGGGCACCGCTGCAGCTTGCGGACGCGTATCGTCGAGCACGCCGAGCGTCCCCAGAATGACCACGTTGCCGCGGTCGCCGTCGCGAAGCTCGGCGATTCCCTGGTCGACCAGACGGATGATCGCACCACCCTGAACGCGAATGCCGTATTCCATGAGGTAGTGGTCGCGCCGGCGGGATTCCACGTCCGCCATGAGCTCTTCGTACGCGGCACGATCCTCCGGAGTGATCAATTCGGCCCATTCCTGCCACGAGAACGCGCAGACGGCGGAGCCGAATCCAAGTCGTTCCACCAAAGAGATATCGCGCACCACTCGTGCGCTCTTCAGGTCCCATCGGTAGTGCAAATGCGGCTGAAGTGACGGCAGCAAACGCATCAGCAGCATCGCCTTCGTACGGGCGCAGTGTGTATGCCGCATCACCGCAACGGCTGCGAACACGCTCAGCACCAGTATCGTGAGAACCAGCGAGCCGATGAGCAGTTGCGCCGTTGCTGCGGTCATGTGGACACCTTGGGTGCGTCGTACCGAGCCGAGCCGGCTCTCTGTTGCAGCGAGTCTCAATACTCTTACACTGATCGCACATGCCGTGCCGCAGTCGCGTTCGCCAAGATCGCCTGGAGGCGTGTCGCTGTCACCCGCAGTTCAGAAGTGCACGAAATGTGCGTTGACCGAGGGCACCTCAGTAGACGTCCCGGCGCGCTGACAGACCCGGCCCGACGCTTGCACGCTGGTGCAGCAGTCCTGCTGCTCGCGACAGGGCATGAAGTCGCGTGACATCGAAACGGCCGATACCCTCACGTAGGAGACGTTTCAGATGACGAACACTCTCACTAAACCGACGCCACCCTTTCCCGAGCAACATCAGGAGCGCCCGGGCCACGAAAGCCGGATGACTCCGCTCCCCGAGTACAAAGGCGCCGACTATCGTTCGGCGGGCAAGCTCGAAGAGAAGCGTGCCCTGATCACCGGAGGAGACTCGGGAATAGGCCGTGCCGTCGCCTACTTTTTCGCGCGTGAGGGTGCTGACGTCGCGATCGTGTTTCTCCCCGCCGAGGAGAAAGACGCCACGCAGATCGCGTCAGAAATACGCAGCCTCGGGAGGCGGTGCGTATCCATCGCCGGCGATGTGACCGACCCGGCCTTCTGCCAGGCCGCCGTCGAGCGCACGGTGGCGGAGCTTGGCGGACTCGATGTCCTCGTCAACAACGCCGCCTTTCAGCAGCACCAGGAGGCTGTCGCCGATCTCAGCATCGAGCAGTGGGAAAAGACCTTCCGCACTAACATTCATGCATACTTTTACATGGTCAAGGCCGCCCTTCCGCACTTGCGAACGGGGGCATCGATCATCAATACCGGTTCGGTCACGGGGATCGAGGGAAGCAAGCAACTCCTCGACTATTCGAGCACGAAGGGGGCAATTCACACGTTCACCAAATCACTGGCGCAGCAATTGGTCGAACGTGGCATCCGCGTGAATTGCGTGGCGCCCGGACCCGTCTGGACACCTTTGAATGTTGCCGACAAGACTGCCGAAGAGGCCGCGAAGCACGGCAGCAGTGTGCCGATGCAGCGACCCGCGCAACCCGATGAGATTGCACCTGCATACGTCTTTTTTGCTTCACACGCTGATTCATCGTACATCACGGGTGAAGTGATCACGCTACTCGGCGGCAAGACGCTCGGCGCTGCATGACGCAAAAAACGCTGCGGTGCCGGTTGCCCGTGCGCCGCAGCGTCGTCGCAATCGACGATGGCCACCCTATCATCGACTGCGTCAATCCACCTCGGGATGCTGCGAGCCCGACGCTTGGGCTGCGCGTGCCTCCGACCGTTTCGGCGGTCGGCTCGCGCGATGATCGTTTCGCGAGCTCGAATAATCCTGCACCATGTCGGCAATCTTGGCGAAGACCATGCTGATCATCGCCCCGCGCAAATGTGCGACGCCATCGTTCAGCATTCCACCGCTGCGCGGTGATCGACCTTCATGACCTGACGTTGACAGTCGCTGGGGAGACCCGTCGCTCCGTGTCACGGCACCGAGCACAACGCCCCCGACCAGTGCTGTCGCGAGAATCGGCAGCGGATGCTTTTCGAAAAGCGCTGACGGATCGAGCGCCTTTTCGAGACGGCGCTGCAATTGATCCAGATGCTCCCCCAGCCGCTCACGCTCTTCGGCAGCGACGCGCTCGAGTCGTTCGGTCTGTGAACTCATTGGACGGTCGCGACGTTGTCACGTCGCTCCGCGAGAGATCGCGTCTCGTCAGCCTCACCGGTCTTGGGAAGCGCGACCTGCAGGAGGATGCCAGCACCAGCAAAGGCGATGATTGCCGTCAACAAGGCTGCAAGCCAGCTGTCGACGCGCAACGCCAATCCGTTGTAAATCGCCATCAACAGAAACGCCATGCCTCCGATCGCAAATACGGCGGCAACTACCAGCGTCCCCATGTGCCGCGCACTCTCTCCAAAACTGTCACGACCCTTCGCGAGGGCGAGCTCGACCTCGGTGCGTGCCAGACGTTCTGCCCCGCTCAGGAGACCGCGGACGTTCTCGCTGATTGAGTCCGCTCCGACCGCGCGTGCCATGGCTACCTCGAGTGCGAACGCGATGTAGAGCGACCCAGCACGAAGCCGATCACGGCGACCGCAACCATTGAAGCCCCGGGATTGCGCCGAGCCAGTTCCTTCACGTCGCCCCACATGTCAGCCGCCTCGGCGTTCTTCACGTAATCCGTGGCAGACGTCACCTTGTTCTTCACTTTTTCACTGACACGCTCGGCTCGCTCCTTGATACCGTGCATCATGTCGCTGCCCTTCTGGCGGATATCACTTTCGTCATTGTGTGTTTCCGGCACACCCTGTGTGTCAACCGCGCGGCTGCTTGGTCGCTGTTCCATGTCGGTGCCGCCATCCATGACGTCGGTATCGCTGAAGGTCGTGCTGTTCGGGTACGTTTCCATGAGAGCACTCCGCTCTGAAGGTTTTGTGGAACGACTTTCAGGTATGGGTGCAGTATGGCTCGACTGTGCTGCACTCGACAATTCGCCAGCGGGATGGAATGCGCCTATGCCCTCCGGAGTAGCACCTTCTGCTCGCAAAAGGTAGGATCCCGTTCTCCCGTCAAGTTTCGAGCTGAAACCCGTGTGCGCAGGATATGTCGAGTGGCGTTTTCACGACGAGTACCAGCGGAGTGATCGCCAATTTACTGAAGCGGTAGCTTCCCTGACGTCTGCGCTGCGGTAGCTCGTGCAATCAGATCGCGGAGCGTGCCGAGGTCCACTGGCTTGGGAAGATGGACGTCGAACCCTGCCGCCTCGGCGGCAAGACGGTCACTCTCGCGCGCCCAGCCCGTCACGGCGGCGAGCAGCGCCCGCTGCCCCCACTCTTCGGTTCGCATGGCACGGGCAACAGCGTGGCCGTCGACTCCCGGAAGTCCGACATCGAGCAGGACCAGATCAGGCTGAAAGATACGGCCTTCATTCATGCCTGCTGCCCCATCCGCTGCAACGACCACATCGTGCCCGAGCAGTCGGATCACCATCGCTGTGCTGTCACGAATATCGGCATCGTCATCGATCACGAGCACTCGGCAGCTGGGCCCGGCAGTATTCATGATCTCGAGGTTTGACGTAGAATGCGACGGCGCGTCTGCACTTCAGGATGGCCACTTCAATTCACTTCGTCTACGCTAACCATAAGCAGTTATTGGAGCGAACCCGACTGCGTTCAGTGAGGACGTGAGAGTTTGGCGCGTAGCTTGCACGTCATCCCCCCATGGTGAGAGGCTCCACTGATGATTCGATCGCGCAGCTCGCTGTGAGCAAGGCCGACCACGAGAGTGGACAGGCGCTGCGCTTCGAAAAATCCGGGGGCGGGCTCGGGCATGAGATCCGAAACGCCGTCATGCCATTCGTGCTTCTTCTGGATGTGCTCGAAGATCAGTCGATAGATCGCGACGCTGCATCTGCTGCGCAACGCCAGGAGTCGATCGAGTATCTGCAGCGCCTCGCCAACGGCCTGCTTCTCGCCTCCACGGCAGAGACAACGGCATCGGAACCTGTCGCAGTGTCGTTGCAGCAATTCTGGTCAGACGTTGGCGCATTGGTACGAATGCCGCTCGGTCGCAGCTGCACCGTCCATGTCAGTTTGCCGGAAACACCTATTGTCGTGATCGCACAGCCGCCTGTCCTGGCGCAGGTGCTGTTGCACCTGATGGTGAGCACCCGGCTGGCCATGCCGG
>JBBSCZ010000094.1:0-10987 GCA_038249795.1 Gemmatimonadales bacterium | reverse complement strand
GCGGATCTGACGACGATCATCCGTGTGGCCGATGCCAGGGAGCGGGCGGCGCTGGGGTAGCGTGCCCTCCCGCAGAACTGTCTGCGCGCCGATCTCCTGCAACTGCGTAATGCAATGGGCGCAAGTACGCCAAGGTGTCAGGACGCTGTGCGCCGGGCTGCGTCCTCCGCCGTCCGAATGAAAGCATCGGGGGAACTGCACTCGCGGGGCAGTTCCCCCGACAATGTCGGTAGAACGGAAGGAAGTTGATGTGCGGTTTGCGGTTCAGGGTGCGCCACGACTTGCCGGCATCATCGCTGCGCCAGAGTTCCGAATCGTCCTTCGTCTCGCTGATCATGTAGACGATATCCGGATCACTGAAAGGTTACGGCGACGCCGATGCGGTCCATTGCATTGCGCGGCAGCCCGCGCAGGATCTCCGGCCTGGAGAGGCGCTCCCAGGTGGTGCCGCCGTTCACCGACTTCCAGACCGACGTGTTGCCGCTGCCCGATTCCAGGTGCCAGGCCGACTGCTGCCGGCCAGCAGAAGATCATCGGTGCCATGCTGCCTGTGCGGAAGGGGGCGGTGCGGGGTAGGCTTGAAAGTCCCACGGAGCGGTGCGGCACGACCATGGCTCCGAAGCCTTTCGCCCCGCGCTCGGGCCCACGCGTGCTCTTCCGTTTCGCTCGCCCATTGGCGATGACCGCCGCGCTGCTGCTCGCTCTCTGCCTTCCCGAGGAGGCGCGTGCGGACCCGTTCGCGCGATGCCTGCAGGTGCTGCGAGAGTCGAAGCCGGGGCGCCGCATCACGGCCGAAACCTGGCGGCAGCTCGATGGAGTGCGGCCCGATTCCACCGTGCTGGCGCAGCTGAATGCGCAGCCCGAGTTCACGTTGCCGATCTGGGATTACGTCGCCGTCATGGCCGACGAGGAGCGGGTGGACGACGGCCTGCGGGGGCTGGCGCTGCATCGGGCGACCTTCGAGGCGGTGGCGGCGCGGTACGGCGTGGAGCCGGAGACGGTGGCGGCGGTCTGGGGCATCGAGAGCAACTTCGGGCGCGGGCAGGGGACGTTCGACGTGATTCGCTCCCTCGCGACGCTCAGCTGCGCCGGCCGCCGGCAGGGGTACTTCCGCGGTGAACTGATCGCGGCGTTGCGGATCGTGCAGGGCGGCCACGTGACGCGCGAGGCGTTCAAGGGCTCGTGGGCGGGTGCGTTCGGACAGACGCAGTTCATGCCCGGAGTGTTCTGGTGGCGCGCGGTGGATTTCGATGGCGATGGTCGGCGCGACCTGATGTCGAACACGGGCGACGCGCTCGCGAGCACCGCCAACTACCTGAAGCTGGCGGGATGGAAGCGTGGGCTGCCCTGGGGTTACGAGGTGCAGCTGCCGGGGCGTGATGGAAGGCCATTCGACGCCCGTGGGGAAAGCCGCCGGCTGCGCCGCTCGCTGGGTACCTGGGCGGCGCGTGGACTGACACGCGTCGACGGCTCGCCGCTGATGGCATCGGCGGCGGACTCGTCAGTGTCAGCCGGGCTCTTTCTTCCCGCCGGACCGACGGGGCCCGCGTTCCTGGTGACGTCGAACTTCAGTGCCGTGTTCAGCTACAACGCGGCGGAGAGCTACACGCTCGCGATCGTTCACCTTGCCGACCGGCTGCGCGGTGCGGGCGCCTTCACGACCCCCTGGCCCACCGATGATCCCGGGCTGAGCCGCAAGGACAGGCGTGAACTGCAGACGCTGCTGATGGCACGTGGGCATGCGCTCGGCAGCATCGATGGCCTGCTGCTCCCGGCAACGCGGGCAGCGGTGAAGGTGGAGCAGCAGCGACTGGGCATGATGGTCACCGGACGTCCGGGCCAGCGGCTGCTGGCGGCGTTGCGTCAGCGCTGACCGGGCCAGCCAGCGCTGACGTCACAGCTCGGTGAAAGGGCAGGGCGCCGACGGAACGGCCGTCGGCGCCCTGGGTGTCGTTCGACTCGAAACGCTGCGCGATCAGCGCACCTGACGGCGCCGCGCGATGACGGCCAGGCCGAGCAGTCCAGACGCCATCAGCACGACGGTCGCCGGTTCCGGTACCACCGCGACGTTGCGGTCGAAGGCTACCAGGTTGTACGCGGCGTTACCGACGAATCCGTGCGCGGCCGACGAGGGGTGGAGCCCGTCGAAGAACACGTAGCCGGTGCACGCCGGCAGCGCGCCGGCAGTGGTGCAGGGCGTGTCGGTGTTCGTGAAGCCGAACGAGGCAGGCTGCGCGAGCAGGTTCGTGAACAGGTTGTCGAGGCGGAGGTCGAAGAGGGACGCCGTCGGAGTGGCAAGGCGGAGCCCAGCGATGCCCGCCTCGAGCGTTGTGTTGAAGAGACGCGTCAAGTCGCTGAGGGTGGACGACTGCGGGGACCGGATGCGGTCGGGCGTCAGTCCGAGGTCAGGCAGATAGGCGAAGAGAATCGAGCGGGCACCGACAGCTTTGAGGCTGCCTCCCTGTGTCAGCAGGTTCTGGGCGGCGGCAACGGTCGCATCGCGGCGGGCGACGTCGGTGGAGAGTCCGGCCGCAGCGCGGACGTCGTTGCCACCCGCAAAGAGGGTGTAGAGTCCAGTCGCGTCGGCGGCACGGGTGCAGGCACCACCGGTGAAGCCGCACCAGCGGGCGATCTGGGTGCCTGTGCCGGTCCCACCGCCGCCAGTCAGTGCGCCGGAGACAGCGTAGACACCCGTCGGACTCGCGGCGACAAAGGCCGGCCGCACGTCGGTCGTCCGTCCGATGCTGCTCCCGAGGACATCGGACCAGATGGGGCCATTGGAAAGCCGGAGCGGTACCACACCGCCGGTGAGCTGGTTGGCATTGCCCACATCGGAGAAGCTGTCGCCGAACATCGTCAGCGAGGTGAAGGTGCGCTGGGCGCTGGCGGCGGTGCCGGTGACCAGCGAGAGCGCGAGCAGTGCGGCGAATCGTGACGAGTGCCGGCGTGCGGTGGTGAAGATCATAGGGTCGGCTGCGGTCGGAGGGAGAACCGGGCGCGCGGGTGGCGATGCGCGCTTGCAAACTTTGTGCGGCGCACAGCAAACTGCAAAAGCAGACACCGCTCACATGGAGCCGCGAATGCACGGAGGGCTCTCTGCGACTGGCGACCTTCCACGCCGCGGCAGGGATTGAAAATTCTGCGGAAACAGCGTGCAGCGAGGCTGTTCATCCCGCCAAACGATGCTCCCATTCACATCGAAGCACGCCCGACGCACTGAACTCTCCGTGCATCCGCAGCGTGTGAGGGGTGTTTCCAGTTCGCGGTGCGCGGTACGGAGACCCCTCCCCTTCGGCGTTACTTCGCGCCTTCCCCGAGCGGACTTCAAGGGTCCGAAACGATCAGCGACCCCTGGCTCGCTGCACCGGCACCGCACCAGTCGGAAAGTCCGCACGCTTGAAGAGGAATGCCGCCTTCTCCTCGCGTGCCCCCTTCGCGTCGGCCACGGCGAAGGTGCCTCCTTCGTACATGCTGGCACTGCCGTAGCGGCCATCCTTTGCCAGAGCATAGATGTTGATGTCGAAGCGCGGGCGCCCCTTCGGATCGAGCAGGCGCGACTCGGTCATGCTCACCATGCGCTCGAGCGTCTTGAGGCAGGCCTGCTCGGGCGTCATGCCCTGGCGCATGAACTCCACTGTCAGAAAGCCGCCGCACACCTTGATGTTGGCCTCGCCGCGACCCGTCGATCCAGCGGCGCCGGCACTCTGATCGCAGTACTGGCCAGCGCCGATGATCGGGCTGTCGCCCACGCGGCCCGGCACCTTGTACGCCATGCCGCTGGTGGTGGTCACGCTGCTCATCTCACCCTTCGTGTTCACGCAATTCATGTTGATCGTGCCATGCGTGTCGCGGATGATCACATCATCGTCGAAGTCGAGACGGAAGTCGCCGGGGTTGAGACGTGCCCGCCGGCGAAGCCAATGTTGTCGTGAGCGCTCGGTGAGCAGGTTCTGCGTCGTGAATCCCAGCTCCAGCGCGAATGTCTTCGCATCGTCACCCACCAGCATGATGTGATCGGTGTAGTCCATGATCGCCTTCGCCACCAGCGATGGTGTGGCGATGTCCTCGATGCAGCCTACCGCGCCGGCGCGCCGCGTGGGACCGTGCATGCAGCTCGCATCGAGTTGCACGACGCCGTTTTCGTTCGGGAGGCCGCCCAGCCCAACCGAATCGTCATCCGGGTCGAGCTCCTGGATGTTGACGCCGGCAATGATCGCGTCGAGCGTGTCGTCACCGCGTTGCATCAACTCCCACGCCCGGGCCACGCCCCGCAGGCCATTCGTGGAGCTGATGATGCGCGGGACCGTGGCACTGCCGGCCAACGGCAGCACAGGCTCGACGAGTCGCATCGCATGCAGGCGCTCGGTGAGTGTGAGCGACGCGGCAGTGGCGGCCGTGCGGGCGATGAAGTCGCGGCGGGTGATCGGCATATCGATTCAGAAAAGGCAACACGGAAACACGGTGTCACGAACGATACCGCCGGAGCCTTGCGGCGTGTGAGCCATGCACACGGTCCGTGTCCAATACACGGGTCACCTGATCCCGGCTCTTAACGTCTGCTGGCGCGTGGCGTCTGTGTGAATGTCGCCATCATGGCACAAGCACACACAAAAGACCAGCCGCGGCCGACGCCGCAGGAGAAGCCCATGCGTACCCGGACCCTGATGTTCGCCGCCGTCGCCCTGCTCGCTGCCCCCATTGTCGTGCAGGCACAGGGTGCCAGCACCACCAACCCGTCCGCCACCCGTCGCGAGCAGGCGATGGAGCGTCGCGAGGCGGCGCGTGATCGTCGTGGTGAAGTGAAGGAGCGCCGTGCCGCCATGACGCCAGAGCAGCGCGAGACGGCCCGTGCCCGTCGTGCCGAGCGAGTCAACGCGATGCCGGCCGAGCAGGTGCAGTTCCGCAACGATCTCCGCGCCTACCAGCGTGGGCTGCGCGAGAAGTCCACCGACCTGCGCGCACAGGTCAAGGCCGGCACACTGACGCGTGACGACATGGCCACGCAGCTCAAGGCCTATCGCGATGCGAGTCGTCCCAGGAATCCGGCTCCCGCGAGGCCGGCCCCAGTGAAGCCCGCTCCCGGCACTCCGTGATGCCAGCCTCCGCATCTGTGACACACTGACTACCGTGGGTTGCATGCCGAAAGGATTTCGTCCATGCAGGCACACCGCCAGCCACGCCATCTCGGCGCTGCTGGCGGTCTCGCCGTTTCTGGTGGCAGCCCTGGTGGCAGCGCTGGTGGCAGCCCTGATGGCAGCCCTGGTGACGACATCGCTGTCGGCGCAGGTGCCCCGAACGAGCTCCGATACGCTGAGCGCGCGCGTCCGCGACAGCATCATTGCGGAGGTCATGCGTGACACGCTCGATCTCGCGGACGATGCGCTGCTGCTGCCCGCCCCCGCTTTCCGGCAAGCGTTCACGATCCGGCCCACCTATCGGCGCTACAGCGTGGGCGAAGTTCGCGCCGCCGAGCAGGCATCGTACGTCAGCTGGATGGGCCGCTTCAATCGCGGCACCCTACGTGTGGATCTCACGCCCGTGGCGTATACCGGTGACACCAGCGCCGTCGCCAGCCGAGCGCCGGTGTCATTCAGCGGTGTCACGCCGGTGAGCGTGCGATTCGATCTGACGCTCCGTTCTCGCGACACGTTACGCCTCTTTGCCCAGTCGACGTCGTCGCCCGGTGCGCTCAGCATCTCGGAAGCACAAGCCATCGGCGCAGTCGGCACCAGCACCATCGACCTCGATGCGGGATCGCTCGGTATCGCCTCGCGCGTCGGCGTTCGCTATGCGCTCACGCAGCTCGTTGGCGGGAGCGGCGTTTCGCTTTCACTGCGCTCCGGCATCGAGTACGATCCAAAGCCCAGTGGCACCGAGAGTGTCAGCTGGCGCGGGACGACGGTGCGTGGAACGCTGGGCGTGTCGCGTGCGATGGACGCCACGACGCTTGGCGCGAGCGTCGAGCTCACCAGGAGCTTCACCGATTCACTCGGCGGACGGAATCTCTTTCCCGGCGGAGGCCAGCTCGCGGTCGATGCGCGATTGCTGCGCTACTTCGGGACCGACGGCACCGGGTTTCTGGCGCTGAGCGGCTTCTACTCGCGTCCCGTCGACATCGAGCGCCCCGACGTGGCAACGCGCCTGATTCCGATCGGCGACTTCGCCGGCCTCACTGCCACTGCCGCTGTGCCTGCCGGCGCGCTGGTCGTGATACCGACGGTGAGCGTGCTGCGCGAGTCGAGCAACGCGCAGGCCAGACTGAGTGGCATCCCAGCGACGCTCGTGGCGAGCGGCACCACCGCCAGTGCGAGCCTGGGACTCGCGATTCCGCTCGGCCGCTACATCACGCTGACACCCGAGGCGGGGGGCGCGTTCGGCAGCGTAGGACAGACCGTCTCGGCGCGCTTCCCGCGGCGGACACGCACTCAGAGCTTCAACGATCCGATCCGCGGTGGTTGGGTGACGCTCGAGGTGTCGATCGCGCGGTGAGCATGGCTGAGGCGGGCCAGCGTCGCGTGCGGTTGCGGCGCGCGCATCCGCCGACACATGCGTGTCAGCGTGATCAGGCGAAGAAGCCGATGAACAACTGACAGAACAGCGCCGCCGCCAGCGTCATGGCAAAACCCCAGAGCAGCAGATTCCGGAAGAGCTTCTTCGAATCGTCGCTCTTCTGCGGCAGCGCCGCGATGCAGAGCGCGCCGATCGTCGAGAGGGGCGAGACGTCCACCAGTGCCGCACCGACGTTGATGCTCATCGCCACCTGCAGCGGATCACCGCCCCCGAGTTTCTGCACCAGTCCCGGCACGGCGGGAATGAACGCCGGATAGACCACGGCCGACGTCGAGCTGTAGGTCGAGATCAATCCGCTGATACCGGCGATCATCCCATTGACGGTGCGTGGTGTGGAAACCTTTGCGAGCAAGGTCGTGAAGAGATCCATGCCTCCGGTCTTCTCCAGCACGCCGATCAGCACACTCACGCCACAGACCATCAGGATCACGGCCCACGGAATCTGCTTGACACTCTCACTGTCGTCGGCGGCACCACCGAGAATCAGCACGCTCGCCGCCGCGAACGCCGCCAGCCCGGGATTCAACGTGAAGACGACCACGGCGGCTACCCAGATGATGATCACACCGATCGTCATCCAGTGCCGCGCGGCGAGTGGCGGAGCCGCTTCCGGCACTTCGACACTGCCGGCACGCAGCAGCGCCGGACCACCGAAGAGCGCCCACGCAGCCAGCGATGCCAACAGGTGTGCGGTCACGTTGGCAGACCAGACACCCCACATGTGCCCCTCGAGTCCGATCTTCGCCATCGAACTGTGGACGATGACGCCCACAGCGCTGATCGGCGACAGGTTTCCCGCATTCGCACCATTGCCGATCATCAGCGCCGCCAGGAACACAGGCATCTTCGCCTGCAAGGCGATGCCCATCGCCAGCGGAGCGAGCAATGCAGTGGCCGAGATGGCTCCGGGCCCTGCGGTGGAGATGGCGCAGGCCATCAGAAAGAACAACAATGGCAACATCGCCGCGCTTCCACGCAGCAGCCCGACCGTGGACTTCGCGATGGCGTCCATCGTCCCGTTGGCCTGAGCTGCGCCGAACAGCACACTCACCCCAACCAGCGTCACGAAGAGCTTGCTGGGGAAGGTTGCCATCAGGGCATCCACGTTCCAGCCGGCCGCGAAGATCCCGATCGGCCAGGCCAGCGCCACGGCCAGCACGCCGATGTTGATGCGAGATGTGAGGCTCCCTGCGATGACCAGCAGCAACGCGCCGAGCGACCACATCGCCGGCGTCATGATGCGGTGGGCAGGAGATGATTCTGGACCCTGCCCATTGCCGTATCTGCAAGCGCTGCGATGGCGGGTCGGGCGTGGGAGTCTGCGAATGTGTGCGGTGTCAACGATCACCGAGCGCGTTTGCGCCTGCAAAGTCATGCCACGAACGCGGATCGATATGCTGGTACTCGCGCCAGTGGGTGATCATTCCACCTTCGATGCGCACCAGGACGGTACCGTGATACTGATGCGTTCCCTGGTATGTGTATTCGGCTGCTCCCTGCTGGCGCTGCTCGTCGAAAATGATGGTGTGCCATGACACGTGCTGCGCCAGGCCGTCGTCATTGCTGAAGAATGCCAGGAGTTCATCGCGGCCGCGCAGTGCATATCGCAGCGGGTCGCCATATCGGACGTCGATGCTGAAGTGCCGGGCGACTGCCGCATAGTCGCGACGATGCCAGCCATCGGCCAGCTGCAACAGCAATGCGCGAAAATCTGCGTCAGTCATCGGGTGTCGTTCGTTGACCGGCGTCAGTACCGCCAGCTGCGCAGGTCCGCGCCGGCCGGTGCGGTCGTCAGCATCCGCTCCACCGCCCACGGCAGCACCATCTGCGGATAGCGCAGACGTGAGTACGCATTGCTGCGCGTATGATCACCATTCCAGCAATGCTCGTCGCGGTCGCCGTAGTCCACCACCGCATCGGCGGCAGGCGTGGCAGTCTTCAGGAATTTCTCCACCTCATACACGGCGTTGTTGAGGTAGTAGTTGTCCATGTCGCCGACGTAGATGCGCAGCTTGCCCTTGAGCTTCGGACCCAGCGTGGCCCAGTCACGCTTCAGGATGAACGACAGGTCCCAGTGATCGCGCCAGTAGGTCGCGACCTTCGGATCGATCGTTCCGGTTTCTCGATCCCAGATCCGCGCGGGATAGCCATCCGGTCCGACGGGGGAGAACGTCGACTCCCACACGTCGAACTGGTCGCCCGAGCGACCGCGTGAGGCGAGAGCGTACTCGAGCTGATTCATGTCCTGCACCGTCGCATCGACATGGCCGAGGTAGTTACGATGCGCCGGACGCGGCGTGCGCTTGAAGCGGCTGGTGACGAAGTACGCGTTGGTGTCGCTGTAGATGTTGACCGTGGTGTAGTGACGGAAGTCGATCGGATCGGGACACGCCACCCACGCCCCGTTGTACTCCTCGGGATAGAACATCTGCACTGCCATCGACTCCCACCCGCCGGTGGAGCCGCCGAACACGAAGCGGGCCCACCCCTGGCCCAATCCGCGAAACCGCTTCTCGATCTCGGGGATCAACTCGTACTGGATCGCATCGCCGTACGGGCCGCTGTTGGGCGAGTTCACCGCGTAGGAATCGTCGTAGTACGGCGTCGGGTGCTGGATCTCGATCATCAGCGCGCGTGGAAACCCCTTGCCGGTCCACGACTGGAAGAACTCATGGCCGAGCTCCTGCTGGATGCGGTTGTATCCGGCGAGCTGGAAGCGTGCGCTGAAGTCGGGCTTCAGATCAGGATCGGGTGGCGTTTCGCGCCAGCCACTGAGCGACATCGGGAAATGCCCATGATGGATGACCAGTGGATAGCGTGCCGAGGGATGCTCGTCGAAGCCCCACGGCAGCAGCACCCAGGCAGCGAGATACATGTCGCGGCCCCAGAACTTCGACAGCCGCTCACTGCGGATCTTCACGTACTTCACGTACTTCGTCTCGCGCGTGACGGGGTCGGGCAGCGCGGCGATCTCGTTGTCGAGCGAGAGCGCGATGCTCGCGGGCCGCGCGGGGTCCCAGCGGATCGTACGCGGAGTGCTGTACAGATTGCCCGGCTTCGACGCCCACTGTTGCCCCTCGCCGCGATCAGGCGGGAGCTTGAGCTTCCGGCCGTCGCCGAGCATGAACGTTTCGTAGCGATTCAGGAATGCCTGCACGCGATAGGTGCCAGCCGGCACATCCTTCAGTGCGCGAATCGGAAACCCGAACGCATCACCCGCCACAGTGCGCGACGACCCCGGCGCCCATCCTTCCACATCGCTGCCGAAGACGAGCTGCGTGTTCGGCCCGAACTGGATCTGGAATCGCGGCTCGGCACTCGAGTCGGCGGAGAGCAGGAAGAGCAGGCGCCCGTCCTGTGCTGCAGCGGCGCGTGCGGCGGGGAGTGTGACGGTGATTCGCGGCTGCGCGTGCAGTGACAGCGGCAACGCAGCGAGGGCGATGACGAGCGTTCGGAAGGACGACACGGGGAACTCCGAGGGCGAGAAAGCCGAACACCGAGCATATGCCAAGGCTGCGGCAATGCCGGTCGTGTGTCAAACCGGCAACTACAAAAATCGGCCGCCACTCGATGACGGAGCGGCGGTCAATGGGATTTCGCGAGATGACCGCTAGAACGCGAAGCCGATGTTGATGCGCGCGGTCGGAAGGATGGGCACGCTGATCGGATCAGATCCTTCGTCCCCGAGGAAACGCTTCAGCCCCAGCCCTGTCACGGCGACGAATCGGGAGGATGGACCGATGATCCATTGATAGCTGAGCTCCGTTCCAATCGAGGGCCGCGTCGTACGCCGGGTTGCGATCCTCAGCCCGTAGGAAATATAAATATCGTCGTTTACCGATCCGAACCCCGCCGTCGCTGCCACCGCAAAACCCTGGAGCGCCTTCTCGCCGGGGTAGTAGCGCGCCTTCGCTTCGAGCGCACGATAGCCGTTGAAATCGCTGATGCCGGCCCAACTGGCACCAGCATCGAGTGTCCAACTGGGCGAGGCTTTCACTTCCACATCCCCAGCGACGTACTCGGCGAAGATGGCGAACGGGTTGAACGTCACCACACCCTTGCGGATGGCAGGGTCGACCTTCGTTTTCGCGGCCGCTTGCGCGTGCAGCGATAGTGCCAGCGGGAGTGTTGCGAGTGCAAGGACGAGCGTTCGGATGGACAACACGGAGAACTCCGTCGTTGAGAAGGCCAACGTTCTGGTACGGGCCAAGGCTGCGCCAGCGTCGCCCGCGCGTCAAATCGGTCATGAGAAAATCGCGGCTTACGCAGCTTGAAGGAGCAACAGCCGCTGGTGTCGCGTGTGTCGACGTCTAGAATGCGATTCCGATGTTCAGGCGGGCGGTCGGCAGAACGCCGTCGTCGATCGGATTTCTCCGATCTGACCTCGATCCGAGAAACCGTTTCAGGCCCAGGCCAG
>JBBSCZ010000093.1:0-11105 GCA_038249795.1 Gemmatimonadales bacterium | reverse complement strand
CGTCGCCGATGCAATGGCACAGACGCCACGTTGGGACTCAGTGGTATTCAGTGATGCGAAGGTGGCGCGCCCGGACGGACCGACAGGCGGCCTCATCGTGATCGCCTACAAGGCAGAGGTCAGCCGCGGAGACATTGCCTATACCGCGTACTGCACATCCACGCTGCTCCGCGAAGGTGAGGACGACTGGGTCGTGGTCCAGCACCAGCAGACGCCGCCTCCGTCGATCGGCTCGTAAAACAATCGCTTCTCGCTCAGCATCACGGGGCGCTGGCCTTCAGCACTCTGTCCCCTTGAACGTTCAAGGACTCTGACCCCTTGAACGGGCCCCTTCAAGGACCCCTTGAACGAACGACGACTTTGACCCCTGGATCACGACCCCTCGATCCAGCTGCAGAACATCATCGACGACCGCCTGGTGCTGAAGCGCATGACGCTCGAGACGGTAGCCACCGCCTTCATCGGGCGCGTGGAGGAAAGTCTTGCAGCGGGGCGGCAGTTCGTCAGCCGTCGGATTGACCCCTGCCCTCTCGTGAAAGGTGAGGCTTTCGATGCAACGCCAGTTCAGGCAACTTTTTATTGTGCGACCGTCACACTGCGTTACCGGCCTCACGGCACCGTCGCGAGGAAGAGTGCGGTGCTCCCGCCCGCATCCATGCCAAGCAGGATGTGACGCTGGTCGATCATGGTCATGTAGAGCGGACCACCGAGCCGGGGGTTGGGTCCCAACCTGAACTCGAACGTCGGGTTCGAGCGCACGACGCCCAGCACGGTGGACACGACTCCGCCGGGAGCGATCTTCCGGATCACGTTGTTCGTGAGATCCGCGACGTAGAGGTTCCCGGCCGCATCGATCGTCAACGCAATCGGATCGGCAAACAGCGCGGCGCCGCCGATGCCGTCCGCAAATCCGGCGCGGGAGGGATTCCCGGCGTACGTGGTGACGACGTGTGTCGCAATCACGATCTTTCGTATCGTGGAATTCAACTGGTCGGCGACGTACAGATTGCCCAGACCGTCGAGCACGAGGTCGGATGGTCCGTTGAAGCGCGCCGTCGAGTCCGTGCCATCCTGCGATCCCCGGATGCCCGGGAATCCAGCGAGCACCACACCGGGGCCGGTCGGCGGGTACATCACGATGGTCTGGTCACCGGTGTTCGCAATGAAGTAGTTCCCCGCCGCATCAACTGCCACGGCGGATGGGTTGAACAGTCGCTGTCCGGTGCGCGGACCACCTGGCAGCCGTGCCACGCCGACGACCGTCGTGACGACACCTGCCGGCGTGATCTTGCGCAACAGATTGTTCCCATTGTCTGCGACGTAAACGTTACCTGCAGCATCGACTCCGAGCCCCGTCGGAAAAGAAAAGCGCGCGGCACTCCCCGTTCCATCGGCAGAGCCCTCGGTATTGGCGAGTCCGGCCAGCGTCGTCACCGCACCGGCGGGCGTGATCTTGCGGATGGTGTGGTAGCCGCGATCCGCGACGTACACGTTCCCGGCCGCGTCGGTCACGACACCGTAGGGCTCGCCGAATCGTGCCGTGGTCCTGGTCCCATCCTCAGTGCCCTCCAGGCTCAAGCTGCCAGCGAACAACACCAGTCGATCCGCGACAATCGGCGGATCGACAATCAGCGTCGCAAGCGGGCTGGTCGCACTTCCCGCGATGTTGGTCGCGACCACGCGGAATCGATTGAAGGAGTCACCCGTCGCGGTTGCCGGCGTCGTGTACGATGCCGACGTCGCGCCCGGAATGTCGGCCCAGCTGCCACCGTTGTTCGTGCTGAGCTGCCACTGGAGTGTCGGAGCGGGAGTACCCGCCGCCACGACACTGAATGTCGCCGTCGCCGGCGACGTCACGCGTGAGTCGAGTGGGGGCGTCACGATGGCCGGCGCCACATTCGGTGCCGACACGGTGAGTTGTGCCGCCGTACTCGTCACAGTGAGCGCGACATTGCTGACCACGACCCGGAACGATGCGCCGTTGTCGCCCAGTGCCGCACTCGCGATGGCATACGTGGCGCCGGTCGCTCCCCCGATATCCACAGCGTTGCGCTGCCACTGGTACGCCAGCGGCGCCGTGCCCGACGCAGCGACGCTGAACGCGGCCGGTTGACCCGCCGTGACGCTCACCGGCACTGGTTGCGTCACGATGCTGGGCGGCGTCGGCGCTGGTGGTGGAGGCCCCGATGGAGATCCGCCGCCACCGCAGGCCGCGACGGCCACTAGTGCCGCGGGCAGCAGGTGATGCGCGACGGAAAAGCGTCGTATGGCTCGCTGATCGAACGAGTGAGTGGCAGTATCCTGTTGCACGGCGCTGGCTCCGGATCGTGGTGGTCCTGACGGCGACCGGCCACGAAGCGGCGCCTCACCAGAGCATCCGCATTCTAGGCCGTACCAGAGCATGCGTTGCAGCGGTCCGAAACGAGCCATCCGGCCCGCATTACGGTGACAGTGCATTCAACTGCGCTCGTCCTACCGCCATCACCGCGCCATTCGTCTGCCCGCGTGACTGTGGCTTCGGCCCACGCTTACCAGGCGTCAGTGCGCGGTGGAGACTCGACTCGAGCTCACTGATGAAGTCCGCTGCCGCCGCTGGCCTGCCGGTCGTCTCGGCGGCTCGCAGTCGCATGAGCCGATCCGTGTCTGGGGCATCGCCCAGGAAGGCCCCAATGTCCGGTATCGCATCCAACATCCACTGACAGTCCGTCAGGCCGTCCGGCTTCCCCGTGAGATACGCCCTCGCACTTGACCACCGCCACGCCGTAACGCCGGCCACGAGCTGCGCCCTGACCGGATTCATGAGGACGTACCGCAACGCCTCGTGCAGGTGCGCATCGTCCATTGGCACCGAGCCGTAGCGCCCCTGCCAGAAGTGTCCGGTCAGGTGACGCCGATCGTTCAGAATTCCGGCGTAGGCGCGATGCGTTTTGGATAGGCAATGACGCAGTCCATCCGGCGTCTCGGGTACCAGGATGAGATGCGCATGGTTGGGCATCAGGCAAAACGCGAGACAGCCGACGCCTGCCTCGCTGCTCGCCTCGGTGATCAGGCGCAGGTAAAGTGCATAGTCGCTGTCTGAGAAAAATACCTGCTGCCGTCCGTTGCCACGCTGTGTGACATGGTGGGCAAGGCCGGGTATGACAACGCGGGCAAGTCGGGCCATCGGTCAGGCATCGGCGGCAAGAGAACTTCACTCCACACAGCTCAATGCCAGATTAGGTGCCAGCGCCAGTGAGAGCGAAGCAATTTCCTGCGTTGATCATCCGTGCGGCGCAACGTCAGGCATCCCGGGTTTAATGCACTGTCACCGTATTGCCGCCACCAGCGCGCTCGGATCCTCACCCGGATTGATGAACTGGTCCGACTCGATCCGGTGCTGACGCTCGTACAGCTCACGGTAGCGCCCGCCCAGTGCCAGCAGCTGCGCGTGCGTGCCGCGTTCCACGATCGCGCCCTGCTCCAGCACCAGGATCTGATCCGCTGACGTGATCGTGCTGAGCCGGTGCGCGATCACGAACGTGGTGCGTCCCGAGCGCAGACGACGCAGCCCTTCCTGGATCAGTTGCTCGCTCTCGCTGTCGAGCGCCGAGGTGGCTTCGTCGAGGATCAGGATGCGCGGGTCGGCGAGGATGGCGCGCGCGATCGCGACACGCTGACGCTGACCACCACTCAACTTCACGCCGCGCTCACCGACGATGGTATCGAAACCATCGGGAAAACGACTCACGAACTCGTCGACGTACGCGATCTTCGCCACCTCCTCGACGCTCTCCTTGCTCGCGTCGGGACGGGTGAACGCGATGTTCTCGCGCACGGTGCCGTCGAACAGAAAGTTGTCCTGCAGCACCACGCCCAGATGGCGACGGTAGTCGTGCAGCTTCAGATCACCGAGCGACGTGCCGTCGATCAGGATGCGCCCCTGGCTCGGCGCCGCAAACGCCATCACGAGGCTGATCAGCGTGCTCTTGCCGCCACCGCTGCTGCCGACCAGCGCCGTGGTGGTGCCGGCAGGAGCATCGAACGTGACGCCCTTGAGCACCGGCACGCCGGGCTCGTATTCGAAGTACACATCTTCGAACTGCACGTGGCCCCGCAGCGTGGGTACCGCGCGCTTGCCGGCATCGAGCTGGTCTTCCGTCGCCATGTCGCGCAGCTCGCGAATGCGATCGAGACCAGCCAGCGCCTCGGTGAGCTGCGTGCCGATGCTGGCGATGCTCACCAGTGGCGCGGCCACCAGGCCGATGAAGAAGATGTACATCACCAGCTCGCCGATGGTCATCTTCCCCTTCAGCACGTCGCCACCACCGATCAGCATCAGCAACACACCCAGCGCCCCGATGATCGCGACACTCAGCGCCGCCGTGGCCGACGTGCCCGTGATGGTCGCGGCGATGTTGCGGAACAGGCGATCGACACCCTTCGCAAACACCTCGCGCTCCCGGTTCTCGGCCGTGTACACCTTCACGATGCGAATGCCGCCGATGGTTTCGGTGAGGCGACCCGTGACGTCGGCCTGAATCACGCTGCGCTCGCGGAAGATCGGTCGCAGCCGCTTGAACGCGATCGACATGCCGACACCGAAGATCGACAGGAACACCAGCGTCGCCGACGTGAGCTGCCAGTTCAGCCAGAACAGCACCCCGATCGCGATACTCGCCGTCAGCAGCCCGCCCACCAGCTGAATCAGCCCCGTGCCCACGAGATTGCGGATCCCCTCGGGATCGCTCATCACGCGGCTCACCAGCACGCCGCTCTTGGTGCTGTCGAAGAATCGCACCGGCAGGCGAATCAGGTGCGCCTGCACATCCTCACGCAGCTTCGCGATCGCCTGCTGCGCCGCCACGCTCACCACCTGCGACAGGGCATACGACGTAATGGCCTGGATCACCGTGGCGACGAAGGCGGCGACGGCAATCTTCGGCAGGAGCTCGGCGTTTCCCTTGCCGAGCACGTCGTCGATCAGGTATTTCGAGCTCGCCGGCAGCACCAGTCCCGCCGCCCGGCTGATGAGCATCAGCCCCATGCCGATCCCGACCGACCGACGGTAGGTCCAGATCAGCGCCCGGGCTTCAGCCCAGGCGCGCTTGGTGTCGTACTTCGGCTTCTTCGAATCCCTGGAAGGTGGCGTCATCTGTTAAAACTAACCCCCACCCGATTCCTGCCGTCTACTGCCCGTCCGGCCAGCGTCACTGTCGTTCTTGGACTGGGAACTGCCTGACGCAAAGGGGCAAAGGTCGCAAAGGCGCAAAGAAACTGCTTTGGGGTGGTCGGCCCGCCCAGCGAGCGCAGTTCCCTTATCTGTCCTTTGCGCCTTTGCGACCTTTGCCCCTTTGCGTCAGGCAGTTGCAGTTGCAGTTGCAGTTGCGATCGCCTGAAGACGAGTCAGGCCGTCTGTTCGCCGAACGGCTGACGGATCTCGGTGGCGCTGTCCGCCATCGAGAGAAACGCATCGGTCAGTTGCGGATCGAGTTGCAGACCGGAGAAGGACTTGAGCAGCGCGAGCGCCTCGTCCCGGGGCCATGGCTCGTGATACGGTCGCAGGGAACGGAGCGCGTCGTAGATGTCGCACACGTGCACGATGCGGCTCGCAAAATGCGGCTTGCGCGGGTACATCAGTTGCGGGTAGCCACCCGCGCCATTGAACCAGATGTGATGCTCGTAGGCGACGGTTGCCGCCAGTGAGTTGCCCAGGCCGCGCGCCGTCAGCAACCGCGCGCCTTCCACGGTATGCGTCTCGATCAGCAGTCGCTCGGCCGGCGTGATCGCGCCCGGCCGGGTCAGCACTTCGGTGGGGATTCGAAGCATGCCGATGTCGTGCAGCAGTGCGGCCGTGCCGATCGCGCGCGTATCGGCATCGGACAGTCCCATCTGATCGCTGAGTGCCATCGACAGCATCGCCACGTTGCAGGCGTGCGACGTCGTGTACTCGTCCAGGCTGCGGATCTCGAGCAGCGACAACAGCACGCCCTGCTCGCGTCGGATCGTGACGGCGAGGGCACGCACGATGCCATGCACTTCCGCCATCGGAATGTTCCGACCGGCCAGCACTTCGCGGTGGATGTAATCCAGCGCCTGCACTTCGGCGCCGAGACCGATGTCTGCCGCGCCATCGGCGTCAGCAGACGCGAAACCGTCGCTCGTCATGTCGTACGCTCCATGCTGCTGGCCGAGTCGCGCACCTGCCAGCGCGCATCCTGTCGCACGCTGCGCGCAACCTCCATCACCTTTGCGGCGACGGGATCGTTCGCATACTGCTTCGTCAGCACATGCAGGGCACTGACGGTCGGCAGCGTCGGCTCGGCCAGCGCGAGCCGTCGCATCAGGGTCGTCTTGCGGCTGACGATGCCGATCAGCCAGTCGCGCACGACATCGCTGCGCGTCGATGCCAGCGTACGGATGGCGCGCGCGCGCACCGGCTCGCTCTGTGCCCCGGTATCCACCAGCGCCATGATCTGTGAGACGATCGCAGGTGGGAGCTGACCATGTTCCGAGGCCGAGTCGCCGAGATCCTGCAACGCCACGACGACGACGCGCTCGTTGTCGTCGCGCAGGGCACGACTGAGCGCAGCCGTCCGACGTTCAGCGCCCATGCCGACGAGCACCCGCAGCGCTTCCAGCCGGACCTGCACCTGCTCGTGACCGAGCAGCAACGCAATCGCGTCGGCCGCAGCACCCTCCCCGCGCCGCTGCGCGGCGGTGTCGTGCAGCAGCGACAACAGGTTGCGCGTGAGATACCACGGGCCTTCGCCGAGGCGCGCGAGCAATTGCGGGGTGATGGCATCGCCGAACTCCGCCAGCCGCTGTCGCACCAGCAATCGCGTGCCCTTGCTGCCGGCGTCGGCGAGAATGTCGATCAGCGTGTCGGCGGCCGAGACGTCCAGCACTTCCAGCAACGCGCGCGCTTCCAGCCGATCCACGGGTTCCGTCAGCAGCAGCTCGCGTACCGCCTGCTCGCTCGTGGCAACGGCGCGCAGTTCACGAGCGGCAGCCGTATCGCCGGCCGTCGCGATCCACTGCAGCAACGACTGCACCAGACCTGCGGACAGCAGCGAGTCGACGGCGGCCATGGTGTCGGCACCGACTTCGTCGGATTCGAGTGACATCTGAACGAGCCGCGACGATTCAGTGGTGGCCGTCAGCGCTCCGTTGCGGCGCGCAGCCTCGCGCGGAGGAAGGCGCTCGCAGCCAGCGATGCGCGCAAGCAGCTCGACATGCTGCGCCGGGTCGGGATCGGCCAGCGTCCAGCTCTGCACGAAGTCACGCGCGGCATCGCGGAACATGCCGTCTCGAGGCAGGTCATGCGTCGCGTCGGGAACGATGGCGAGTTTCGACAGCAATGCCAGCATTGCGGGCGAGACGTGCTGCTCGCGCGACCGCGCCGCCACTTCGAGCCACGTGAGTGCGTCAGCGACCGGTAACACATCGACCATTTGCGTCACGAACTGCTGCTGTCGATCGGTGTCGATGAGACTCTTCACGAGTGACGCCAGCGACGGGCGACCGAGCGCCTCGAGCAGCGAGCGGACCTCATCGCCGATGAGGGCTCGGCCGTCGTCGGTCGCGGTCGCGCCATGACTCATGAGTTCCATCAACGCCACCGCCGCGCGCTGCGCGATGGTGGAGTCGTCGAGTGAGCCTCGCAGCGTTCCGAGAATCGCATCCGTGTCGAAACCCGTGGCTCCGGCTGGGGCCTCGTCCATGATCAGCGGCAGGCCGGCGTATTCCGACGACAGCTTCGCAAACGGATCGGGGCCGGTGCGCTCGTCCTGCATTCCGGTGACATCGGCCAGTGAGCGCCAGAAGAATGCGATGGCGGTCTGCGCATCTCGGATGGATTCCTCGTCAATGAGCGGAACGTACGCCAGCCGCGTGATCAGCACTCCGCTTTGATTCCGGAGGGCATCGGACGATGCGCCGGAGTCCTCGGCCAGCCACGAGAGCGCATCGCGCAGCTCGACAAAATTGATCCCCGACTCGAGCGTGACGGCGCTGACGCCGCGACGCTGCAATCTGGCAGTGAGTTCACGCGAGTCCGCCGTCGGCATCTCCCACGCATTCCCGTCGATCAGCAGGTCGCGTCGTGAGATGGTCATCGTGATGGTGGACCGATCACGAAGCACTTCGACTGCTGCATCCAGCAACTGCTCCTCGGCGGCCACCACGATGGGGTGGGTGGACGAGTACCGGCGTCGGCGATTGAGCGTGCTCGCGAAGCGCACGACCAGCTGTTGGATGGCGACGTCCATGACGGGAAGCAAATCGGGACAGGGGGAAACGGATGGGGTGGCGGACCAGCGAGAGTGTCGGCTGCTGTCTGCCGTTCGTGGAGCGAAGATACCACCGGCAAAAGTCGCAGCGCGTTCCGGCGCGCCCCGACGGTGGCGAGGCGCGGAGCACAGCATCGGAGGAGTCGCTGCGATCGTTAGCTTACGTGGCGGCCGAGTGGCCGGAAACAGGCGATGGTGAGATCCGTTCACCGCACCCCTTCGTAGAGTTCATGCCAGAGTTTGATTCGGACGAGGATTTAGCCCTGCGCCCGATGGCGGCGGCGGCGGCGGCGGCGGGCGGTGTCGTGGGCTCGGAGGAGGCTGCGCGGGATGCGGCAATCGTCGGGCGGATGGCGTCGGGCGATGAATCGGCGCTGGGAGAACTGTACGACCGGTGGGTGGATGCGGTGATCGCGCTGGTCGCGCGGATCGTGCGCGACGCGCCTGAAGCGGAGGAAGTGGTGGAGGTAGTGTTCTGGCAGGCGTGGCAACAGGCAGGTCGATTTACCGCGGATCGCGGTACCGTCGGCGCATGGTTGCTGGCAATGGCGCGCAGCCGGTCGCTCGATCGCCTGCGGTCGCTTCGGCGGCGGCGCGACGAGCAGCCGGCCGACGAGTCGATCTTCGAGCGGCAGCCCGCCGCCGGTGATCCGCTCTCGAACCTCGACGCCAGTGATCGTGCCGCGCAGGTGATCGGCGCACTGCAGAGACTGCCCGTCGAGCAGCGCGAAGTGCTCGAGCTCGCCTATTTCGAGGGACTCAGTCAGACGGAGATTGCCGAACGGCTCGCGCTGCCGCTGGGCACGGTGAAGACCCGTGCGCGTCTGGCCCTGCGGAAGCTGCGCGACCGTCTGGATGCGCTGCGGGAGGTGGACGCATGAGCACACCCAATGAACTCGAGGAAGTGACCCTCGCGCTGCCTGATCTGGCGCTGGGAATTCTGCCAGCCTCCGAGGCGGAGAGGCTGATGGCGATCGTGCGTCTGAACCCGCGGCTGCAGGCCGAATTGGCGTCGCTTCGCGGGGCGACCAATACACTCGCGCTGGCCGTGCCTCCGGCGCCGATGCCGGCGGATCGCCAGCAGGCGATGCGCGACCGTCTGCTGGCGCGCGCTGCGAATCCCGGCACGGGTGCATCCAGCGACACCGGTGCGCCGAGGGCTGAGCCAGGGTTGCGTCTCGAGTCGCAGGACGCTCGGCAGGCGCCAGTGATTCGCGAGGTGCAGGTCCCCGCGCGGCTCTCGGTGATCCAGCGCGCCGCGCCGCTGCTGGCCATCGCTGCCCTCGCGCTGTTCGTGGTGTCGGTGTTCCGCTTGCGCGACACGATGCAGGAGCGCAACGCTGCGCGTGTCGCACTGCAGGAGGCGACATCCACCACCACTGCGCTCTCGGCACAACTCGCGCAGCGCGACAGCCTCGTGGCCGCACTGAGCGGTGCAAACGTGCGCGTGGTGGAGCTGGCCTCGACGCAGAACATGTCGCCGGGTGCGCGGATGTTCTGGGACCGCGTTGCGAACCGCTGGACACTCGTGACGCACGACCTGGCGCCAGTGCCCGCAGGCCGCACCTATCAGCTCTGGCTGGTGACGGTGAACGCGGAGAAGATCAGCGCCGGCACGTTCAACACCGACACGAACGGTCGCGCGGTGGTGCAGGCGACGTATGCACTCGCCGAGGCCGATCTCGCCGCGATCGCCATTACCGAGGAACCGGCGGGAGGCTCACCGCAGCCGACCGGTATGATCCTCGTGGCGGGAACAGCCATCCGCTGACGATCGCGCGTGGCGTGCGTTTCTGCCCGATATGCACGAATGAGCACGATGAGCATGATCGACCCGACGTCACGACCACATGACGGCACGAACGACGACCGCACACGGAGACGCACGGGTGGCCATCACGGATTTCAGCATCGGGCAGGCCGCCGAGTCAACGCGGATGATCAGCGAAGCCGACGTGATGGCCTTCGCGCAGGTCTCCGGTGATTTCAATCCGGTGCACGTCGACGCGGCTGCGGCGGCGCAGTCACCATTCGGCGAACGCATCGTACACGGCATGCTGACGGCCAGCCTGCTGTCGGCACTGGTCGCCAGTGAATTGCCGGGACCGGGCGCGATCTACCTGTCGCAGTCGCTGGAGTTTTTGCGTCCCGTGAAACTCGGCGACACCGTGACCGCACACGTCGCCATCACCGCCATCGACGAGCCGAAGCGCCGGCTCACCCTTGCGACGTCGGTCCGCAACGCGCGCGGCAAGAACGTGATCACCGGCGTCGCGCTCGTGCAGCTACCTGCCTGAACTCTTTTGCTCGCGTGGTGGGACTGCGAACAGCTTTTATCGCAGAACCGAACAGACGCTGAAGTGCAAACTGCGGAACGGCATGAAGCAATTGGATCGGCGCGTCGGGCTCCACTTCGTGTGGACACCAACACCGTAATTTTTGAAGGAACAGCAACAGCCATATGCAGGCAATGATCCATGCGCGAGACAGCCGCCGGCGTTACGCAGAGCGCAACGAACCCGCTCTACTCCCCGATTGCGAGCCGCAGTTGACCAACAACTCCCTGTTGTGTTGCGCAGGGCTTCCACGACCGCACCGCTGCCCAAGCCGTTCCGCCGTTGCGCTTTTCAGCGGTTGTGCACTTCTGTGATAGGCTGGAAGCAGTTTGCTGTTTGCGGTCGAGCAGCAGCTCAGGTACTGGCGATGAGCTGTTCGACGGCGGTCTGGACGGCGGCGAGGGCGGCGGCATTCTTGAGGGCAGAGAAGCCGATGCGGAGCTTTTCGTCGGGAAGGAGCGGCTCGCGCATGTGGGCGTTGAGCATCGTCAGCAGCTTTTCG
>JBBSCZ010000092.1:0-11259 GCA_038249795.1 Gemmatimonadales bacterium | reverse complement strand
CCGCTGCACACCAACGCCGTCGTCTTTGCGTTCGGCGGCAATGCCTTCTTCTGCGGCTGCTACTACTCGACGCAGCGACTGCTGAAGGCCCGGATGTTCAGCGATACGCTGAGCAAGATCCATTTCTGGGGCTGGCAGGCGATCATCCTGGCAGCGGCCGTTTCCCTTCCCCTCGGCTTCACGCAAGCGAAGGAGTACGCCGAGCTCGAATGGCCGATCGACATCGCCATCACGGTGATCTGGGTCGTGTTCGCGGTGAATTTCATCGGCACGCTGATCAAGCGCCGTGAGCGCCATCTGTACGTGGCGCTCTGGTTCTATCTCGCGTCGATCATCACGGTGGCGCTGCTGCACATCTTCAACAACCTGTCGCTGCCGGCCGGTGCGATGAAGAGCTACAGCATCTATGCCGGTGTGCAGGATGCCTTCATGCAGTGGTGGTACGGGCACAACGCCGTCGCGTTCTTCCTGACGACGCCGTTCCTCGGCCTCATGTATTACTTCATGCCGAAGGCGGCCGAAGGGCCGGTCTTCAGCTATCGCCTGTCGATCCTGCACTTCTGGTCGCTGGTGTTCATGTACATCTGGGCCGGTCCGCACCATCTGCACTACACTTCGCTGCCGGAGTGGGCAGGATCGCTGGGCATGGTATTCAGCGTGATGCTGTGGGCACCGAGCTGGGGCGGCATGATCAACGGTCTGCTGACGCTGCGCGGCGGCTGGCACAAGGTCGTCAACGATCCGATCCTCAAGTTCTTCGTGATCGGCATCACGGCGTACGGCATGTCGACGTTCGAAGGTCCGATGCTCAGCATCAAGAGTGTCAACGCCCTCGCGCACTACAGTGACTGGATCATCGCACACGTCCACACCGGTGCGCTGGGCTGGAATGGTTTCATCACATTCGGCATGATCTACTGGCTGCTGCCGCGCCTCTTTCAGGCGCCGCTCTACAGCAAGAAGCTGGCAGAACTGCACTTCTGGATCGGCACCTTCGGCATCATTCTGTATGTCGTCTCGATCTACTCGGCCGGCGTGACGCAGGGCCTGATGTGGCGCGCCTTCGACGAAACCGGACGCCTGATGTATCCGGACTTCATCGAGACGGTGGTGCGCCTGCTGCCGATGTACTGGGTGCGTGTGGTCGGCGGATCGCTGTACGTGGTCGGCGTGCTGATGCTGGGCTGGAACATGTTCATGACCTGGAAGAATCGTCCAGCCGTCTACGACGTGCCGGTGATCCACGCCGCACCGCTCTCGAAGGAATGGCGCGAGCCGGTGATTCCGAAGCCGGCCGGCGAAGGCGTGATCGGCTGGGTGCGCGCGATGCGCTATCACCGCAAGTGGGAGGCCATGCCGGTGCTGTTCACGGTGCTGGTCACCATCGCCGTTGCCGTCGCCTCACTGTTCGAGATTCTGCCGACGTTCCTGATCAAGTCCAACGTGCCGACGATCGCGAGCGTCACGCCGTACACGCCGCTGGAGCTCTACGGCCGTGACATGTACATTCGCGAAGGGTGCTTCAACTGCCACACGCAGCAGATCCGCCCGCTGCGCTACGAGACGGAGCGTTACGGCGAATATTCGAAGCCGGGTGAGAGTGTGTACGAGCACCCGCATCTCTGGGGCTCGAAGCGGAACGGACCGGACCTTGCCCGCGAGGGAGGCAAGTACCCGAACCTCTGGCACGTGACGCACTTCAACAATCCGCGTGACATCGTGAATGGATCGCTGATGCCGGCGTACCCGCACTTCGCGAAAGCGTCGATTCCCTGGGATGCGATCCAGACGCGCGTGTCCGTGATGGCGATGCTCGGCGTGCCATACGGCAAGGCGGTCACCGAGGCGATCCCGATGGCCAAGGCGCAGGCGGCGAGCATCGCGGTCGACGTCGAAAAGAATGGCGGTCCGGCGAACCTGCAGGACCGGGAGATCGTGGCGATGGTGGCCTATATCCAGCGTCTGGGCCAGGACATCAAGCTGGCCAATGAGCCCGCGCGCACCGCTGGCAATCCTGCCTCTGCCATGCCGCCGCTGGCCGCACAGAGGACACCATGAGCCTGACGGACCTGATGAGCGGTGCCGGATTATCGCACTATGCCGTCGTCGCACTGATCCTGTTTTTCGGTTCCTTCCTCGCGCTCTGCGCCTGGATCTTCTGGCCCAGTCATCGGGCGTGGTGGCAGGCTGCCGCGCAGATCCCACTGGACGACACCACGACAACCACTGAGGAGCAGCGCTGATGGAACCGACCAACAAGGGCGAGCGCGACCGGCTCATCGAGCATTCGTACGATGGCATTCAGGAGTACGACAATCCGATGCCGCAGTGGTGGGTGACGACCTTCTGGATTACCATCGCGTTCTCGATCTTCTACTACGTCAATCCCTTCAACACGGGGCTGGGTAAAGGTCGCGAAGCCGAGTATGAAGCCGACATGGCCGCATTCCGCGCCGCGCACCCAGCGAACGATGGCGGTGGCAACACCGCGCAACTGCTGGCCGTGGCCGCCAGGCCCGGCGAAGTGGCTGAAGGTAAAACGGTGTATCAGGCCAAGTGCGCGGCGTGCCACGCGGCGGATGGTGGGGGCAGCATCGGGCCAAACCTCACCGACGACGCGTGGCTGCACGGTGGCACCATCGATGCCGTCTACGCCACCGTGAACAACGGCGTGCTGGCGAAGGGCATGCCGGCGTGGGGCAAGCTGCTCAAGGATGACGAAATGAAGGAAGTGGTGGCATACGTGTGGACCCTGCATGGCACCAGCCCTGCCAAGCCCAAGCCGCCGGAAGGCGTGGTCGTGACCCGGTGACAGCTCCGCGGGCCGCCGGACGGGTACTCCCCACCCTCAACGAGGATGGATCGCGCCACTGGATCCGTCCGCGGGTCTCCGATGGTGCGTGGTGGACGCGACGGCGGATCGTGGGTTATGCACTGATCGCGTTCTTCGTCACGCTGCCGCACCTGCGGTTGATGGGCAAGCCGGTGATTCTGCTGAATGTGCCGCGGCGCGAGTTCACCCTGCTCGGCAACACCTTTCTGCCGACGGACACGCTGCTCCTGATGCTGCTGCTCGGCAGCGTCATCATTGCGGTGTTCCTGTTTTCGGCACTCTTCGGCCGCGTGTGGTGCGGCTGGGGCTGTCCGCAGACGGTGTACATGGAGTTCGTGTTTCGGCCCATCGAGCGGCTGCTCGAAGGCGGCCGCAGCGGATCGCTCGCACTCGACAAGGCGCCCGGGATGATGTCGCCGCGACGCATCCTCAAGTATCTGATCTACATCCCGATCTGCCTCGGGCTCGCACACACCTTCCTCGCCTACTTCATCGGGACGGACACGCTGGCGGAGTGGGTAAGGCTTTCGCCCCGCGAAAATCCCACACCGTTCCTGGTGATGGCGGTGACGACCCTGCTGATCTTCATCGACTTCGGCTGGTTCCGCGAGCAGACCTGCCTGATCGCCTGCCCGTACGGACGCTGGCAGTCGGCGCTGATCGATCAGCGCTCGCTGATCGTGGCCTACGACGCACAGCGCGGCGAGCCACGACGAGCGGGGAAGATACGGAGTCCCGAAGATGGCGATTGCGTGTCGTGCAACGCCTGCGTGCTGACATGCCCCACCGGCATCGACATCCGCAACGGGCTGCAGATGGAGTGCATCCACTGCACGCAGTGCATCGATGCCTGCGATCACGTCATGACCGCGCTGCACAAGCCGAAGGGCCTGATCCGCTACGCGTCGCAGGAGGAACTGGCCGGAAAGTCGGGCACGCTCTGGCGCCCGCGGGTGGTGCTGTACAGTCTTGCGCTGGCGGTGGCGCTGGGCGTTCTGGTGCTCACGCTCGGTACACGAGCCGAGGCGGAGATCATCATTCTGCGCTCCAGTTCCGAACCGTTCAGCGTCGAGGCCGACGGCCGAGTGGCGAATCAGTTGCGCGTGAAGATCGTGAACCGCTCCAACGTGGCGCGCGACTACGGCGTGCAGGTGGAGGGGCTCATCGGCGGTACCGTGATCGCCCCGGAACTTCCGCTGCGCATCGAGCCCGGCGCACAACGCACCACCAGCCTCTTTCTCATCGCTGCGCCCGACGCATTCGAGGGCGGGCGCCACGATGTCACGCTCCGCGTCACCGACGGCGCCGGCTTCACGGAGGAGCTGCCGTTCACGCTGCTCGGTCCGACGCGCACGTCACGGCCTGGCGACGATCGTGGAGCGCAACCCGCACCGTCACGGGAGCAGCGATGATCCCCGCGTTCAAGAAGTTTCATCGCTGGCCGACCACCATCGTGGTCGTCCTCGTGATCCAGATCGGCTTCGGCATCTGGATGGCGCGCGTCGCCGGCAACGATCCGAACTTTGCGATCGAGCCTGACTACTACAAGCGCGCGGTGAACTGGGATTCGACCATGGCGCAGTCGCGCCGCGACAAGGCGCTCGGCTGGCGGGCCACCGCCACGCTGCGCCGTAACGATAGTCGCGTTGCGATACTTACCGCGCAGCTGGTGGATTCCACCGGCACGGCCATCATCGATGCCGACTCCGTGACCGCCGAGGCCCTCGCGGTGGCGCACGCAGGGCAGATCGACCGACTGGTGCTGGTGCGCGACGGCGACGGATACAGCGCGCCGGTCGACGCCGCGACCAGCGGTCTGTGGGAGGTGCAACTGCGCGCGACTCGTGCCGCCGACACCTTCACGGCCAAGCTGCGCATCGAGCTGAAATGACCCTGCTGGCCGGCGTGCTGATCGCAAGCCTGCTGGGCTCCGTGCACTGCGGCGCCATGTGCAGCGCGTTCGCGTGCCTCGCCAATGGCGGGTCGAATCGCGGCGTCTGGTATCACGGCGGACGGCTGGTCGCGTACGTGACGCTCGGCGTGATCGCCGGCATCATCGGCACGGGGCTCGATCGTGCGGGGCTGATCGCGAACGTGCAGCGCACGGCGGCGCTCGTCACGAGCGTGGCATTGATTGCGTGGGGGCTGGTGCAGTTTCGGCAGGCGTTGCGGGTGCAGCGCTTCGCATCGGCGTCGCAGTGGGGCGGCACACTGGCACGACTGCTGGCGCGAACGGCGTCATGGGATCCGCGACTGCGCGCCGGAGCCATCGGCCTGACCACGGCACTGCTGCCGTGCGGCTGGTTGTGGGCCTTCATCGCAACGGCCATGGGCACCGGCTCGCCAGTGCGCGCGGCGGCCGTGATGGGCGTGTTCTGGCTTGGCACGGTGCCGATGCTCGTGGCCGTCGTCGCTGGGGCGCGGCGCTGGGGCCCGGCGACACGTGTGCGCTGGCCGCTGGCCAGTGCGTCGCTGGTCGTGATGCTCGGACTCGGCGAGTTGACGGCCCATCTGCTCATGCCGCCGATGCCCGCCGTCGGCGCTGCCGGCGCGTCGCACATGCATCACGCGGCCCCGTGATGGCGACCACCGTCACACCGTCTCCCATCGCCCGTGCGACCACGCTCGAGTGCACGCACTGCGGTCTCCCCGCACTGGGTGCCGAAGCGTCGGACGGGCCGGTGTTCTGCTGCAGCGCCTGCGCCACTGCCTACGCGATGATCAACGAACACGGCCTCGGCGCGTATCACGGCTTCACGGAACGTCGCAGCGCTGCGGTGAAGCCATCGGGTCGTGGATTCATCGACTTCGATCACGAGGCGTTCCAGTCGCGCTACGTCACCCGTGGTGCAGATGGTCTGGCGCACGTGCAGCTCGCGCTCGAGGGCGTGCACTGCGCTTCGTGCGTCTGGCTGATCGAGCGCGTGCCGCTGCTGGTGACGGGTGTGGCACGGGCCGAACTGGATGTCCGGCAGTCGCGGGCCTCGGTGACATGGGATCCGGCCTCGACCGACCTGTCGGCCATCGCCCGCACACTGGATGCACTCGGCTATACGCCGCATCCGTATCGTGGTGGCGAACGTGCGCTGCTACGGCGGAAGGAAGACCGCGCGATGCTGGTTCGCATTGGCGTGGCCGGTGCCATCGCCGCCAACGTGATGCTCGCGGCCGTGGCGCTGTACGCGGGCGAGCTGAACACGATGGACGCCGCGTCGCTCAGCCTCTTCCGCTGGATCAGCTTCGCGCTGACGATCCCGGCGCTCGTCTGGCCGGGCCGCGTGTTCTTCACCAGCGCCTGGGCGGCATTGCGCACCGGAACGATCCACATGGATGTGCCGATCGCGCTGGCGCTGGGCGCAGCCTTCACACGGGGAGCGATCAACACCGTCACCGGTTCGGGTCCGGTGTATTTCGACGGTGTCTGCGCCCTCGTCTTCCTGCTGCTGGTGGGACGATTCCTGCAGGCGCGTGGTCAACGCGCCGCGACCGATGCGACCGAACAGCTGTTCGCGCTCACGCCGGCCACCGCCCGCCTGGTGCAGTCAGATGGCAGCATGCTCGACGTACCGGCCGATGCCGTCGGCGTTGGCAGCGTGATCGCCGTGCATGCGGGTGAGACGATTCCGGTGGATGGCGAAGTGGTGAGCGGCGAGAGCACGCTCAACCGCGCGATCCTGACGGGTGAATCGGCCGACGTGCGGGTGACTGTCGGCGACACGGTGTATGCCGGTACGCTGAATCGCACCGCTGCAGTGCGCGTGCAGGTGCTCGCGTCAGGCGAGGACAGCCGCATCGCGCGCATTCTGGCGCAGGTGGACGAAAGCGCACGCCGACGCGCACCGGTGGTACTGCTGGCCGATCGTCTCGCATCGCGCGTGGTCGCGGTGGTGCTGGTGCTGGCAGTCGTCACCTACGCAATCTGGGCACCGCGTGATCCGTCGGCGGCGTGGGATCATGTCATCGCGTTGCTGATCGTCACCTGTCCCTGCGCGCTCGCGCTGGCAACGCCGTTGGCGATGAGTGCGGCGGTTGGACGTGCGGCACGGGCCGGCATTTTCGTGAAGGGCGGCGATACACTCGAATCGCTGTCGCGGCCGGGATGGCTGGTGCTCGACAAGACCGGCACGCTCACGCTCGGCGAGACCACGCTCGTGTCGTGGACAGGTGTCGATGCACTGAAGCCGATGATCCTCGCGCTGGAGTCGGCATCCACGCACCCGATCGCCGCCGGCTTTCGTCGGGCGTGGGTCGGCGTCGCTCCGAGCCGTGACTTCACCGCCACGCACACGATCGGCGGAGGCATCACTGGCATGGTGGACGGGAGTGCAATGCTGATCGGATCACCGCGATTCGTTGCGGCGCAGCTGCCTGACGCCCGCTGGCCCGACTGGCCCACCGATGATGGCTACACGCCCGTGATCGTGGCGGTCGATGGCAGCATCGTGGCCCGTGCCACGTTTGGCGATGCGATCCGCGACGATGCGGCCGCCTCGCTGGCCACGCTGCGCGCGCGCGGCTGGCGCACGATGCTCCTGTCGGGCGATGCCGAGTCGGTGTCGCAACGAGTCGGCACGGCGCTTGGCTTTGCGCCATCGGAGATCGTGGCGGAGGCGAGCCCGGAGGAGAAGGCGGCGCGCGTGCGCGCGTTGGTCGAGGCTTCGGGCGCAGGCCGTACCCCGCCCTGCGTGGCGATGGTGGGAGATGGCGTGAATGATGCTGCCGCGATCGCCGCCGCCACCGTCGGCATCGGTGTGCATGGCGGGGCTGAGGCGTCGCTGGCCACGGCGGATGTGGCGATGACGCGTGACGGGCTGGCCGCACTCGTCGCACTGGATGATGGCGCGCGCCGGTCGATGCGCGTCATCCGCAACAACATCGCGTGGGCCTTCGGGTACAATGCACTTGGCGTGACGCTCGCGATGAGTGGTCAGATCACGCCCCTGATCGCGGCCATCATGATGCCGGCCAGTTCACTCACGGTGGTGCTGGCGAGTTGGCTCGGCCGCACTTTCACTCCGGAGACACGATGAGCGTTCTGTATCTGGTGGTCCCGCTGGCGCTCGTGATCGTTGCCGTCGGTGTTGGCGGCTATCTGTGGGCGGTGAAGAACGGGCAGATGGACGATCTCGAGACGCCGGGGATTCGGGTGATCCGGGATGAGCAGTGAGGTAAAGCGCTGATCTTGAGCGGCAGCACGCCATTTTCTCGGGGGAGTAATCATGCGGATCGCTTTCGCAGCATTGCTGCTGGCTCATGGCCTCATTCACCTGCTCGGGCCGGCGAAGGCGTTCGGCGTCGCCGATGTAAGCCAACTGCGACAGCCGATCACGCCGTTCGCCGGAACGCTGTGGCTACTCGCGTCGCTGCTGCTCGTCGCGGCGGGCGTCGTGGTTCTACGGGGAGACCGCTGGTGGTGGGCGCTGGCGCTGTCCGGCGCACTGCTCTCGCAGGCACTGATCTCGATTTCATGGAGTGATGCAAAAGCCGGCACGCTGGCGAACATCATCATCGCGGTACCGCTCGTGCTGATCGCCGTCGACGCACGCCCCGGCAGCTTCCGGTCGCAGTTCAGGGCGACGGCAACGACGCTGCTGACGGCGCCCATGCGGCCGGCACCGATGGTGGGCGAGTCGGACATTGCCGGGCTACCCGAGTTGATGCAGGTGTACCTGCGCCGCTCGGGCGCAGTGGGTCGGCCGCGCGTGCGGAACATGAGAGTCGTATTTTCGGCCCAGATGCGCGACAATGCCGAGGCGCCGTGGATGGAATCGACTGCCACACAGTACGAGTTCTTCGATCCGCCTGCGCGACTCTTTTACATGACCGCGTCGCGCTCGGGCGTGCCGTTCGACGTTCTGCACCGCTATGTCGGCAGCGACGCGACCTTTCAGGTGCGGATCGCCAGTGTTTACCCGATGGTCGACAAGGCCGGACCGGTACTGACGAAGGCAGAGACGGTGACGCTGATGAACGACATCGTGGTGATGGCGCCAGCTGCAGTGCTCGACTTGCCGTTCACATGGGAACAGCGAGGGCCGCACCGGTTGCAGGCGACCTTCGTGAACGCCGGAAACACGGTCAGTGCGACACTGGAGTTCGATGCTGCAGGTGACCTGATCGGATTCGTGTCAGACGATCGCACACAGGAAGACGCGTCGGGCAGTCGCAGTGCGCGCTGGTCGACCCCGATAACGGGATACGCCACGGTCGATGGCATCCGCATCGGCACTCGCGGCGATGCCAACTGGATTGAAGCCGACGGACGCGAGTGGACGTACGGGCGTTTCACGATTCGTGAAATCGCGTACAATCAGTCGACGTTCCGCCCCTGAAGCCGTGTCGCGTCCGGTGCTGGCGCCACGCCAACGACACTGCTGCTACCACACCACCGTGATCGTGTCGCTGCTCGGCGCCGACTCCACCCGCATGCGCGGTGCATCGGGATCGGGCACGAGCGTGAAGCGGGCTGCATCAGGCAGCGCCGTCCACGACCATTCGGTACCGGCCGGATTGCTGGCATCGAGCCAGCAGCCCGGCGTCGCCAGCGTGGGCCGCGCACGCGTGATCAGGTCGGCCGGCGCTGCGGTGCGGTGCACCAGCAGCGAGGGACAGGCAATGACACGCGTCACGCTGTCTCCGCGACTCACGAAACGAAACGACATCCGGCTGTAGGCTGCCTGATAACGCACCGCGTGGCCCAGGCAGCTCAGCAGCGAGTCGGCACCCGCACCGGTCGCCGGCTTGCAGAACAGGTGCGCCTCGCCCATCAGGCTGCGCACGTCGGAGAGGCGCGGCACCGACGGGAGTTGCTCCCGGAGCAGGCGCTCCGCACCGGCGGCGATCCGGTTTCGCGCGAAACTGTCCAACGGTACCGGCAGTTGCGTCGGCAGCTGTGCCATCACCACCCATGACGTGCCGAGCAGCATTGCGACACCCACCGGGAAGCTGAATCGTTGCCGCCACGTGCGGCGGCGTCGGTCGACACGCGGCGGGGCAGCCGCCAGCGCCGGCTCGCACGGCGCCGGCTCCACGAACCAGCGGTTCGGCTCGCGAGGGGGCGTTGCGAAGGAGACCATTCCCGGAATGTGGCATTCGCACCGAGCGTCCGATACTCCCGTGCATGCGCCACCTCGCTGCCCCGCTCATCGCCATACTTCTGCTCGTTCAGCCCGTGCGGTTGGCCGCACAGGAGCGATTGCCGCTGGTGGCCGGCCGTTCACAGTCTGATTGGCGTGACGACCTCTCGAACCCGCAGCCCCTCGTGCGGCAGGCGGCGCTCGAGGCACTGGCGCAGTTTGCCGATGTGACTCGCGCCACGGTCGTCTACCTGGTGCCGCTGATCGGCGATCCCGACGCGAACGTGCGCCGCACCGCCATTCGCGCCGTCGGAAACGGCGGCAAGGCAGCGAAGGGCGCCAACGCCGCACTCTGGCGGGCGTGGCGCGATGACGACCCGCTGGTTTCGGCCGACGCGGGCATCGCCCTGCTCCGCATCGGCGACGAGAACATCACGCTGTTCCGGCGGCGTCTGGGCGTGGGCGATGCGAGAGATCGTGCCCGCGCCGCCGCCGCGCTCGCCAACGCGGGGCCCTCCGCGCGTGACGCGATTCACGCGCTGCGCGATCATCTGGGCGACGACGATGCACGCGTTCGCGGGGCGACACTCGCGGCGCTCGCCGCACTCGACGAGACGCCGGGATCGAAGACCGCCACACTCGTCGCGCGCAGCCTGGCTCGCGACATCAGCGACTCGCCGCAGCTCGATGCTCCCGACGCCATCGCCCGCGCCCGCACGGCGATGGCACTGCTCGCGCGTGCCGGGAAACAGGCCAAGGGCGCACTCCGCACGCTGCAGGTGATCCTCTGGGATGGCCCGTCGCCACTGCGACCGTCTGCCGCGCGCGTGCTCGGCATGATCCCGGGGGACGGCGACAAGGCGCTCATGTTTGCACTTGCCGCCGGCGACGTGCTGGTGCGCGAAGCCGCCGTGCAGGGTTTTCTCGCCGACCGCGAACGACGCCGCGCACTGCCGGTGCTGCTCGACTCGCTGGGCCGCATGAACCTCACGGCCGACACGGCGCGCACCCGCAGCCTGGTGGAGGTGCTGGGCTACGTCGGCCGGAGGAATCGCGCCGTCGATCGCACGCTCAACCGTGTGGTGCAGCGCGCTCCGACGCTCCTGCCCGCCGTGACGCTCGCCCGCCGCCGCCTCTCGATCGGGTTCTGAGGCATCGGCGGCTCACCGTTGCCGCGACGGTCGCAGCGGGGTAGCATCGCCGGATGACGACAGCGCACAACGACGACGCCCTCGCAAAATTCCGTGCGCAGGATCTGGACGCCGCCATGGCCGATGCCTCGCGCAAGCAGGGGGTGGTCACGCCGATGTTCGACGTCATCGCACCGCGCTACGATGCGTTCACGCGCCT
>JBBSCZ010000091.1:0-11329 GCA_038249795.1 Gemmatimonadales bacterium | reverse complement strand
GTCCTTTCAGCTCAGCCGCGGCTTTCACGTGTTCGATGTCGTGCACGGCTACCTGGAGCACGACCCCGCCAGTCGAGGATGGGCGGCGCTCATCCAATGGGTCAATCCAGCGGTGGCGACACAGAGCGACTACGGCGTGGCCGATCCGCGTCTGGTTCCGTTCATGGCCTCGAGTGCGTGACGGTGACTGCCGCGCGCCGGCACGACACGCGGTCGTTCCTTTCCATGTCTCAAGGGTACGTCGTGGCTGATGGCGATGGTGGTGTGGTTGATCAGTCCCCGGTTGGGAGCATCGCTGCTGTAGTTGCTGGGGTGTCGAGTCCCGCGTTCGCAGCGGTATCGATCACCCGACGTGGCCGTGGCACCAGCGGCGAAATGCAACAAGCCCGGAGCATGGACCCGCGGACGCCATGACACATCATGAATCTGTTCGAGGAAGGAGATGCGTTTAGAGACACTGACGGAATTGCCGGCGTTTACCGTCGGCCGATACGGCGTCGCGCAGCACGGCTGGCCGCAGTGTTCGCGATGTCATGAAAGAACGCCCCCGGAAAGGCTTCCGGGGGCGTTCAGCGTTCAGGATCAGAAACCGACAGGGGCCGATCGAAACCGCTTACTTCGGCACCGGACCGGACGCACAGGTCACCTTGGTCGTGATGGGTGTGAAGAGATTGTATGAGATGGTGCTGACGAGGCTATTGAGAAAGCTGTGATGCGTCTCGAATTGTGCGACACCAGCGGGGCATTCCGTCCGGGTGTTGATCGTATCCGGAGGGACCAACCCGACGATGAACGATTTCTGCCAGTTGCGGCCTACCGTCTTCTCAGATGCGGGAGCACCGGTGACGATCGTGTAGCGATAGCAGCCGGCCAGCGACAGCAGCGCGAGGACTGCCAGGGAACGAATCGCCTTCATCGACCGGCCTCCGATGGCTGGACAAGGGTGTCTGCCGTGGGATCGATCACGATCGCCACGCTGCCATCGCTGCGTGAGGCCATCTGAATTGCGTCGGACAATACGCGATCCGCTTCCTCCCGCGAGGCATTCATGGCCAGATGACGAATCTCCATCGTCGGCAACAACGCAGCGCGCGAGGCGCACACGACTTTCACTTCGTGTGGGGTGAAGATTCCGAGCGTCAGTCCGCCCACGAGCCCGTTGACGAAAGTCATCCGCGTGCTCGCGATCGCGACGCCACTCGGGCAGGAACTGCGCACGTCGACTGGCTGTGCCGCCACGAGACCGAAAATGAACGTTGGATGCCACGACTTTGTCACCACGGTCGAGGACGGGGCGAGACCGGTGTTGAATACCTGATGGTAACACCCGGCCTGCGTGACACAGGCGATGGCCATCAGCATGGGTCGGAGTCGTTTCAAGCGCACCTCACGAAGGGATTGGAGAAAAATACGAACCGGCAGACGTTAGCACGGCGCTGAGCCATTTGCCAGAGCGTCGCCTGTACCTTTACTGCCACCGGCGAACCCTGCACAGCTTTTGCGCACCGGACCCGCATCCCCGACGATTCTGCATGCCCCGACCCCCCGCTCCGATACCGCTGCGCCGTATGCTGACGCTGCTCTCTCTCGTCGCCAGCAGCGCCGCCGCCCAGTCACCATCCGACTGGCCCGAACGCGCCATCCGGCGCGACATCCCGATGACCAATACCATCCGCGCAGCACACGCCGCTGCCACGCGTGATTCGTCGGGGCGTCCCGGTCCGAATTACTGGCAACTCCGCACTGATTACGTCATCCGGGCGCGCCTCGACGTGCCGGCGCAGCGGCTCACCGGTGTGGCGACCATCAGCCTGCACAACGACAGCCCCGATTCGCTGACGCAGATCGCGCTCAGGCTCGACCCGAATCACTTCATCGGCACGAATCCGCGCGCACTCCCCTGGGCGCCAGCGCAGTTGACGGACGGCATGGTCGTCAATGCCATTCGCATCGACGGCGTCTCCGTGCGGCTCGATGCCGCCGCACCACGTGGTGGTCGTCCTGCCGTGCCGACGGCGGTGAATCTCCGCTCCACGATTGCGCGCGTGCTGCTGGCCACACCGATTCCACCGCGTACGACGGCCACGCTCGTGATCGAGTGGAACCACGCCCTGCCCGGTGGGCCGGGCTCGGGCCACCGCATGACGCAACGCTGGGCCGACACGCTCTTCCAGCCGACGCAGTGGTTCCCGCGCGTGGCCGTGTACGATGATCTGCGTGGATGGGATCCGGAGCCGTATCTCGGTCCATCGGAGTTCTACAACAACTTTGGTCGCTACGATGTCACCATCGACGTACCTGCCGGCTGGATCGTCAGCGGCACCGGTACGCTGCAGAATCCCGCCGAGGTGCTGACCGCCACGGCGCGGGCACGGCTTGCGCGCGTACTCGAGAGTGACTCCACGGTGACGATCGTCGGACCGGACGAAATCGGCCCCGGTGCCGCCACGGCTGCGGGCAACCGCCTGCGGTGGCGCTTCGTCGCCGACAGTGTGAACGACTTCGCCTGGGCCACGGCGAAGAAGTTCGTCTGGCAGGCGACGCGCGCCACGATTCCCGGCAAGGGGCCGGTACCGGTCTATCAATACTTCCTGCCGGAGCGAGCTCCGCTTTTTGCCGAGGCGCTGCCCATCACGCGACACGCGCTCGAGTTCTACTCGGCGCTCTGGTTTCCGTATCAGTTTCCGCAACTGACGTTGCAGGATGGGCCCAGCAACGGGATGGAGTATCCGATGGTCATCAATTCCAACGCGGGGGCCGCCGATCACGAGACCGGGCACCAGTGGTGGCCGATGGTGGTGAGCAACAACGAGACGTGGTACGGCTGGATGGATGAGGGATTCAATCAGTACATGAACATTCTCTCCGATGCCGATGCCGCGAAGACGCCTGCCAACCTCGATCGGCTCGGCCAGTCGTACGGCTTCACCAGCGGCAGTGAGTCCGAACCGCCGATGATGTGGAATGCCAACTATGGGGGCCCCTCGTATGGGTTCACCACCTACGGCAAGACGCCGCTGATGCTCTCGATGCTCGGCGGCGTGGTGGGTGACAGCGCCGTCCAGCGTGCCCAGCGTGAGTGGGCTCAGGCCTGGATGTTCCGGCATCCGTCGCCATGGGACTACATGTTCTTCATGAACCGGGCGCTCGGTCGTGATCTGGGGTGGTTCTGGAACGCGTGGCTCTTCACCACCGAGCGCGTCGACGGATCGATCACCGGGATGCGGGTACAGAAGGGGAAGACCGTCGTGACGGTGCGGCAGGATGGGCAGATGCCATCGCCGGTCGTATTGCGCGTGCGCTTCGCGGCCGACGGTCCGGCCATCAGGCGCATGGCGAATGCCACGATGGAGGACAGCGTGACCGCGGTCGTGACCTTCCCGGTGGAGGTGTGGTTCAGTGGTCGCCGGACCTACGACGCCGTGCTGCAGTTCGGTGCACGACGTATCGAGCAGGTGCTCTTCGATCCGGGGCGACGGTTCCCGGATCGGGATCCTTCCGACAACGCCTGGCCGCGCGACGGCCGAACGGCGGTGGGCGGTGTAGCGCCGCCGCCACGCTGAGCGCAAATTTCGACCTGCCTGTGAATCGCGATTGCGATAAGCGACAACGCCTGTTCGTGGTTCGAGTGACACGTCGAGCGCGCTCGACCGCGCAGCGAGTTACCGATCGGGGTCGCCATGCGTCCGGAGATCGATGATGACGAATCCTGAACCACCCGTGATGCCCCTGCCGGTCCCGCACCCTGATGTGGTGGCCCGCGCCCTGCCCGATGGCAGCGTGCTGTTTCACGCGCAGACCGAGGTCTACTTCGGACTCAACCAGACCGGCGCCGCGGTCTGGGGGGCGCTGGTCAGTGGGGCCAGCAGTGAAGAGGCTCTGGTCGCGGCCGTCGTGCAGCGCTGGCCGGATGCGCCGCCGACCGACGTCTCGAGCCACGTGCGCTCATTGCTGGCCGATCTGTCCGCTGAAGGATTGCTGGTCGATGCGGCCATGACGCCGGGGTGATTGCCGCCGTCGTGCGGAAGGGCCGCGCCACCTGCGACGTCCTGCACGCGGCGCTGGCCGTCCGTCGCGCCCGCCGTACGGTCGCATGCGCGCCGTTGGGTTCGCTCGTGCAGTCCAACGCGCCGAACATGCCGGTCGACGCGACCACGTCGCTGCCTACAGCGGAACGCGTGGTGGCTGAGCGTTGGGGCGCCGCCGTGGATCGCGCCCTTCGTTGGACGCCGGGTGACTCCGCCTGCCTGGTGCGGGCCAGTGCACTGCGGGATCTCGTGATCGGCCGGGGGCTCCCCCGCGCCGAGGTCCGGATCGGCGTCCGCCGCGGCACGACCGGGTTCGAGGCGCACGCGTGGGTCGAGCAGGATGGATCGTCAATTGCTGAGCCTGCTATATTTCAGGGAGCGTTTGCCTCGATCGAGGGTGTGACCCTGCGGTGACTGGCGCGTCAGTAGGTCGGAAGGTCTTGGCGTGGGGCTTGTCTCCGTGTCTTGCCTCCCACACTATTTCGTCGACCATGGAGAGTTGGCATGTATGAACGTCCGCGCCTCGAGCGCTACGGTACGTTTCGCGAGTTGACGCAGGTGTCGCTGAACCTTGGGGGATTCGCGTTGAACGCGAATGTCGTCAATGGTTCGATGGCGTCGTGTGACTGTCTGCCGGGCGAGCCGCCGCCGGGTGGCGCGCGTTCCTGATGCGAAGCCGCCCGCGTTCGCCGCCGATCAGGCAGCGACTCGGGTTCGCATTTTCGGCGGTGTGCTTGAAACTGACCGTTCGCTTCCCGGCCTGCCTGTCGTCCCGTTGATGGACGACGGGCAGTTCCCGTTGTGGACCCTGGTGACCAGCGACGACCATGCCGCGCCGTCACATTCCGATGGTACCGCAGTTACCGGCCGCCTCACCTACTCGAGTGGGCCGGTTGTGACACTCGCCGACCGTGGCGATGCTCCGGAGGTGGTCATCAGCGACACCGGTCGCTTCACCATGCGAACCGCGACGCGCATCATACAGCACGTCGCACCACCGGACGTGGATCGCGCAGCAGTCGCTCTCGACCTGATCGGCGTCGTGCTGCCATACGCCCTGCATCGCGATGGTGCCTGGTGCATGCACGCGAGCGCCGTGCAGGTGCCGGCGGGCGTGATTGCATTCATCGCGCCGCGAGGCGTCGGCAAGTCGACGCTGGCGGCCGCCTGCACGCAGGCCGGCTGCGCACTCGTCGCCGATGATGTCGTGGTCATGCGAGCAGCACCCGATGGGCGACTGTCCGTCACACCGTCCGGCGTACCACTGCGTCTGCGAGAGCACACGGCACGTGCGGTGGGCATCGAGACAGGCAATCCCGATGGCTGGGGCAAGGTGCGGGTACCGGGCGCACTCGCGACCCTGGCGCTGCCGCTGGCGGCAGTGTATGTGCTCAGTCCCGCAGCAGCCGACGCCACCTGCGCGCGCGTCGAGCGCAGCAGGCGCGCGGCGGCATTGGCATTGCTGACCAACGGCAAGATCACCGAACTGCTGGGCGGTCATGCCGCAGGTGACGCACTGGAGCGTTGCGTGTCGCTGGCTGCGATGACGCACATGTACGATCTTGCAGTACCGCGTGACCTGTCCCGACTTCCGTCGGTCGTGCAGGCACTGCTGGCATGGCATGACGCGCCGAGTCCCGCCTCCAACTCCGCATGACCGCTCCTGCCGACGCCGTGATTTCTTTGCACGGTGTGACGAAATACTTTCGCGCGGATCGCGCCCTGCTGCGGCGGCTGCGTGGCGCGCCGGGCACGGCACCGCGTGCGGTGCTCGACGATGTGTCGCTGACGGTCACACGAGGCGAAATCTTCGGGCTGGTCGGTGCCAACGGCGCCGGCAAGACCACGCTGCTCAAGATTCTGTCCACCGTGCTGCTCCCCGATCGCGGCACCGTCACGGTCGATGGCATCGACGCGCTCGCGCATCCGGCACAGGTGCGCCGCACATTGGCGGTGGTGCCGGCCGACGAGCGCGCGCTCTTCTGGCGCATCAGCGCGACGGAGAACGTGCGGCTCTTCGCCTCGATGTACGGCCTCGTCGGCGACGCTCGCGATGAGGCCGTGGTGGAGGCGCTGGAACTGGTTGGACTCGGTGGTACGGGGCCGCAGCAGGTCGGGAGCTTTTCGTCGGGCATGCGCCAGCGGACGTTGATCGCCCGGGCGCTGGTCACGCGTCCACCGATCCTGATCCTCGACGAGCCGACACGCAGTCTCGATCCGATCACCGCACGCGAGCTGCGCACCTTCATCCGCGATGTGCTCTGCACGCAACTTGGTGCCACCGTGCTGCTGGCCACACACAGCACCGAGGAGGCGATGCAGCTCTGCGATCGCGCCGCACTGCTGGTGCGTGGTCGTGTGATGGCCATCGATACGCTGTCGCAGCTGCGTGCAGCCGTGGGTGGTGCGCGGGTGCGCGTGCGGGTCGATGCACAGCACGAGGCGCGCGCCCGCGCGCTGCTGCACCTGCCGGTGGACATCATCTCGGCGGCGCAGGACGGTTTCGTGACGCTCTCCGCCACGCTCCCCGACCTGGCGCAGGCGCCGGTGGTGGTGGAAGCGCTGGTGCGCGCCGGTGTGCGCGTGGCGGAGTTCGCGCCCGTGTCAGTCACGCTGGCCGACCTGCTCGATGGCGTCGCGGCGGCCTCGCAGCACGACGACGTGGCGCGACATGCATAGAATGCTCGCGCTGGCCCGCGCCTACACGCTCGGCATGCTCACCTATCGCACCCGCACGCTGGTCAGCCTGCTGTCGGTGCTGGTGGCGGTGGTACCGGTGTACTTCGTGGCAGGGGCGCTACAACCGTTGGCGGCCAAAGCGATTGCGTCGGAGTCGACGGAATACTTCACGTATCTGATCGTCGGATCGGTGGCGTCGTTCGTGATCGCGGAAGCGGTGTCGGCAATCCCGTCGCTGATCAACAGCTACATCGCGTCCGGCACGCTCGAGCAGCTGCTGACCACGCCCATCCGCTGGCCGGCACTCATCGTCGGATTGAGCGCGTACGGCTACGCATGGGTGGCACTCCGTGCGATCGTGCTCCTGGCTACCGCCTGGGTCTGGGCAACGTCCACGATCGCCTGGCCTCGCCTGCTGGAGTTCGGCATGATCATGGCGATGGTGGCCGTCACGTACGCCGGCATCGGCCTGCTCGCCGGCGCACTGGTACTGGCCGTACGATCATCGCTGTACGTGCCACAGGTGGTGGCTGCGATTTCGTCGCTGCTTGGTACGGTATACTTCCCGGTCACGGTGCTGCCGCCAGCATTCGCGCCCTTCGCCGCGTTCGTGCCGCTCACTCCGGCACTACGCGCAGCCAGGCAGGTGCTGCTGCGCGATCAGCCGCTGCTGCAGGTCATGCCCGATGTGCTGCAGTTGATGCTGTGGGCCGTCGGTGGTGCGCTGGTCGGTGGTACGGCATTCCATCTGGCGTTGCAGCATGCGCGCCGGACCGGAACGCTGACGCAATACTGATTCGGCGGCACGCGTGCTTGCCCCACTCTCTGCGCAGATGGCGCATGGGCTGCTCTCACCCTCGGCACGCATTCTGGTCGCGGCGGCGCTTCCCACTGCGACCGACGTGGACACACTGCCCTGGGAACAGGTGCACTGGCCCACGCTGCTCTCACTGACCGCATACGAGCGGGCGGAGATGTCGGTGAGCCTCCTGCTCCGCCGTGCGCCGTCGTGTGTGCCGGAGGATGTCCGGCTCGCGATCCGGGGGTTGGATCGAGTCGCGCAGTTCCGGTCTGCAGAATTCGAAGATGCGGCGGGCTCGGCCGTCGACGCGTTGGCGGCCGCTCAGGTGCCGGTACTGTGGCTCAAGGGCGCGGCACTCGCAATGCAGAGCTCGGCTGGCTTCGGAATTCGGGGCATGGGTGACCTCGACCTGCTGGTCGCCCCGGCAGATCGCATCCGCGCCCGGGAGGCTCTCGCCTCGGTGGGATGGTCGTCGCCGGTGGTCGAGGGTTACGAACACCATCACCACGACGCGCCGATGCTCCGGCCCGGTGGTCTCCGACTCGAGTTGCACACAAGCCTCCTTCCGCCTGACCATCCGTTTGCGGACGATCCCGCCGGCGTCTGGCTGGCGCGGGGCGTCGAGGTGGGGTGGGGACACCGGCGCGTCCGGGTCCTGCCGCAGCCGTGGCACGTGGTGCATGCGTCCACGCACTGGACCTGGAGCCATGAGGGCACGGTGGGCAGCTGGCAGTACCTGCATGACATCCACCGGCTCACGGCCGGGTGGGCCATGGACGGCACCGAATGGGAAGCGGTCGTGACGAATGCCCGGGAGATGGGGGCGTCGCTGCCGGTCGGCTGGGGCGTCTGGAGTGCGCACTGCGTGACGGGGCTCGAGATCAGCCAGCACGTCGTCGAACGACTGCGGGGACGGCGCAGCCTGCTGGATGGACTGGTGGAGCGGCAATGGGTGCTGGCAGCCTTCCGTTCGCCCGCTGGGAGTCCGTCGGTCCGATGGTCGAGATTCTGGTGGCGCCGAGCGATGCGCGGACTGGGCGATGCCGGCGGTCGCTGGCCGTGGGCGGTGGGGCGGGCGGCGCAGCTGTCGCCGCAGTCGGATCCGCAGACCATCGCGGGCCGCGCATCGCGCCACCGGCTCGCGCGATGGCGGCGACATCTGGCGCGGGTGGTCCGGAGCTGGTGAGCTGTCGCCGACGCCTCGAGGCGAGGCGGGAGCGGCGCGTGACGTGAACCGGGGTTGCCTCGCCCAGCGATCGCCTGGGAGCGCACCCGCCCTTGCATGTACCTGCATGTAACTGTCGGGCATTGACTTGGAGGCCTGCTCGGCTAATTTCCCCAATCTGTCTCGCACAAAAAGATGCCGCCGGCGCTCTATGGCTGCCGCGACATCACCGAATGAGACGTCGCTTAGGCGGCGCGCCATGGGTCCCCACGCAGTCCGCGTGTACCCGGCGGCAGCGAATGGATATCGGCCCCATCGGGGTGCCTGGATCCATTCGGTTTTTTGTTGGACTCAACTGGCCCACAAGCCTCACCTGAGAGTTTCCGAGAATGGCTCGTTCCACACCGCTGCAGTACTATCGCAACATCGGCATCATGGCGCACATCGATGCCGGCAAGACCACGACGACCGAGCGCATTCTTTACTATACGGGCAAGAGCTACAAGATCGGCGAAGTGCATGATGGCGCCGCCACCATGGACTGGATGGAGCAGGAGCAGGAGCGCGGCATCACGATCACGTCGGCCGCGACGACCTGTTTCTGGACGCGGCATGGTCAGAGCCACGAAAAGGGCGAGGGACCGGAGTACCGCATCAACATCATCGACACGCCCGGTCACGTGGACTTCACCGTGGAAGTCGAGCGCTCGCTGCGCGTGCTCGATGGCGCGGTGACGCTGCTGGATTCCGTGGCCGGTGTGGAGCCACAGACCGAAACGGTGTGGCGCCAGGCCGACCGGTACGGTGTGCCGCGGATGATCTTCTCGAACAAGATGGACCGCGTCGGTGCCAACTTCGAACGGTGCGTCGAGATGATCCGCGACCGCCTGACGAAGGCTGCCTACCCGTTGCAGCTCCCGGTTGGCTCGGGTGAGCTCTTCACGGGGCACATCGACGTGATCGAGCGCAAGCAGTACATCTTCGATGATGCCACGATGGGCAAGACGTTCGCCGTCGTGGAGCCGGCCGCCGAGTATGTCGAGGCGATGGAGAAGGCGCGCGCCGATGTGGTGGACGCAGTGGTCGAGATGGACGAGGTGCTGATGGAACGCTACCTCGGCGGTGAGGAACTCTCCGTCGACGAGATCCGCAGCTGCATCCGCAAGGCGACGATCGCGAACACGATCGTCCCGGTGCTGTGCGGCGCGAGCTTCAAGAACAAGGGTGTGCAGGCGCTGCTCGATGCGGTCATCGACTACCTGCCGGCACCGACGGAAGTGGCGGCGATCAAGGGACATCTGCCGGGTCAGGACGAGCTGCAGGCAGAGCGCCTGGTGACTGACGATGCACCGTTTGCCGCGCTCGCCTTCAAGATCGCCACCGACCCGTTCGTCGGAAAGCTGACGTTCTTCCGGGTGTACTCGGGCGTGCTCAGCGCTGGTTCGTACGTCTACAACAGCACCAAGGACAAGCGCGAGCGTGTCGGTCGTCTGCTGCAGATGCACGCCAACAAGCGTGAGGAAATCGAGGAAGTGCGCGCGGGCGACATCGCCGCTGCCATTGGCCTCAAGGACACGCGCACCGGCGACACGCTCTGCTTCGAAGATCATCCGATCATTCTCGAAGCGATGAAGTTCCCGAACCCCGTCATCGACGTCGCGATCGAGCCGAAGACGAAGGCCGACCAGGACAAGCTGGCGATCGCGCTGCAGAAGCTGGCCGAGGAAGATCCGACGTTCCGCGTTGCGACCAATCCGGAGACCAGCCAGACGATCATCTCGGGCATGGGCGAGTTGCATCTCGAGATCCTCGTCGACCGCATGCGTCGCGAGTTCAAGGTCGAGGCCAACGTCGGTGCGCCGCAGGTCGCGTATCGCGAGACGATCAAGAAGCGCGTGGACAAGGTCGAGGGGAAGTTCGTGCGTCAGTCCGGCGGCAAGGGCCAATTCGGTCACGTCGTCATCAACGTGATGCCGGCCGAGCAGGGTCAGGGCTTCGTGTTCGAGGACAAGATCGTCGGCGGCGTGATTCCGCGTGAATACATCAAGCCGGTGGAAGCGGGCATCCGCGAGGCGCTGGAAGGTGGCATTCTGGCCGGATATCCGATGGTCGACGTGAAGGTCGAGCTGGTGTACGGCTCGTACCATGAAGTCGACTCCAGCGAAATGGCGTTCAAGATCGCCGGATCGATGGCCATCAAGGACGGAGCACGCTCGGCCGGTGCCATCATTCTCGAGCCGATCATGAAGGTCGAAGTGGTGAGCCCGGAGAATTACATGGGTGATGTGCTGGGTGACCTCAGCTCACGCCGCGGCAAGATCGGCGGCATGACGCAGCGCGGTGAGGCGCAGGTGATCGACGCCACCGTGCCGCTGTCGGAGATGTTCGGCTACAGCACCCGCCTGCGCAGCATGTCGCAGGGCCGTGCGGTGTACTCGATGGAGTTCTCGCACTACGAAGAAGTCCCGAAGTCGAAGTCCGAAGAAATCATCAACAAGAACAAGGCGTAAGCCTGCACTGATTCACTAAACGGACGAGAGGAACGCAGCATGGGCAAGGCAAAGTTCGAGCGGAACAAGCCGCATCTCAACGTGGGCACCATCGGGCACGTCGACCACGGCAAGACGACGTTGACGGCGGCGATCACGGCGATTC
>JBBSCZ010000090.1:0-11350 GCA_038249795.1 Gemmatimonadales bacterium | reverse complement strand
GTACCCGAGATCGTGCCCGGTGCCACGGCGCCGGCGGCGGCGAGGTCGGCGGCAACGATCATGCGCGTGCGGAACTGGCCGACGGTTGCGTCGATGTCGAAGCCGATCGTGCGCACAGACGATGTCGTCAGCGGCAGGATTTCAGCGTCGAACGCTTCCCAACGGAAGCAGTCATTCGAGGTGGCCAGCGAGCAATCCGTGTCATTGAAGAAGTTGAACGGTGCGCCACTGCCCGGAGCACCATTGCCGCTCCAGTCGATCGAGGGATTCACGACGCCGAAACGCGGCTGCTCGACGATCACTTCATTGCCATCGCCGCCCGTCACGCCGCCAGGGGTGGTCGTCACGACGAAGTCGAGCGGAAACAGAATCACGCCAGCAGAGGGTGCCACCGGCCACGTCGGCGTGATGAACCGCACACCCGGGAGCTTGTTTTCGATGATCACATCAAACGTCACGCGAATCTTGCCCGGTGCGAAGGCACCGACGGCAGAGGCCGCATAGTTCGACGGGATCAGGCGCACGGCGTCGCCGCCGAGCAACGAGAGATTCGGCGATTCGACGCCGCCGATTGACAGCGTCGGTCCGTTGAGATTGGTCGATGCCGTCGGAGCGGTGATCGAGATCTTGCCGGTCTTGGTGTTGATGTCTGCGGTGAAAGCGAGCGGACGAAACTGAGCCTGCGGAGCGTCACCCGGAAGGACCGGGGCTGAAACACTCGTGTCGGACGCACAGGCCGCAATGAACACAGAGCTCATTGCGACGAGGGCCGAAGCGAAGCGACGCGACGAGCGTACGCGTCCTGCGGTGACTGTCATGTGAATCTCCTGACCGGGTGGAATCGTGTGTGGTGCCGCGGTGCTCACGCCATGAGTAGGTGGCGGCGTGGAGCTCCCATTCGGGAGCGCGCGTAAGGATCGGCTCGGGCAGTAACGGCGCACGCGAGGCGAGTGTATCAGCCAAGTCTGCATACCGTATCCGTGTCTCGCGTGATCACGGCACGGTGAATTGTCCCTCGACAATCGATGTCTTCGAGTTGTACGAGAACGAGTTCGTCGCAGTCGTACCGAGGAGTGGACCGAGGAACGTGGTCGTCGTGATGGCGTGACCGGCGGCACCGACCGGCCTGAAGCGGATCGTCGCGATCACGAGATTGCCCCGATCGAGACCGGGGGTCGACGACGCACTGAGCACGAGTCGTCCGGCCGACGAACCTGGCTGACTGGTCGCCACGTTCACCATGCCGGGACCGTAGTTCAGCGAGAGGAACTGCAGCCGCGTCGCGTCCCATTTGAGTGAGTCGACCACGAACGAACGCAGCGCCTCTGGGCCTGGCGTCTCGGGGATGTTCGTATTGAGGTCATACACGATCTGCAGCGCGACGCTGTTGTTCACGACATCGTACGCTTGAAACAGGCTGCGCCAGACGAGCGGCGTGGCGTTTGACGGCGGTGGCGGTGGCGGTGGTGCAGCGGTGATCGTCGCGGTGGCCTGTGAGGTGCTCGTTGCGCCGCTCGCGCCGGTGACCGTGAGTACGATGCTGTATGTGCCTGCGGCCATGTATGTGACCGAAGGGGATGCGCCGCTGGCTGTCTGCCCGTTACCCAGGCTCCAGGTGTACGACGTCGCGTTCGCCGAGCCGGCTGACGAGAGCGTGAGCGGCACATTCACTTGACCGGTATACGGGCCGTTGGCACGGGCGATGGGAGCGTTGCTCGGTGGCAGTGGCGGTGCTCCTCCGGCCGAAACCGTGACCGAGGCTGTCGCGATGGCAGTTGCCCCGCGGTTGTCCGTCACCGTGAGCGTCGCGGTGTAGGTTCCAGCGGCGCTGTAGGTCTTCGAAGGGCTGGCGCCGATGCCCGTGGTGTTATCGCCAAATGCCCACGCGTAACTGGCGATCGTTCCGTCGGGATCGCTCGATGCAGCACCGTTGAACGCCACGGCAGTACCTGCGACGCCAGTATACGGCCCACCTGCTCGCGCAACCGGCGGCTGGTTGACTGCGCCAGCGGCTGAGACGGTGAACGTGTCTTCGACGACGCGGATCGAATCCTGAAATGGGGCGGGGTCGCCAGCCCGGACATCACTCGTCGTCGTGGGCGCTTTCGCGCCAACGGCTCCGATTACCGCGAATGTAAATCGCGCTAGCGACACGATACCTGAGAGTGACGTAGAGTTGGCCGCTAGCATGTTGATGCGGCCCGGGGTGCTCGTATTCACGATCAGGTCTTCAAGCTGACCCGGAGCACGCGACACATAGCGAAGTACGGTCGCGTCGTAGAACAACGACGCCTGCACCCCACGCACCACCTTGCCGGACCGGGCGGTAAGATCGAGCGTCGGCTCGAGGACGACATTCGCATTGCTCGCTCCCGTATTCGGCGTAAACCGATTACGCCACACGAACGGGGCAGTGCTCACCACTGGTGGCGCATTCGCGCCCGCGCACACGATGACGTAGTTGACGGTAGCGACGGCAAGCCTCGTGACCGTCACCGCGCGCTGCGGTGAGCCCGACAAGCTGCAGTTGGCGGCGATGTCCCGCAGGGTAACCGTGTACGTGCCGGGTCGAAGATTCTGAAACGTGCTCGGCACGCCGCCGGCTGAGACCACTCTCGTCGCGGAGTAGACGCGCTCTGAAGCGGGCAGCGTGGCGTCAGTCGACTCGCCAAGCACGTCGAGTGAGAACACGTTGTCGAGATTGGCGCCACTGACGGCGACGCTGGCCGCGATGTCGCCGCGATTCGGGTCGCGACAGATGACGTTGAACGACACCGGCGTGATCGTCTCTGCGCTGGTATCTGTGACGAACAGTGTGCGCGCCACAGCTCCCGTGACGCTGCAGCGATCAATCACTCCGCCGAGCGAGACGAGATACCGACCGGTCTTGAGGGGGGCAAAACGTCGCTTTGCATCGAGGCCGATCAAGGCGCGCACCGTATCCGGACCAATGATCGTGAGTTCATAGCCGTCGGGATCCAGCGCTTCGGCGACAGTCGAGGACGAACTCGTCGAGATGTCGATACCGGGCCGAGGTGGCGTCAACGCACCGCCCGTCACGGATGGCGGGGATTTTTCTCCCAACAAGGTCAGCGAAAACACGCGATAGCCATAGACCGTCTCAGGCTGGACATCCGTGTCGAGCCAGCTCAGCTGCCCCTGATTCGTTTCATTGATCCGCACTACTTCAACAAATGCCCCCTGAAAGTTGACCCGTCGTTCCACGATGTACTGCCGTACCTCGACGCCCTTGACCTGCGCCCACGTCAGGCGCACCGCGCCCGGTCGCACCGCAACCACGGCAAGAGAATCCGGCACCGGAGCCAACGACAGTGGCGCCAGACCATCAGCGCACGCGCCAAGCGACGCCAGCAGGCCAATGGCGGTGACAGGAATGCAAGCGCCGCACGCCCGTAGAACGCGCTCAACGAATCGCATAACCAACCCCCAGGTTGACAACGATTCCGGGACGGAAGTAGCCAGCGCGCACGACACCGTTCAGTCTGGACGACTGTTCGAAAATCATCTCGGCATCAAGCAGATTTCTGACCGAGATCGAAACGGTGGCGCGCTTCAGTCTGTGCCGCGCCTTTGCGTCGAGGCCAAAACGGCCTCGCTCGATGAGATTTGGAACGCCGACGATGGTTTCTTCGCCTGGCGAACCAACGACTGCACTCACACCATACCGAGACACGCGATCGCTGAAGTAGTTCAACAACGCGCCCACTTCTGTAGACCCGTCGCGCGTAGCGTACAAGAGATTGGTATTCGCGAGAATCTTCGACTGGCCAGCGAACGGATAGACGAAGGACGACGCTTCGGATCTCAGTACTGCACGCGAATCGACGAAAGTGAGGTTGAGCCCGGCGCTTAGCTGCTTCAGGAGGCCGGGCAGGAACGTCAGCCCGCGGCGAAGCTCCAACTCAGCACCGTAGAGGCGCGCATTCGCCAGGTTCACCGGTATTGCCGAACAGTTCCCAGTATCGTTGATCAGCAACTCGACGATTGGATCCGTGAAGCTTTTGTAGAACCCGCTCACCGCGACGATCTCCCCCGCGCGGGCATACCGCTCCCACCGGATATCACCGTTCGTGATACGGCTGCGCTGCAGGTCAGGATTGCCGCGTTGCGCGCAGTCACCCGCCACTGGCTCGTAATAGTCATTCGACACTTCGCGCGGATCGGGGCGCGCCACGGTGCTGGACGCCGCAAACCGCAGGTTTTGCCGATCCGAGAGCTTCACCGTCACGTTCAGGGACGGTAGGAGATCGATGTTTCGACGGCGGACGATCGGCAGAATCGTGTCTGTTCGCGTGCCGGGGAACAGATCCAGCTTCCACGCCTCACGCCGGACGCCGGTCACAACGCGCAGCCATGGACGCACTGCAAGATCAACCATCGCGTAGTTTGACGTAACATTGTCGTCAGCCTCGTACGGTAAGGTGAACGACGCGTCGCGAACCAGTTCAAGACCGCTCCCGAGCACCTCGGGCGAGAACACTTGCTCTGGAGGCAGCCGCAAGACGGCTTGCGAACCGTCGATCCCGGGGCCGCGCGTCCGGAAGATGAAACCACTGAACGCGCGCTGCCGTTGCCGGGCCAGTACACCGGTCTTGAATGATGCCCCTTCACCGAGCAGCGATGGCAGCGGGAACGACCAGTCGACCTGCGCACTGCGGACCTCGTCCTCGAGGAAGCGGAAGAAAAAGAAGTTCGGCTGCGACGACGACACCGATGCCGGAAGCCCAGCAGACTTGAAGTATGCAAGGGACCGATTCTCCGGTTCGTCGCGATTCGCGCCCGCCAGCGTCGCCTTCCACTCGAGCCTCGAACCCAGAACGCCGTTCAGCAGGTGATCCCCCGCGAGCTGCGTCTGCCAGAGCGTCCGGGTGATGTAGCGCGCCTGAAAGATCGTGCGCTCGACATCGGTCCCGGCGTCGGGATTGATCATCAGACTGCGCACCAGCAGTTCTTCGCTGCCACGCGTGTAGAGATTTTTCCAGCTTACCTTGCCGGAGCCTCCGAGCCGCGCGGCAAGGTTCGCGATGGCGCCGACATCTACCACGGCCTCGACGTCGTTCGACACACGACTTCGGTCCGGAACGCCTCGCTCGCCATCGAGGACGACTTGCAACAATCGAGCGTTGCCCACAAGCGTCTGTCGATTGTGGGTCGCCGAAAAGACGTAACCGAATGGTGCGCCTTCGCCACCAATGCGGCCACCGAGATTCAGCGAGCCGCCAAAATTCGGCGACACCGCTCGTGGCGCTGGCGTCCACTCATTGCGCAGGCTTTCCGCAAACCGCTCCGTGTCGGTGCCTGATACGCCTTGCACGGCTGGAATCCCGCCGGGCACCTGCCGACGGGCGCCCTGGTCAAATCCGATGAAATCCAGACCACGCTGCCGAAGATGCGGCAGGTTGCGGAACGTGGCTTGCGAGTTATAGCCACTGGTCAGATTCAACTCCATCACGCGGTCGTTCGGAAACTCCTTGGTCGAGACTTCGACCGATCCACCGGCAAAGTCTCCTGGCTTGTCCGGAGTCGCCGTCTTGCTGACGACGATCGACTCCAGCAGCGACGACGGGAATAGATCGAGCGGAACGATCTTCTTCGTTGGCTCCGGGCTCGGCAACTCCACGCCATTCAGCAGCGTGTTGCTGTAGCGCTCAGCCAAACCACGCACGACAGCAAATCTCCCGTCTACGATCGACACACCAGTGACGCGCACGATCGCATCACCCGCGTTCGCGCCTGGCGCCCGCTTGAGCGCCTCCGCACTGATCCCGTCCGACACGCGCGACGACGAACGCTGCATTGCCAGCAGCGCATCTTCCGAGTTTGCCTTCGTCGGCGCCGCCGTCACCGTTTGCGTCTGCAGCTGCACTACCGCCGCGCCGAGCGCAAAGCTCACCGACGTGCTCACACCCGCCGTGATGCGTATCCCGACCTGCTCCTGCGCCACGTTGCCGAGGCGAAACGCGCGCACCGAATACACTCCCACCGGCACCGGCAACCGATACCGCCCATCGAGATCGGTCTGTGTGCGCAGCGTCGTGCCGACGACCGTGATGTTCGTTGCCGGCAGCGGGCGGCCCGACGCCTTGTCGACCACCTGACCGTTGAGATAGCCGCGTACCACGGCTGCTGCAGGAGCGGGCGTTGCTGGCGTCGGCACTTGCGCCTCTGCCGAGTTTGCGCTGATCGCTAGCGCAATTACGAACGCCACGATCAACGTTCGGCATGAGACGCGAGAGGCCGGGTGCGATGAGGACGACATGTGCTGATATGTTCCGATGACGCGCCGTGGTCATGTCACGCGTCGCATGAAGCAATGCGTATGACGGGGGAGTCCGTCGAATGATGGGCGGAGTATCGGATCGTGATGCGTTTTTCGGACGCGCTTTTCGTATCGGCAACGTCACGCGAAGGTATCCGAACCACATTTGCAGTCCGCATTAGCCACGCGTGAGCGAGCGAGCGTCGACCTGGCCACGCCGCTGAACGCATTTTCCTTTTGGTGCACAGAACGTCGCCATGCCACGCATGATCCATACGGCACGACAACAACGCAGTGCGCAATCAGTCGACGGGGCTCTGAGAGCTGGGCGGCACCTCGGGTGACTCGGATAACAGCGAGCCGCCGCGGCGAAACCGTGCGTTGCCTGGGTACACGCGTCGCTTCGGCCCGGCGCCGCGTCGCACCACCTCGTCTTCCATGCGCATCTCGGGTGGACGCTCGGAGTTGAGGGTCTGCATCGACGCCTCGATCTCGCCCTGGGCCGGACGCAGCTCGATTGCAAACCAGTCGGACGCCGGAATCCCGAGATCGATCAGCAACGACTGCGGCGCCGTCTCGGCGAGGCTGGCGATTGTCAATGGGATGGTACTCGGCGCCCACCATTCGCCCACCCACTCCTCGACTTCGAGCAGCGAGTCGACTGGCGACACGATCCGACAGACCCGGTCATTCACGATGACGGGGGCAACAATGACACGCATGGAACGTGGAATCCGGCGATAGGGAGGTCGCCATCCACAGCGTCGTGGATCACGAGACAACTTCCGACGTGGATGTCGCCCTTCGGCCGTTGATGTGTCACGGTCGTGCACCCGTCTGGTAATGGAGTGTCGAGACTGCAAAGACCACTGTGCTCGCGCAGGTCGCGAGTCACGGCGTACGGACGAAACCGCCGTTCGCCATGACGTCGGCCTGATTGCCCTGATGAACGAGACGAGTGGATCCCATCGCGGTGGTCTCGAAGAACGTCGTACTGAAGGCACCAGCCAGCGTATGCGCCAAAAGCGTGAACACACCGGCATCAGCGGTTCCTGCGACATCGCAATCCACTACCAGCGTTGCGTCATTGAGAGTGCGCACGCGGAACGTTCGGCCGCAGCTGTACGTGAGTCGCAGAGTGTCCGGCGCGACGATCGTCGCCGGCGGCGCGGTGCAGGCCGGCGCGGCGATCTCGGTGGCATCGATCGCCCCCCTCCTGCGCGGCGGCGATGCGTATGCCTTCTGCGGACTGCCGTTCACTTTGGTCGGCGTCACCTACCAGCAGTCGCTAGCGAATTTCCTGACCGGTGCGCTCGCTGGCGCGGTGACCGCAGCGGTCTATCCCGTTGGTGAGGAGGGTTGGATCTTTCGTCAGAGTCTGGGCAGCGTTCGCTGGAGTGGTCTGACGCTTGCCGACGACACATATGTCAGAGGGGGCAGTTCATCGACACGACTATATGTCCAGCGTCGCCTCTCACGTGCCTGTCGCGAAGCAGGCGCCAATGGCTTACAGTTGTGTTGGGCGACGGGAGCGATGACTGCTGACGACACACGGGAGCCAGCCGCCCTCTGGACGCCGATGAGCTTGGCCAATCCACAATCGTCGCTCACTCGTGATACTGACGTGACGCAATTGGCGTACGTTGATGTTCTTACGGCACGATTGCGAGCATTTCCAATCCTGAAGGTTAGCGGTGGATCTCGTTCCGGTAATCGATTATCCCGCGCCACCCCGAACATCGATCAATGAAACTTCATGGCATTGCCGTCGGCGCATCAATTCTCGCGCTGTTCCTGGCACTGAGTATCGCGCCGAATACAGTGGCAGCGCAGGCAGATGCTCGCAAGGCGCGTCGAGATAGTGTCGAGCGGAATCTCACGCAAAGCGCAATCGCAACAGGAAGGTTCACGACGCTCATGCGATACGTCGATCGGGCGGGGCTTGCGGACACTCTCAGTAATTGGGGTCCGTTCACGATATTCGCACCGACGGACGCGGCGTTCGCCAGATTGCCGCTGCGCACCACAACCGCGCTCCTCGCGGATACGGCTCGACTTCGCAAGCTGCTGCTTTATCACATCTTCGTCGGCAGCGCGTTCAAGCATCACATCCTTGATTTGAGCGAATCGATAATGATGCAGGGCGACACTGTCAGGATACGTGTGGTTGACGGCGGCGCGCGTTTGAATGAGCGCGCCAATATCACATCCTGGACATTACGAGCAAGCAACGGCGTGATCCACACGATTGATCGCGTGCTTCTGCCTCCCACGTCGCGGCGCAGCGGCGTCCGTGGCACGAAGCGGGGCAGGGAGTAGTGAAAACTCGCGCTGTCGCAACAGCTAGTGCGGCGCATCTGGCGGACGCGCTGCTCTCATGCGCACCACCAGCACCAGCGCTGATTGCGAAGTCGATTGTCTCCGAGAACGTTCACTCCTGCGGACTGACGCTTGTGGGCCGCGCATACTGCTGGGGCAGTAGCGTGAACGGGTAGCTCGGTACCGGCAGCCCCTCAGCGCAGAACGCACCGAGGGGCACGCCGGTACTCGTCAGCGGTGGCTTGACGTTTACCGCGCTCGCGGGCGGCGCTTTACACACGTGCGGGTTCAGCAGCGAGGGCACCGCGTACTGCTGGGGCAGTAACGCCTACAGCCAGCTCGGGGATGGCACGACATCGAATACCTTCGCTCTGACACCAGAAGCCGGAGGAGGCTCACTTGGTGCACCCGTAGGCGGCGAATCGCACACGTGCGGCCTGACCAGAGGCGCTCTTGCCTACTGCTGGGGGCACAATAATCTCGGACAGCGCGGTGACGGCACGACCATCCCGAAACTCACACCTACGCAAGTGTCCGGTGACATCGTGTTCAGCGAGCGCTCGCTTTCTCGTGAGAGTGGGCATAGCTGCCGCCCTCGATGTGCCGGCGCCCGTCGTTGGCGACGTCGCGTTCACGAGCCTGAGCGCGTACCGGCACAGCTGCAGACGCACCGCTGACGGTACCGCGAATTGCTGGGGCACGAACACCACCGCGCAACTTGGTGACGGTACGACGACGAGCGGAAGTCACACGACCCTCTTGGGCGGAAGCCAGCCCGTCACACTCTCGTTTGCAGCATCCGTCGGCCGGAGCAATAGATTTCCATGGGTGACCTGCCATACTTCAATCGCCGGCGTTGATGTCGAGTTGCTACCCGATCGAGCCATGCTGCTCCGCGACGGTCGCGCGCTCGTCGTCGCCGACGTGCACTGGGGCAAGGCTGCGTCGTTCCGCGCTCAAGGTGTACCCGTGCCGCGCGGCACCACGCAGGCCGGACTGGCGAGGCTTGACGATGCGCTCACGCGGACTGGCGCCACACAGCTCTACGTACTGGGCGACCTCCTGCACGCGCGCAACAGCCTGGCACCTGACACAGTGCAGACGCTCGAGCGTTGGCGCGCGTCGCGCCCGCACCTTCCGATCACCCTCGTGCGCGGTAACCACGATTATCACGCTGGTGATCCCCCTGCCTCACTTGGCATCACCTGCGTCGACGCACCGCTGCGACTCGGGCCATTCGCACTCTGTCATCACCCGAGCGAATGCGACGACGGCTACGTGCTTGCCGGCCATGTGCATCCGGTGGCGCAGCTGTTCGGGCGCGGCCGGCAGAGACTCACCCTGCCCTGCTTCGCGTTCGGCGACCGTTGCGGACTGTTGCCAGCGTTCGGTGAGTTCACCGGTGGCGCCGTGATCGACCGACGTCACTACAAGGAGGTGTACGTGATTGCCGAAGACAGCGTACTGCCGGTGCCGGCCGAACGGGCCTCACGGACGCCCTGAAGCACGGCGCACATCGGAGTGCACCGTGCTTCCGTGCTTCCGTGCTTCCGTGCGACTGACGACCATCACGATTCACCGCGTCGCGATGCTCTGCTCCAGCATCCGCAATGACGCCTTGAAGTCGTCGTCGCTCGGATCCTTCGCCAAGGCCTTCCGGTAGGCGTCGCGCGCCTGCGCCGTCTTCCCCTGCTTCTCGAGCACCTGACCAAGACGCCACCAGGCCACGTCCTCCGAGTACTGTGTCACGTATATCGGCCCTTTCAGGTACGCGAGCAGCGCGCCTTCGCCCTCGACCAGATCCACCCCAAGGACCGCCGCGAGCAGACCGCGATGATACAGCGTGGTGCGATCGGTCGGGTTGAGCAGCATGTAGCGGCGGAGCGCGTCGCGGGCGACATCGGCTGTGCCAAGGCGATACGAGAGATCGTAGAGCGCAAACCACGCCGGTGCACTGTCGGGCTGCGTCGTCACGAGATGCCGATAGATGGAATCCGCGACGGCACTGCGACCATCGGCCCGCGCGAAATGCCCGCGCAGCAGTGCACCGCGATACGCGTGGTGTCGCTCCAGCCGTTGCAACATCGACCTTCCCTCTGTTCGGCTCCCACCGAAGATTGGGGGCAGCAACCGGCCGATCCACGCCAGAGGCTCCAGCACATCCGCGCGCGTGGAATCGTGTGCGAACGCACCGCTGAAAGCGGCTTTCGCATGACGGACGGCGCGCACCCGGGAGGCAACACCCTGACGACTCCCGGTCTGCAACTCGGCCTGCCCCGTGAGCACCAGTGCATCCGCGGAACTGTCCTCGCGCGCTGCCAGCACCATCAGCGCCGATTCGGGCTGCACCCGTGCCAGAAACGCCTGCACGTCGGCGGATTCCAGCGCGGGCGTCTGACGAGTTGCCAGCATCGCGCCCACAGCGACCAGCATGCCCAATCGTGCACCAGTCGTGCGCTGCGTGTTCGAGCCGCTCCGGCGCAGCGGGTAGTCCTGCTCCACGCTGCGCCAGGTATCGCTGATGGAACTGGCAACGGCGCGCGCGGCGTCCGCATCAGCGGTTGTCGACAGCCGGCGCACACTGGCCCAGAGCGCCTCGAGCTTCGCGCTCGCCTCGTCACGACGCGCGCTGATCAGCACCATGCGCTCACGCGAGCGCATCAGCGCATTCCGTTGATTCACCAGCAACTCCACCGCCTCCGGATCGCCGGCTTCCGACTCGTGCAGCACGATCTCCGCCTCGAGTCGCTC
>JBBSCZ010000089.1:0-11359 GCA_038249795.1 Gemmatimonadales bacterium | reverse complement strand
TCGGCGCCGCGGATCTTGACGATGTATTCGTTGGCCGGCAGACGGATGTCGTCACGGATGCGGATCGCCGGCACCAGGATGCCCAGTTCCTGCGCACCCTGCTTGCGGAGCAGCGAGATGCGCTCGAGCAGATCGCCGCCCTGCTTCTCGTCGATCAGCGGAATCAGCGCGTAGCCGACTTCGAGCTCGATCGGATCGATCTGCAGCAGGTCCTGCATCGGGTCGGTGACGGCGGGCAGCTGCGGCACCGGGGCGTCGGCGATCAATGCGGCGGCTTCGGTGCGCTCTTCCATCGCGGTGGCAGAGCGCGCGATGAATGCCATCGTGCCGGCCAGCGCGATGAACGGGAACGCCGGCAGTCCGGGCATCAGCGCGAAGCTGCCCATCACACCGGCGGCGATCCACATGGCGCGCGGCTGACGGGCGAGCTGGCCCGAGATCACGTCACCCATGCCGTTGCCGTTGCTCGACGAGTTCGTGACCATCAGGCCGGCGGCAACGGAGATGATCAGCGACGGCACCTGGCTCACGAGGCCTTCACCCACGGTGAGCATGGTGTACTTGTTCGCGGCCGCGGCCAGCGGCATGCCCTTCTGCATCACGCCGATGATGATGCCGCCGAGGATGTTGATGGCGGTGATGAGCAGCGCGGCGATGGCGTCACCTTTCACGAACTTCGAGGCGCCGTCCATGCTGCCGAAGAAGTCGGCCTGTTGTGCCACGCGCTCGCGTCGGACGCGGGCGGTGCCTTCGTCGATCATGCCGGCGGCGAGATCGGCGTCGATCGCCATTTGCTTGCCTGGCATGGCATCGAGGGTGAAGCGTGCGGCCACTTCGGCCACACGTCCGGCACCCTTGGTGATCACCACGAAGTTGATCGCCAGCAGGATCAGGAAGACGACGATGCCGACGACGTAGTTGCCGCCGAGGATGAACTTGCCGAACGCCTCGATGATGCTGCCGGCGTGGCCTTCGCCGAGAATCAGGCGGGTGCTGCTGACGTTCAGGCCGAGCCGGAAGAGCGTCAGGATGAACAGCACGGCGGGGAACGACGAGAACTCGAGCGGGTCCTTGGTGCCGAGTGCGACGAGCAGTACCACGAGCGCGCTGGCGATGCTGGCGGCGAGGAGCAGGTCGAGGATGACGGCGGGAAGCGGAACGACGAGCAGCGAGATGATCGCGACGACGCCGATGGCGAGTGCGATCTCTGCGGCGCGTGCGGGCTTGGCAGGTCCCGAGGGCAAGGCAGCGGCGGCCACACTCACGCGCCGTTCTCCGCGCGACGTCGGACGGCGGGTGCGCTGTAGGCGGTGTCGCTGCGCGGCGACGGGGCGCGGAAGCTGGTGATGCGTGCGGCAGGCACGTCGCGCCGCGAGGTCGTGTCGTACGTGGGCGCGTCGTACCGGCTCACGCCGCGGGCGGCAGGGGCGTCGTAGCGGCGGGTGCGGTCATCGGCACCCAGGGTGCCGAAGATGGGACGGAGCGGCATGCGGGTGGTGGCGGCCATGGATCGTGCCTCAGGCCGCGAACTGCGGGAGTCGCCGGAACAGCTCGCCCGTGAACTTCACGAGCAGCTGCACCATCCACGGCAATGCCAGCAGGAAGACCGCAGAGACGGCGACGAGCTTCGGCAGAAAGGCCAGGGTCTGCTCCTGGATCTGCGTGACCGCCTGAAAGATCGAGACGACGAGTCCGATGCCGAGCGACACGGCCAGCATCGGGGCCGCGACGAGCAGCGAGAGCAGGATGGCATCACGAGCGAGGTCGACGATCTGTGCGTGTGACATGAGCCGGATTGAGTGTGGAAGACGGTCTCATGGAGAAGCACGGTGGGTGCCAATGGTCGGGGCGCCGCAGTGGTGTTCTCAAGTCGTTGTCTACACACGACTTATGCGACGCTTCGCCGGGGGCATCAGGCGGTCATTTCTGTGCTGTCCGGCACATCTTGCCGAGCACTCGGGCGGCGGTTCGTGCCGTCGTCTGTCAGCCTGCGGCGCGAGCGCTGGAGCCGGGCGCGTCCTGGCGCGTTGCTGGATGTGAACCGATATCGCACCCCGCGCACGACGATGCTCGTCGACGTTCGGACCGCACTGCGCGCGCCACACTTCAACCGTACCGCGGCAGCATGCAGCGACTTCTCGCACGCATCACGACGCCGGTATTGCTGCCGCACTGGTCTGCCGATCTGGTGGTGCTGCTCCCACGCCTGGTGTGCGGCTGGCTCCTGACACCGGATTTGAGTCGGAACAGCGACGTCGCACTCACGATGGTGCGCCCCGACTCGCCGTATCGCACCGTGGTCACGTATCGAACCGGTTATCTCGTGACCGAGGCAAAGTTTACGGTCAACGGTGAGTTCGAAATGGCCGCTGATGCCAATCGCGTCGTCCGCTTCGCGTCGGTTGGCGATACGACGGTGTACCGCGCCGTCTTCGGCGTACCTCGTCCCGACCCGGCGCCGCCTCGCTGAGCATCGAGCACTCGCAGGCTCGAGTCCGCAGCCTGTCACGAAGTCTGTCGTCGACGGTGTGCGTCCCCATCCAGCTGCCGCCCAACTTCGCTGGCTGGCGCAGTGGGAAGGCGCGCAAGCGCAGGCTTGGCACGACGATCACTGCCGCCGGGACCGTCATGGGGTGGTGCGCAGCCGCACCATGAGCCAATCGATCAACCTTGTGAGAACACTCGGCGCCACGGTGACCTCCGACCGCAGCGATGAGTCGATGTCGTCTGATCCGATTGCCTGCAACCGACGATTGAGCCTCGGCAGGCAAGCGATCTCAATACGCCCGTCATCTTTCTGCGCACTCTGCGGATGCAGCGCGTTGATGTTCTCGACGCACCCGGCCGAGGGGTCCGCGTCGCCGAAGAGTGCAAGAACAGGAATGTGCGCGTCGCGGAGAACCTGCGTCGGATTCATCGTGAGAAACTCCCGGAGCGCTGGCTCGAGAAACTGTGCGCGCATCATTGCCGTCAGCTGCCGCTGTGCTTGTCGATCGTCTTCTGGTGCGGCGAGTTCTGCAGCAGCGAACAGGCTGTCGGAAGCATGGACGAGCGTGCTGGAATCGAGCGGAGAGCGCAGCAGCGCAATAAGGCGCTGTGCGAGGCGAATTGTTGCGTTGAGTGGCGGGTCATCAACCCCGACGCCGCGCCTTCTTGCTTCATTGCGCAAATCGATGGCAAACAACGAATCGATTGGCAGGAGTGGCGACGCGAGTAGCGCTACAAAGTCGACAGTCTGCTCGTGCGCGACAAGCCAGGACGCCACACGTCCTCCGTCACCGAAACCGACCACCCCGACGGTGCGGTGATCGAGCTCAGGGCGGAGGCGTAAAGTGTGCATCGCGAGCGATGCCGCAGACACGGCTCGCGCGCTGCGTGCTGCATCGGTCGGGACGTTCGCGTCGGCTGAGACGGGCGATACCGCATATCGATATGTCGCGATGCCAGCCCGGGCCAACGCATCCGCGATCACGGCAAGGGGAAAGTGCAGCAGCTCGCTCGCATCCCGGTCGCGCGCACTCGGAGACGCGAGGAGCAAGGCCGCTGCGCGAGTGGGCTGACCTTCCGGCAAGACGAGCGTACCGTCAATCCGAACGTCATGCGATACTGACATCGCACTTACTTCAACGGCACGGTATGGTGGGCGAATGCTCGGCGTTTGCACTCGCCGGACACGCGTCAGTGATATCGAGTCAGCGCCCAACACTGCGGTGAGCAAATCGCGCGCACGATCCCAGCGAATCACGAACCGTACTCCCGATTCCATCAACGTCACGACAGCTGAGTCGCGCAGCACGTCGATGGACCCCGTTCTTTCGATCGAGTTCTGCAAATCGATGAATCGAACTGAGTCTGCGGCGTTGTCGGGCGCTTTGATCGTCAGCGCGATAGGAATCCGACCCGACGGCGACGGAATCGTCCCGGCCCAAGTTCCTGCAAGTGACCGCGCTTTACCCCGCCGCACATTCTGCGCCTCGACTGCTGGGCGCCATGCGAGCAATAGCAGCGGTAAGATCAGACGTCTGCAGCACATCTTACGCAAAAGACTCATCAGCGACGTCGGAGGGGGTGAATCGGTGCGTCAAGCTCCCGATACGTCCCTGCAAAGGTTGATCTCCAGTGACGTGCGCACGCGATCATGATCTCCCATACGAGAAAAAGCAGCAGTGATGACCGCGCGCTCCCACACGCGATGACCGTTGCGAGACGGAAGTCAGCGAACGGATCAGCGTCGGCGAGCGATTCATTGAGCTTGATGCGCTGCCGAAATAGTGCCTCGGCGCGAAATGGGTTGAACGCGCCCTCGGCTTGGCGGCGTAGTATCTCCGTCGTCTCAATCCGGGATAGAATTTCTTCCGCCTCGACTGGAACGGTTGCAGTCGCGGCAAATTGCACGGCGGTAATCCCGAGCGCGAGCCAGGCAAGCACTTTTGCTCGTTTTCGCAACCAAAGCATAGGCAACCTCAGCGATTCACCATGCCGTCAATACGTGGGACACTGCGCATAGAACGCCTTGACGAAGCTATTCTGGATAACCGTCTTTCCGGCGTCCATCGCAAAGTTTGCATTGTCAGCCGTGACTCCGAACAGAATTGTATACACGGTCCCGCGTGCGTTAGCCCGCTGGCCGGTCTGAGCTGCCCATGTAGCGTCGCCAATGGCGCCGACGAAGGCACCCCACCCAGCGCTTCCAAGGCGTGCTCTCGCTTCAGGCGATACTCGCGACACCGCGCGGTTCGAAGCCTGAACCGCAAGGCGCAGATTTGCACATGAGGGCGGCTCATTCCATGAATATCCTCCTGCGCCGTCTGAACCGCGGATAAAGTAGTCGCGCAGACTCGTTATGCCGCGGTCTTCGAGTGTCGGGGCAGCTATCATTCCACTGCCAAGAAGGTCACGCACGCCACCTGACTGCACGGTCTGACCTGATGACCGAAATGAACCGGACGATTCCGGACCAAGAGCATACGTCTGCAGAGCATAAGTCACACTCGAGTCGACATATGCCGCGAATAGCTGCGCTGTTGTGCCAGAGGTTGCAAGCTTATACTCAAGGCCCCGATTGAAGACAGCGAGCACTGAGTCTCCGACGTACGGATTCTCTCCTTCGACGAGCAGACTGATCTGGTCTGGCATCTGGACGGCGACAGGCTCGACGCCGCACCCCGCCATGAGCAACGAGAGACAAGCCATAAACAACCCGCGTTCCAAACGCATGCGAGATCTCCAAAGAAGCCAAGTGAATTGACATGGCAGCAAGATGTGCGCAATCTGGATATGGTCTGCGCTGGCAAATCCTGTGCCATTTTCGCAGCGGAGTCCTGCTGGTATTCTGGCGGTCGTTGCCGGTCGGGGATCCGCCGAGCTCAATCGTCGATTCTGACGCGTTCAGTCGTCGATGGTGTGCGTACCCATCCAGCTGCCGCCGAACTTCGCTTTCTGACGCATCACGAACGCCAGCACTTCGGCCACCGCCACGTACAACTCGATCGGGATCTGCGTCCCCGGCTGCGCCTTGCTGGCGAGGAGTGCACGGGCCACGGGAATGTTCTCGATGATCGGCACGCCGGCGTCGAACGCCAGCTTCTTGATCTTCTCGGCCAGCATGCGCTGGCCGATGGCCACGATCACCGGCGCCGGCGCCACCATCGGGTCATACCGGATCGCGACCGCGATGTGCACCGGGTTCACGATCACCACGTCGGCGGTGGCCACATCGGCCATCATGCGCTTGCGGGCCATGGCGCGCTGCGCACTGCGAATGCGCGACTTGATCATCGGATCGCCCTCGGCCGCCTTCGACTCCTCCTTCACTTCCTGCTTGGTCATCATCAGACCCTTGTGCCACCGCCACCACTGAAAGGCGTAGTCGGCGCCGGCCAGAGCAAGGAAGACGATGCCTGTCTTGCGCAGCAGTGCGGTGGCGTGCACCTGAAAGAGCGTCGCGACACCCATCGGGCCATGCTGCGCGACGCTGAGCACATCGCGCCAGACGTCGTCGACGACGCTGTAGACCACGCTGCCGATGATGACCAGCTTGAGGATGCTCTTGGCCAGCTCGGCGAGGCCCTGCGTGCCGAACACCCGCTTCAGGTTCGTGAGCGGATTGATCTTCTCGAACGACGGTTCGAGCGGCTTGGTGCTGAGAATGCCGCGTGCCTGCAGTGCGGTCGCGATGAACGCGATGGCGGCGAACGATGCCAGCAGCAGGGAGAGTTCTGCGAGGGAGCGCCACCCAAGGCCGATCACATCGAACAGGAGATCCTGCGGCTCGCGATGGTTGGCGCCGGCGTTGAAGAGAGTGGTGGCCATCACCTCCCGCAGGTAGCGCCCCATGTGCGGCGCGACACTGGTGAAGATCAGTGCCGCACCGAACAGCGTCGCTGCAGTCGCCAGCTCGACGGTCTTCGGGATGTTGCCCTTCTCGCGCGCCTCCTCGAGACGTTTGCCAGTGGGTTCTTCGGTTTTCTCTTCGCCGCTTTCGGACATTGCGCTAGCGCACGCCCGAGAGCATGGGGCCGAGGATCGTGTTCATCAGGCCGTCGTGGTAGCTGGGCCAGCCGGTGAACCAGACGGCCGTGAGGCTCAATGCCGCTGCCAGCGCGAAGAGGCCCGCGATGATCTGCAGCGGGAAGGCGACGGTGATGATCTGCAGCGACGGTGCTGCACGCGTGAGAATGGCGAGGGCGACGTTGGCGATCATCGTCACCGCCATCACCGGGGCGGCGAACATCATCCCCAGTGAAATGATCATGCCGCCCATCTTCGACATCGCCAGCATCCCGGCGCCCAGATCGGGCACGGTGCCCACGGGAATCACCTCCAGCGAGGTGCCCAGGCTTTCGATCATCACCAGGTGACCACCGCTCGAGAACAGCAGCAGCGTGGCGAAGGCGGTCATGAACTGGCCCAGCACCGGCACCTGAATGTTCGTCATCGGATCGAGCACGCTGGCACCGGCGAGGCCCATCTGCACCGACATCAGGTCACCACCCGCCGAGGCGGCGCCGAGCACCAGTGCGGTGCCGAGGCCGAGGCCGAATCCGACGATCGTTTCGCTCAGCATCGTCAGAGGCGTGATGACGGGAATGCCGGCGACATGACCGCGTGCCACTGGCACCAGCACCACGGCGAAGAGAATCAGGATGACGCTGCGCAACTTCATCGGCACCGACTTCGATGCGAACACCGGCGCGATAAGGATCATGCCGCCGATGCGTGCGGCCAACAGCGCCATGGTGGACATGCCTCCGGTGGTGAGCAGATCAGGCAGTGCCGCCGGATCGATCGCCATCACCGAAAGCTCTGCACGAGTCCCGTGACCACCAGGCCCCATCCGTCGACCAGTACGAACAGCAGCAGCTTGAAGGGCATCGAGATCATGGCCGGCGGCAGCATCACCATGCCCATGCTCATCAGCACCGAGCTCACCACCACGTCGATCACGATGAACGGCAGGAAGAGCGCAAATCCGATCTGGAATGCGGTGCGCAATTCACTGGTCACGAACGCGCTCATGAGGATCGTGAGCGGCACGGCCTCGCGCGATTCGGGCTGCGCGATTTCGGCCAGGTCCACGAAGGTCTGCAGATCCTGATCGCGCACCTGGCGCAGCATGAACTCCTTGAACGGTACCACCGCGCGCGACATCATCTCGACCTGCTCGATCTTCCCCTCCATCCAGGGCTCGATCGCAGTCGTGTTGACGTCCTTGAGCGTGGGGCCCATCACGAAGGCGCTGAGCAGGAGTGCCATCGCGGCCAGCAGCTGTCCCGGCGGCGCGGATTGGGTGCCGAGTGCCTGCTTCAGGAAATGCAGCGTGATGAGGATGCGCGTGAAACCGGTCATCATCAGCACCAGCACCGGCAGCATCGAGAGCAGTCCCATCATGATCACGACACCGACGGTGCCGCTCATGCGAAGCCCGCCATCCGTTACGTTGCCGCCGACCTTGAGTTCCATCTGCGGTGCCAGCTTCGAGATCATGCTGTCGGCACGACTGGCCATGCGTTGGGCTTCGGCGGTGGTGAGCGGCGCGGCACCCTGTGCCTGCTTCTGCATGGCGGCGATGTCGCGGGCCTTGTCGGCCGGCAGCAACGGCGGAAACTCGGCCACGCCACCGCTCCTGCTGGCAGTGGCGGCGGGCTTGGACGGACGAGGTGCCGTGGCGGAAGGATCGGCGCGCTTCGGAAGGTCGCGCGGGCCAGGCTGCGCGGCGGCCGGCGGCAGCGTGCGCAGGCCCGGCGGCTGCTGCTGTGCACCGGTAGACGCCGGTGCGGTGGTGGCGGGCGTGGTGGTGACGGGCGCGGGACGTGCCGGTGCCGCCTGTGCCTGCGTGGTCCTGGCCGCGGCGACGTGCAGCACGGTCATCAGCAGCAGGCTGCCGAGCGCGCTGCCGCGCATCTTCGCGGCCAGCACCTTTCTGAAGCTGGCACCGATGCTGATGTGGTGCGGTGTGATCGCGCTGCCATCGAATGCTGCGCTGGCGGCGATCGGCCGTGCCAGTGCGATGTCGGCGACGGATCGCATCATCCCTGACGGTGCGCCCGCGACGACTGCGATCGCGTCGTCATCCTGCGACGTCGCGTCGACGTCTCCATTCTGCATGGTGAAGAGCGTGCGTACGCCTCCTTCGCCGACACTGACCCCGATCAGCAGATCGCCGCGCTGCACGATGGCGATGCCCTGACGCTGCCCGAGCGGCAGGCGCTGCACCACGGTAAATGCGTTGGCGCCTGCGGCCTGCACGGCACCTGGCAGGTATCGCTTCGCCAGCCTCGCCACCAGCAGTACGAGGCCGAGCACGAACGCCAGCGTGGCCAGCATGCCGGCGTATCCGGCAAACGTCATCCGATCAGCTCCGCACCGGTCACACGGCTGATGATGCGCGTGACGCGCACACCGAAGTTTTCACCCAGTACCACCACTTCGCCTTCGGCGAAGCGTCGGTCGCCGACGTAGATGTCGATCGGTTCACCGGCGAGTCGTTCCAGTTGCACCACCGAACCGCGTCCGAGCTGCAGAATCTCCTGCACCGACATCGTGGTGCGACCGAGCTCGATCGCCACCGGCAGGGTGAGGTCCATGAGCATGCTCATTGGCACTTCGCCATTCGAACCGATCGCCGGATCCAATTCGGAATAGTCGTTCGGGAAATCGTCGCCGGCGCTGTCCAGTGCGGTATCCTGCAGCGGCAGTCCGGCGTTCTTGGCAGCGATCAGTGCTGCAATCTCATCCTGATTCATGGTGTGTCCGAGTCCGGAGGCGTGAGGGTGCCGATGATGCGGTTGTCCGAGATGCGTCCGTCGGCGATGCGCGCGGCCAGCTTGCCGCCGGTGCGTCCGGCTGTGGCGACGAGACGCGGCTGTCCCGAGACGGTGATCGAGAGGAGCGAGTTCGCACTGAGCCCGGTGTTGATCACCGAGCCGGGCGCGAGTCGCGCCAGGTCATTCATGCTGAGCCGAAACTCGGGGAGTCGTGCGGCCACCGGTATCGTGGTCTTGCGCAGCGACGTCTCCGCCTGCCGGCGCTGCGCCAACAGCTCTTCGTTGCTGCGCGCGGTGCTGGAGACGCGGCGCGTGTCGGCGGTGGTGAAATAGTCCTCGAGCGACGCAAATGGCAGGCAGACCATGATCAGCGACGAGGTGTTCGTCGCCGTGACCTCGATGTTCGCCACCAGCACGGGATCTTCGCGGGCGCAGACCTGCAGGATCTCGGGTGCGGCTTCGAAGCCGGTCACGGCCAGCTCGAGTGGCATCACTTCCGCCCACACGTCGCGTACGATCGTCGCGGTACGCTCCGCCACGATCCGCACTGCGTCCTGTTCCAGCGAGGTGAGCGGTCGGCTCATCACCGTCGGAGCGCTGCCGCCACCGAAGAGGCGGTCCACCAGGAAAAAGGCAAAGTCGGTGCCGAAATCGATCACCCCCTGCAGACCGTTTGCGCCATTGATGTCCATCACGTAGCTGCAGCAGGGCGTTGGCAGCGACAGCGTGAACTCGCCGAAGCTGAACTGCTCCACACTCTGCAGACGCACTTCCACCTGACCGCGCACGCGCGACATGAGGTAACTTTCCATATTCTTGACCATGCGCTCATACATGGCCTCGATGGTGCGCAGGCGCTCCTTCGAGATGCGGTGCGGGCGCCGGAAATCGTAGCGCTGCACTTCCACCTGCGGTGGCGCCGGGCGGCGGCCGCTCATCGCCATGTCCAGCGAGCTGCCGCCGGCACCACCGAGCAGCCGGTCGATCTGACCCTGGTTGAGAGTGTCGTTGGCCATCGTCAGCGCATCACTGAATGACGAACTGCGGGAAGCTCACGCGCTTGATCACTTTCTTCTTCTTGATGATCTTCGACACGAGTTCATTGATCTCGAGCTTCATCGGTTCGCGCGCCGACACCTCGGCGAGCTGCTCGACGGTCTTGGCGCCGACGAGTGCGAGGACGGCGTCCTTGATCTCGGCGTCGCGCTGCTTGATCAGTTCGACGGACGCCGAGTCCTTCATGTCGAAGGCGACCGAGAGCATCAGGAATCGCGTGCCCCCCGAACCGGCAGGGTTGAGCACCAGATCTGAAATCGTGTAGAGCGCCGGCGCGGCGGGTGGGCCATGGTCGCCTGCCGCAGCCCCGTCGGCGTGCTCACCATCCACACCCTCCTCGCCGTCCTCTGCGGGGTGCTCTTCACCATCCGCAGCGGGCTTCGCCTTCTTCTTGCCGGAATGGGCGTTGAGGTCGTCGATAGTCAGGTTGCCGACGAAGCCGGCGGTCATCTTCGGCCCGACGACCTTGGCCCCGAGATATCCTCCGCTGCCCAGCCCGACCAGGGCAAGCACGAGGGGCATCACGAAGGGTGGCAGACCCTTTTTCTTGGTTTCGGCGCCTTCGGGGGCGGCGGCTTCTTCAGACATGGTGCGATCCTGATGAACGAGGGGACGGCGTGCGTCTGGTCCTGTTCAAAGCAGTGGCCATGCCATTCCCTACAGTGGGCGCTGCTGATGCCTAAGCGCTTTTTCTGCATGTGTTTACGTCTTCTTGACGGCGCCCGGACAAGGCGGCGTTTCCAACCCGGCGGCAAACCCTGCCGGGACGCTCGTGCCCTTTCTTGCCGCCTGCCCTGCTCGGCGCACCCATCCAGCGACTGATTTCGCCGCGGTCCCGCGTGCACACCGTTGCCGGCGTGCATGCGGGACCTCATGATCAGCGCTTGAGGTTGACCAGCTCCTCGAGCATCGAGTCGGAGGTGGTGATCATGCGGCTGTTGGCCTGGAAGCCGCGCTGGGCGACGATCAGGTTGGTGAATTCCTGCGCCAGGTCGACGTTCGACATTTCGAGGGCGCCGCTGGTGACGAAGCTCTGG
>JBBSCZ010000088.1:0-11384 GCA_038249795.1 Gemmatimonadales bacterium | reverse complement strand
CGCTGTCGCTGACGATCGGATTGGCAGCGCTCGAGAAGTCGAGCGTATAGAACAGGTCACCACCGCTGCCGGAGCCGAGGTAGGCCACCTTGCCGTTCGGATGGAGCCAGACTTCCTCGGTGGTGAATCGCTTGCGCGGCGCGCGACCCACGACCTCGAGCGGCCGCCGGACATCGCGCGGTGACAGCGTCACGGTCGCCTCGGCGGTGCGGGTGCCGAAGCTGGCGGTGATCGTGTACGTGCCCTGCTCGTAGCCCACGAAGCCGCCGTCGGTGCCGATCAGTCCCTGCCCGGGGCTGAAGCTCCAGATCGGCGTCAGGCCGTCGATCGGCTTGCCGCTTGCGTCCTTCGGCTTGACGGCGAAGTGGATCACGTCGCCGGTGCGCGCGTCGGCGGCGGATGGCGAAACTTCGAGGGCGGCGATCCGACGCGTCGGCACCGTGACCGCCAGGTCTTGCGTTGCGCCGCCGACGGTCGCGGTCAGCGTGGCGGTGCCCGGTGCCATGGCAGCGGCCAGACCGTCACGAGACAGCTGCACCACGCGTGGATTGCTGCTGGTCCAGAGCACGCGGTCCTCACGCTTGTCGCCCGCTTCATCGAAGGCGCTGGCGAGATAGCGCATGCGCTGACCAAGGGCGAGGGTGGCGACGCGGGTGGTGACGTCGATCCGGTGCGCCGGGCCGGGAACCATCTTGATGTCGAGCCGCTCGATGACCGGTCGGCGTCCGGGCTGCGTGGCCGAGACCACGATCGGCATCGTACCAGTTGCACCGGAGCGGATGAGGCCGTCAGGGTCGACGTTGCCCTCGAAGTAGCCCCCAGCGCGCTGGACCCGGATGATCGCCCCCGGCACTTCGTTGCCGCTGGCATCCATCGCCCTCACCTGCAACCGCATCGTGTCGCGCGCCCGCATCGTGCGTTCCTGCGGGAGGATCTGCAGCGAGGTGATTTCCGGCCCCGCAGCGGCCTGTGCCGGTGTCTGTGCCCCGAGAACGAGGGGGGACAACGCCAGAAGTACGGCGGTGGTCGTCGAACGCATCAGGCGAATTCCTCAAGCAGCGGGCTCATTCGGTCGAAACAAGGCATGAGTCGAAGCATAAGGCGGCGGTCGCTGCAGCGCGACGATCGGCTTGCAGGGATACAGCCTTACCAACCAGATGCAGCACCCAGACAACGAGTCCCACGATACCGACCCGGTTGCCCCGGTCTTCTCCGACCCGAGCGGTCGGCGATGGCGCACCTTGCGGGGCGCCGCCCTCGGTCTGGGTGTCGGCACCACGCTCGTCGCGCTGGTCCTCCTGCTCGCGGTGCTCATTCCCCCGCTGCTGCCGTCTACCTGGCGCAGCAATGACGCTTTTTCTGAACGATTACCCGGCCTGACAACCAGGGATCGGCGTGATCCCGCCCGCCGGCAGGCACAGCAGCGGCTGAGCTCGGCACTGCAGGAGCATGACGTCGCCCCGGTCGTGCGCGGCCCGCGACCCGAATCGATCGCGCCACGGTCCACCCGCACCCCCACCGACAGCGGCCCGCTGGTGCTCGGCTTCTACGTGAACTGGGACGACAACTCCTTCTTCGCGCTGCAGGCGCACGCGCGCGAAATGGACTGGGTGGTCGGCGAGTGGGCCTTTCTCTCCGAGAGTGGCAGCAGCGTGCAGTGGGATCTCGGGGATGTGAAGAAAAAGGATGTCCTCGGACTCGTGAAGCAGCTGCCGCCTGCCGAGCGTCCACGACTCTTCGCCATGCTCACCAATGTCGATCCGGTGTCGCACAGCTTTGAGAATCCGCGCGCGCGTCGTCTGCTGTCGAGTGAGCAGAATCGTCTGAAGGTGATCCGTGAGCTGGCCGATGGCGTGACGCGACTCGGCCTTGCCGGCATCACGGTCGACATCGAGGCCGTAGCGGAGTCGGAGCGCGCCAACCTGGCACTGTTCGTCCGTGCGCTGCGCGATACGCTGCATACCCGCGGTGCGATCACCATGCAGACCGTAGCCGCCGATGCAAGCGATGACGAGATGCGCAGTGCCGGCGTCAACGCCGACTACGTGATCGACATGCTCTACGACCAGCACTACCCCACCGGCGATCCCGGGCCGGTGGCAGGGCAGGCGTGGTACGACGAGAGCGCCGTGCGTGCGCTCACGCTCATCCCGCGCGAAAAGGCGATATTCGCGATTGGTACCTATGGCTACGACTGGGACGACACCGGCGACAAGCGGCCTGCCGAGTCGGCGACGTTCGCCGAGGTCATGCGTGCGGTGCGCGAGCATCATGGCACCATCGCATTCGCGTCGCCGTCGCTCAATCCGGTGGCCACCTGGACCGAACCCGATTCGGTTGATCATCAGGTCTGGTTTCTCGATGCGACGACGGCGTGGAACCAGCTCTCGACCACCATCGGCCTCGGTGCACGCGGGGTGGCGCTCTGGCGACTCGGTGCCGAGGATCCGTCGATCTGGAAGGTGGTAGGCCGACGTCGCGTCTCCGATCCAGTCCGCGAACTCGCCGATGTGGCCCCCGGCTACGACGTGGAGTTCGAGGGCAGCGGCGAGATTCTGCGCGTCCGCTCCCGGCCCACATTCGGGCATCGCGCCATCGGCGTCCACACTGGGTCGCAGCTGATCACGCGTGTCAGATGGACGCAATTGCCGTCGCCCTACGTGATCGAGCGCACCGGCTCGGCGGCACCGCATCGCGTCGCACTGACCTTCGATGACGGTCCTGACAAGCGCTGGACGCCGGCGATTCTCGATACGCTGCAGTCGCGCGGCGTGAAGGCCACCTTCTTCATCGTCGGGAGCGCGGCACTGACCGAGATACCGCTCACGCGACGGATCATGGCCGAGGGGCATGAGCTCGGCAACCACACCTTCACCCATCCGAATCTCGCGCTCACGCCGTCGTTCATCACCAAGCTGGAACTCGATGCGACGGAGCGGCTGATCGAGGCGATCACCGACCGACGCAGCGCGCTCTTTCGTCCGCCGTACTTCGGTGACGCCGAGCCGACCACAGCCGATGAACTGGTGCCGGTGTCGCTGGCCAATGATCTCGGCTACATCACCGTCGGACTGCACGTCGACTCCGACGACTGGACGGAACCCGGTGCGGCGAAGATCGTGCAGAACGTGCTCGATGCGCGCGCGAAGGGCAACGTGGTGCTGCTGCATGACAGCGGCGGTGATCGCAGTCAGACCGTGGCCGCCATCGGGCCGCTGATCGACTCACTGCAAGCGCGCGGTGACACGGTGGTGCTGCTCTCCGAACTGCTGGGCCTTACGCGCGACCAGGCGATGCCACCGCTGCCGCCGAGCAGTGCCCTGTCGCGCAACTTCACGCTGGCGGCGTTCTTCACGGTGGGGGCGGTGCAGGTGGCGCTGGCGTGGATCTTCATCGTGGCCGTGGTGCTGGGTGCGATGCGCATCGTGGCCGTGCTCTGCCTCGCCATCGCGCACCGGGTACGCAACGCGCGGCGCGGCCGTGCTCCGCTGGACTTCGTGCCGCACGTGTCGGTGATCGTGCCCGCCTTCAACGAAGCGAAGGTCATCGAGAAAACGATTCACAGTCTGCTGGCACAGGAGTACGGCGGCACGCTGGATGTGGTGGTGGTGGACGATGGCTCGCCCGACGGCACCGGCGCCGTGGCGCTGGCGGCTTTTCGCGATGATCCACGTGTGATGGTGTTCGTGACGGCGAATGGTGGCAAGGCGAGTGCGCTGAACTACGGCATTCAGCGCGCGCGTGGCGAAATCGTGATCTGCCTCGATGCCGACACGGTGTTCGAGGCGCAGACCATCGCGGAGCTGGTCTACCCGCTGCGCGATCCGCAAGTCGGGGCCGTGGCAGGCAACGCAAAAGTGGGGAACCGCCTCAATCTCGTGACGCGCTGGCAGGCGCTCGAATACGTCACGAGTCAGAACGTGGATCGCCGCGCCTTCGACCTGCTGAACTGCATCACGGTGGTGCCGGGCGCGGTGGGCGCATGGCGTCGCTCGGCGCTGCTCGCCTGCGGCGGATTCACGCACGATACGCTGGCCGAAGATCAGGATGCGACCATCGAATTGCGAAAGCGTGGCTGGCGCATTGCTTACGCGGAACATGCCGTGGCATGGACCGAGGCCCCTGACACCCTTCGCAGCCTCGCGAAACAACGCTTCCGCTGGAGCTTCGGTACGCTGCAATGCGCGTGGAAGCATCGCGAGACCTGCCTCCGCCGGAAGTTCGGCACGCTGGGAATGGTCGCGATGCCGAACACCTGGCTTTTTCAGCTGCTGTTCACCGCCATCTCGCCGCTGGCCGACCTCATTTTCCTGTTCAGCGTCATCGGCATTGGCGTGACGTGGATGGAGCATGGCGCGACGTACGCGCAACAGACCGGCCTGCAGTTGGCAGCGGTGTACCTGGTTTTTCTGCTGATGGACTGGGTGGCGGCCGTGATCGCGTTCATGCTGGAGCCGGGCGAGGAGCGGAGCCTGACATGGCTGATCCTGATTCAGCGCTTTGCCTATCGCCAGCTGATGTACTGGGTGGTGGTGAAGTCGTTCGTGGCGGCGGCGCGCGGCGGGCTGGTTGGGTGGGGGACACTCGAGCGGAAGGGAACCGTTGCGCCGCTCGCACCAATCGCCGTCGAGCGGCGCCGCTGGGGACGGGGCACCGCTTCGCGTCAACCGCTGTAGTCCGCTGGGGGCTGGAGGAGTAGATTGCGCCGAAGCACTCCAACCCCTCCCGTGTCGGCATCTTTTCAGGAACATCTCGAGCTCGCTCTGGGCGACGAGTACCGTGTCGTCCGCGAGCTTGGTGGCGGTGGCATGAGCCGCGTCTTCCTCGCCACTGAGGTGGCGTTGGGTCGTCCCGTGGTGATCAAGGTGCTGACACCGGAGCTGGCCGCCGGCGTGAACCGCGAGCGCTTCCGCCGCGAGGTGCAACTGGCCGCCGGATTGCAGCACCCGATGATCGTGCCGCTGCTCACTGCCGGCGAGGCCGAGGGGCTGCTCTGGTATACGATGCCGTTCGTCGAGGGCGAATCGCTGCGCGAGCGGATCGGGCGGGGCGTTCTCTCGCCACGCGATGCCCTGCCGATTCTGGTGGACGTGGCGCGCGCACTGGGCGCGGCCCATCGAAAGGGCATCGTGCACCGCGACATCAAACCTGGCAACATCCTGCTGCACGGGCAGCACGCGATGGTGGTCGACTTCGGCGTGGCGAAGGCACTCACCGCTGCCGGGTCCGACGCCACCGGTCTCACCACGTCGGGGCTCGCCGTCGGCACGCCAGCGTACATGTCGCCCGAGCAGGCCGCCGGTGATGCCCGGATCGATGCGCGCGCCGACGTGTACGCCCTCGGCTGCGTTGCCTATGAGATACTGAGCGGGAAGCCTCCCTTCACCGATCCCAGCGCCGCACGAATGCTGGTGGCACAGGTGTCGCAGATGCCGGTGCCGCTCTACCAGGTCGCACCAGTGAAGATGGGGATGTCCGCCGTCATCATGCGCTGCCTCGAAAAGAATCCCGGCGACCGCTGGCCCGCAGCAGACGCGCTGGCCGATGCGTTCGAGCAGCAGCGGTTCACGGCCGAAGTGACGCCGATTCCGGAGGTCGTCACACTGCGGACACGCACACCGGCGCCGCCGGCCGCCGCCGCACTCGCTCCGGCGCCGGTTCGGGCGGGACGCAAGTGGCTGCTGATCGTCGGTGTGCTGTTGGCGCTGGCGACGGCGGCGTTCTTCGCGCTCTCAATCATGGTTTTGGAACACTGATGCTGTTTCGCTATCTGTATGACGAGGCGCTGTCGCAGGCGAGTTATCTGCTCGGTTGTGAGGAGACGCGCGAGGCGATCATCGTCGATCCGCTCCGTGACGTGGATCGCTACATCGAACTCGCCGCGCATCTCGGGCTGCACATCGCGGCGGTGGCCGAGACCCACGTTCCGGCCGACTATTGCAGCGGCGCGCGTGAGCTGGCATTTCGCACCAGCGCGCAGCTGTACCTCTCCGGCTGTGGCGATGTGCACTCGCGGTACGATTATGCCGCCGAAGCGGGTGCCATCGAGGTGCGCGAGCGTGATCTGATCGACGTCGGCATGGTCCAGCTCACCGTCATCCACACGCCCGGCCATGCGCCGGAGCATGTCAGCTTCGTCGTCACCGACCACGCCGCCGACCGGCATCCCATCGGGATGCTGACGGGCGATTTCCTGTTCGTCGGTGACGTCGGGCGCCCCGACCTGCTCGGCATGGGCCAGCCTGATCCGCAGGTCATGGAGGGTCAGGCGCGCACGCTGTTCCGTACGCTCGCGCGCCTGGCACCGCTCCCCGACTACCTGCAGATCTGGCCCGGCCACGGTCCCGGTGGGGTGCGCGGTCGTGCGATCAGCGGAATGCCGCAGTCCACGCTCGGTTATGAGCGCCACGTGAACTGGGCCTTCCGCCCCCAGACCGAGGATACGTTCGTCGCCGCACTGCTGGCGGAGCCGCCCGATGCGCCGATGTACTTCGGCGTGATGAAGCAGATGAATCGCACCGGCCCCGCGATGCTCGGGGCGCTTCCCGAGGTACCGGCGCGCAGTGGCTTCGAGGCCCAGGCGTGGGCGCAGAGCGGCGGCTTCATGGTCGATGCCCGCTCGGCTGAGGCGTTTGCGCAGGCGCACCTGCCCGCGTCGCTCAACATTCCCGGTACACGCAGCTTCGTCAGCTGGTTCGGCTCGCTGATCGACTACAACACCGACGTGTGGCTGCTGGCCGAGGACGAAGCGCAGGGTGTGCGCCTTGTTCGGGCGCTGATGAGCATCGGCTTCGACCGTATCGTTGGCGTGAGCGTGGCGGACGATGCACTCGCTGGTGTCGACCATGCGATCCTCCCGTCGCGCTCGGCCGTGGCGCTGTCCGGTGCCCTCGGGCGTGAGGGACTTGAGGTGCTCGATGTGCGGAGCCGTGACGAATTCGCACTGGGGCATGTGGCCGGTGCCAGTCACATTCCACTCGGTGAGCTGCCGCACCGTTTCGCCGAAGTTCCGCTCGATGGTACGCTGGTCACCATCTGCGCCAATGGCACACGGTCCGCGATCGCGGCCAGTCTGCTGCTGATGGCTGGAGCAGCGGGCGTGGAGCATCTGCACGGTGGCCTGGAAGCCTGGACCAACGCCGGCTTTGCCCTCACGAGCGGGGAACGCTGACATCGTGCAGGTCGTGCACGTGACGACATTGTCCGGGAACACTGCTTGCACGCGGCGACTTGGGTGAAGACATGGGTCGATTAGCTTTCCAGTGAAGCTTTCAACCCTCCGCCAGACCGCGCCGTGCGGTCGGGTGATCCGTGCGCCGCGCCGCGTGCACTGATCGGCGCGAATCTGCGCGGCGCGCATGAGGCTGGACATGCTTCCGTCGTCGCTCATTGTGACGCTCGCCATCACGATTCTCGGCCTGCTGACTGCAGCGGTTTTCTTCTGGGCGTGGCGACGTGGTCATTTCGATCGCATCAACCAGCAGGCGCTGCTTCCGCTGGACGACGACGACTTCAATGCGGTCCGGCCGTGGGAGACTGCATCCCAGCGGGCTGAGCGGGTCGAGAACTTCGGACCGCCGGGCGCGGCCGTCACCCCGGGCATCTGGGGCGGGGCGACGTGAGCGCGACACTGCCGCAAGGTGTGGTCGGTATTCCTTCGTCGATCATCGAAGTGGAGAATCTCGACATCCGGCTGCGCGCGGATGCTTCGAGTCGACGGGTCGCGGTGCGCGCCATCGCGTTTTCGGTGGTGTGGCTGCTGATCGGGTCGATCTTCGGGTTGATGGCGAGCTTCAAGCTGCACATGCCCGACTGGCTGGTCAGCAACGCGGCGCTCACCTTCGGTCGCATTCGCAGTGCGCATCTGAACGCGATGGCGTACGGCTGGGCCAGCAGCGCCATGCTGGGCGTGAGCGTCTGGATGATCCCGCGCCTCGTGCACACCGAGCTTCGCCTGCCGAAGGCGGCGGAGGTGGGGATGTATCTCTGGAACGTGGGCATGGTACTTGGCGTCTACGGGATTCTGGCCGGCTACAGCGACGGACTGGAATGGCTCGAGATGCCGCGCTACTGGGCCGATCCCTTCTTCGTGGTGGGCGGCGGGCTCGTCGGGTTCAGTCTGCTGTCGACGATCGCGATGCGCGAAGTCGAGCATCTGTATGTGAGCGTGTGGTACATCATGGCTGCGTTCGTCTGGTTTCCGGTCATCTTTCTGGTCGGCAACTGGCCCACATACAGCGGCGTGGAGAGCGCCGCCGTGAACTGGTTCTACGCGCACAACGCACTCGGACTCTGGCTCACGCCGGTCTGCCTCGCTGCAGCGTACTACTTCATTCCAAAGATCCTCGGCCGGCCGATCTACAGCTATCAGCTCTCGCTGCTCGGCTTCTGGACGCTCGGATTTTTCTATTCGCTCAACGGCATGCACCATCTCATCGGCGGTCCGCTACCGACGTGGATGATCACGACGTCGGTGGTGGCCAGCGGGTTGATGATCATTCCCGTGATGGCCGTGGGCGTGAATCAGCACATGACGCTGAACCGACGGTTCGGCGCGCTGCGCTACAGCCCTACGCTGCGCTTCATCGTGTTCGGATCGGTGGCCTACACGCTGGTGTCGCTGCAGGGCGTGTTCATGGCGTTCCGCGAGGTCAATCGACTGACGCACTTCACGCACGTCACGGTCGCCCACGCGCACCTTGGCCTGTACAGCTTCGTGACGATGATCATGTTCGGCAGCATCTACTACATCCTGCCGCGGCTGCTCGGTCGCGAGTGGGTGAGTGAAAAGCTGATCTCATGGCATTTCTGGACGGTCGGTCTCGGCCAGATCATCTATCTCGTACCGTTGACGGTGTCGGGCATGGTGCAGGGCGTCGTCATGAGCGATCCGACCAGCACCTGGGAGCAGGTGGTGCAGGCGATGATGCCCGGTCTGATCGGGCGTTCGATCGGCGGCACGCTGCTCACGATCGGCCACAGCGTCTTCGCGTATCACGTCTACCTGATGTTCCGTGGGGCGCGCGCTCGTCAGGGTCTGCCGCCGTTCCATGAGGTCGCGCCGATCATCACGCGTCGCGACAAGGCCACATTCGTTCCGAGAGGTGTCGCGTGACGCGTATCTGGCTGCTGATCACCGGCGTGCTGGCAATCATACTCTTTGCGACCGCGCTGCTGGTGGTGATCCCGAACACCATGATCGGCCAGGTGCGCGTGCCGAAGGAGCTGAAGCCGTACACCGCGCAGGAGGCGCGTGGCCGCGAGGTGTACGTCGCCGAAGGGTGTGTGTACTGCCATTCACAACAGGTGCGCGACCCCGTGTACACGTCGGACAAGGAGCGGGGCTGGGGCCCGCGCGCTTCGGTGCCGTCGGATTATGTGTATGATCGCGGGCCGCATCAGCTGGGCACCATGCGAACCGGCCCTGACCTGATCAACATCGGCGTGCGCCAGCCGAGCGATCAGTGGCACCACACGCATCTGTTCAATCCGCGGTCGCTGATGTCGTGGTCCATCATGCCGGGGTTCCCGTATCTCTACGAGGTGCGTGATTCGTCGTCGATCAAGCCGGGCGAGGTATTCTACTCCGTCGCCGGCGGCAAGCTGCCGAAGGGGAAGGTGATCGTTGCCACGGCGGACGCCGATGCGCTGGTGGCGTATCTCAAGTCACTCAGGCGCACGTACCCCGTGCCCACCGGCGATGAGCCGCAAGCGCGCAGTCTTGGTGGTCGCAGCGAACACACGATGCCATGAGCGATCCGACAGCGCGTGAGAAGGCGGCGTTCGGCGATGCCGAGTCGGATGTGGAACAGATCCATCGCCAGATCGTGCGCGAGCTCGACGATCCGAGGGAGGGATTCGAGCGGGTGCCGTGGTTTCTGTGGGTCACCGTGGCAACGATGGTGTTCTGGGCGGGCTGGTACATCGGTCGACGCGGTGGGACGTTCGATGCGCAGACGCATGTGGAGTACGCGCAGGTCGGTCTCACGGCCGCAGCGGCTGGCGACACTGCAGCGAAGGGGCCGGTCGATGCCGTGGCGGAAGGGAAGCGCATCTTCGGCGCCAATTGCTCCGCCTGTCACCAGAACACCGGATTGGGTATCGCAGGGGCGTTTCCGCCGCTCGTTGGCAGCGAGTGGGTCACTGGTTCGGAGCAGACGCTCGTCCGCATCCTGCTGCATGGAATGGGCGGTCCGATGAAGGTGAAAGGCCTGACCTACAACGGGGCGATGCCGGCGTGGAAGGAGTCGATGTCGGATGAGGACATCTCATACGTGCTCACCTATATCCGGCAGTGGGCTCCGAATTCCGCTGCGGCGGTCGCGCCTGCGACGGTGTCGTCGCTGCGGAAGGAGCACGAGTCGCGCACCGGTTCGTGGACAGAGGCCGAGTTGAAGACACTCGAATCCGCACCGGCGGCGGTATCCAGCACGACAGCGCCCGTCGTGGAAGCGAAGCAATGACGACTGCCGAACATGACGTCATCGATCATCCGATGGCGCGACGTCCACCCACCACGCCGGTGTTCGGCTACTTCGCAACGACGGCCGAGGTGAGTGACGCCCTGCGGCCGCTCGCACGACTCGGTGTGCCGCGCGACCTGATCGACGTGGTGGTCACGAAGCCGGCAGCCGACCGATTGTACTCGGGCAAGCATCGCGCGATGCGACCGCTCTGGCGGTTCGCGTCGATCGGCGGATTGCTGGGGCTTGGTGGTGGAGCCCTCGTGGCGTTCGTCCTGATTGCGTGGCCTGGTTTTGCGGCGCCGGGACCGTTCGCGTATGCACTTCTGTTCACACCGATGATCACGGTGGTGGCCGGCGCGCTGACCGGCATGATCATCTCGTTGTTCACGAAACGCAGACCATCCGACTGGAGGCTGCGCATCCCTCCACCGGACAATGACGAAATCCTGGTGGTGGTGCGCGCCCGTGGTGAGGCGCAGATTGGCCAGGTGCTCGACACAATTCAGCGGCAGCGCGGCCGAAATGCGCAGGTGCTCCGTTGAAGCAAGACACCCCATGGCACGCCGCGCTTCGGATTCCGATCGCGGCATTGCTGTTTCTGATCGTGGGTGCGGTGGTCTGGTTCCAGCGCGATGCGGCCAGTGCCGTGCTGTCGCAGCGAATCTGGTTCACGGGGTTGGTGCTGACTGCTGCGATTCCCGTGTGGCAGACGGTGCGCGACATGTTTCGCGGCGAGTTCGCGGCCGATGTGGTGGCGATCATCGCGATCGTTGCCGCGGCCGCGCTCTACCAGCCATTCGCCGGGCTGGTGGTGGTGATCATGCTCACCGGCGGTGGCGCGCTGGAGCGCTATGCGGAGGGGCGCGCCGGGGCGGCGGTATCGGCGCTGGAGCAGGCCGCGCCGCGACAGGCGCACAT
>JBBSCZ010000087.1:0-11728 GCA_038249795.1 Gemmatimonadales bacterium | reverse complement strand
TGCACCTCTCCCGCCTGCACCACCAACTCCACCCCATCCAGTGCCACCACGCCCGGAAACGCCTTGCGGATGCCGTGCATCTCGAGTGCCGGTGCTCCAATCGTGGGTGCGGCCAGGGTCATCCCCAAGTTTACCTCCCGCGCAGGGAAACGCTGTCTCGTGCGGTTATTCGAGTGGTCGGTTCGTGGTCGGCATCGTTAACTCTGTTCACGCGAAGGCGCGAAGCAACGGAGGATGGGAGGGGGGATGGGTGAGTCTGAGAATGCTATCCGCTTTGAGGAGGTTAGCCGGACCGTGATTGGGGCCGCGCTTCGGATTCACCGTGAGTTGGGCCCGGGATTGCTCGAGTCAGTGTATGAAGCGTTACTGGCAAACTCCCTGCGACGGCAAGGGCTGCAGGTGTTGCGGCAACAGCCCGTATCCCTGCGATACGATGGAATGATGATAGATGAGGGTTTTCGCGTCGATCTGCTCGTTGAGCAGGAACTCGTCATCGAACTCAAGTCCGCAGCCCGTTTGGAGCCCGTGTTTTCGCGTCAGCTTCTCACGTACCTGCGCCTGATGAACCTTCCCGTCGGCTTACTGATCAACTTCGGCGGCGTGACACTGAAAGAAGGCCTTCGCCGCGTCATCAACTCGCACGCCATCGCGGATCTCGCTGACCCACCACCAGCACCACTACCGCCACTACTACCGCCACCATTATCACCCCCTCCCCACCTCCGCTGCTTCGCGCCTTCGCGTGAAAAGAGTTAAGGATCTACCGCAAGGCGCGAACGCTCGATCAGCGCTCCGACAGCGCCTTGTACCGCCGGTGCCAGACGACACCCATCACGACGGAGCCGATGCCGACGACCGCGAGAATGGAGAGCACGGCGACCGTGCCCGGCCGTGGATTGCCGCGGGCGAAGTTGAGCGTTTCGGCCACGAAGCCAAGACAGATGAACGCGACCGCGAATGCCGTCTGCGACTTGTTCTTGTAGTCCGGTGACATCGTCAGGGCGCCATGGGTGACGAACGGTGCGAGGATGGGAAGCACGAACACGCGAAAAGTAGCGTGACCAACGCTAGACTATGGGGCCAACCGGCTCGTCGGTTCCTCATCCACCAGTGCCTCCATGCCGCCACGCCCGACGCACGTCATCCGCCTTCTGCCGCTCGTCGCCATCGCGCTGCTCGGCGCTTGCAGACACCTTGGAACGCCGGCGAGCGGCGACTACGATCTCGTGATCACCAACGGCCGCATCGTGGATGGCACCGGCAATCCATACTACTACGGCGATGTCGGCGTGCGTGGCGACCGCATCGTCGCCATCGCCGGGCGAGGGTCGCTGGCCAAGGCGAGGTCACGACAGGTGGTCGATGCCGGTGGGCTGGTGGTATCGCCGGGCTTCATCGACATCCAGTCGCACTCGTGGGGCCCACTCCTCTACGCCGACGGACGCGTGGTCGGCAAGGTGTCGCAGGGCGTCACCACCGAGATACTCGGCGAGTCCACCACGCCGGCGCCAAGCAACGCCAACGTCGATTCGCTCTTCGGCGGCGACGATCCCGACGATGCGCGCATGCAGCAGCGCGTTCGCACCTATCGCGGCCCCCACGGTTTCGGCCAGTGGCTCGCCGCGATGGAGACACACGGAATCTCGGTAAACGCCGGCAGCTACCTGGGCGCCACGACGGTGCGCGGCTACGCGATGGGGCAAAGCGAAGGCACCGCCACCGCCACCCAGCTCGACACCATGCGCATGGTGGTTCGCAACGCGATGACCGACGGCGCATTCGGTATTTCGAGCGCGCTGATCTATCCCCCCGGCTCTTATGCCGGAACCGCCGAACTGACCGAAATGGCGAAGGCCATGGCACCGCTGCACGGCACCTACATCACTCATCTGCGCAGCGAAGACGGCGGCCTGCTCGGCGCGATGGACGAAGCACTGCAGATCGGACGTGAAGGAAGCGTTCCGGTCGTCATCTACCACTTCAAGGCGAGCGGACAGCGCAACTGGCCTCTCGCCGCGCCCGCCATCGCCAAGGTCGACTCCGCGCGCGCCGCAGGACAGGATGTAAAGGCAACGATGTATCCCTACCCTGCCTCCGGCAACAACCTCTCGGCGTGCATCCCGGCCTGGGTTGCCGCCGACGGGAAACTGCTGGAGCGCCTGCAGGACACGACACTCACCGCACGCATCCGGCGCGACATGACCAACGATGCGCCCGGAGCGGAGGAGTTGTGCCAGGCCAACGCCCCCGACAGCTACCAGATCGCCGGATTTCGACGGGCCGAGTGGAAGCAGTATGAAGGCAAGCGCCTGAACGCGATCGCAGCAGGTCTGAAGATGGACTGGGTGGACGCGATCATCGCGCTCACCATCGGCGAGCAGAACACCCTCGGCAAGGTGACGTTCGGCATGTCAGAGGCCAACGTGGCGGCGATGCTGGCACGCCCTTGGGTCGTGATCGGCAGTGACGCCGGCGGCAGCGATCCCGACTCGACCACCACCCTCGTGCACCCGCGCAGCTACGGCAGCTTCGCTCGCATCCTCGGCAAGTATGTGCGCACCGACCGTGTGCTGACGCTGGAAGATGCGGTGCGCAAGATGACCTGGTCCACCGCACAGATTCTTGGCCTGCGGGATCGCGGCCTGATCAGGGAAGGCAGCTTCGCCGACATCGTGATTTTTAATCCCGCCACCATCATCGACAACGCGACCTTCACCAGGCCGCACCAGATCTCCACCGGCGTGCGTGATGTATTCGTGAACGGCGTGACGGTGTGGACGAACGGGAAGCACACTGGTGCGACGCCCGGACGTGCGGTGTATGGGCCTGGGTGGGATGGGCAGCGGAGAACGCAACAGCGATGACACGGAACGGCACGGCCGCAAAACAGCCAACGGCGAAGGGAAACTGCGAAGCAGGGGGCTACGATCAAGGGGTCGATCAAGGGGTCAGAGTCCTTGAACGATCAAGGGGTCAGAGTCCTTGAACGATCAAGGGGTCAGAGGCCTTGAACGAGCATGGGGTCAGAGGCCTTGAACGAACAAGAGATCAGTACCCGCAGTCGCAGTTCCGTAGTCGTGCCGTTCAGCGGCCGTGCTCTTCTGCGATCAGCTGTTGCCGACGTCACGCTGCACGCACCGGCGTCAGACTGCTGAATACTCCGCGGCCGCCACGTCGACAGCAGCCGTTCGTGACGCAATGAACAGCACCACCACCAGCACGGCGCAGAACACCGGCATGGCGTACATGGCGCTGTGCAGCCCTAGTGCCTGACTCTCAGCCGACGTGACACCCGTCGCCAGCGCCCGCGCCGCCATCGCATCACTCAGACGCCCGAAGAACACCAGACCGATCGCGGTGCACAGGTAGAAGGCGAAGAAATACACCGACATCGCCATGCCGCGCACATTGGCTGGCACCAGATCGTGAATGGCCGCGTAGACGGTGCTGTAATACAGATAGAGTGACAGCACTGCCAGAAACAGGCAGAGTGCAAATCGCCATGCCATGCCGCGCGGCTGCTCCAGCGCGAGCCAGAACAGCGGTGTGGCAATCACGGCACCCAGCGCGGCGAGCCGCAGCCGGCCTGCCGCGCCGCCGCGCCCCGCCTTGTCGCCGAAAATTCCGCCGACGATCATGCCGAGTCCACCGCCTGCGCCAAAGACCAGCGCGTTGAAGCGGTTCGCGATGTCGATGTCGAGGCCATGATAGCGGATGTAGAACGACGTCGAGAACGCGCTCACCGCGTACAGCACGAAGTTCATCAGCGCACCCGACGCGATGATCCACCACATCGTGCGGATACGCAGGATGGTGCGGATGCTGTCGCTCGCTCCCGCTGCGCTCTCGCTGGTCGCGACATTCGTCTTCGCGCGCGCGGGCTCGGTGATGAAGAGTGCCAGCACCGCGAGCAGCATCCCCGGCACGGCGGCAACGTACAGCGCCGCACGCCAGCCACCGGTCGCCTGCGCGATCATCCCGCTCACGAGGTAGCTCGCACCAAGTCCGAGCGGGAGGCCGAGCATGAAGATGCTGATCGCGCGCGCTCGGAGGTTTGGCGGAAAGAGCGCGGCGATCAGTGCATTCGCCGTCGGTGCGAGGCTCGCCTCACCGATGCCGACGCCCATGCGCGCTAGGAAGTGCGCGACAAAGCTCCCTGCGGCGCCCGACAGTGCGGTGAACGCGCTCCACACCGCCACGCCACCGCTCAGAATCACGCGACGACGCTGCGTGTCGGCCAGTCGTCCGAATGGAATGCCGACGAGCGCATAGACGAGCACGAACGCGGTCGTCAGACTGCCGAGCTGTCCGTCACTGAGCTGCCATTCCTGCTTGATCTTCTCGCCGACCGCGCCCACCACCTGTCGGTCGTAGAAGTTCATGAAGTTGAGTGCGAACAGTACCGCCAGCGTATATGCCAGCTGTCGTTTCGAAGGCGGTGTTCCGGTGTCCGAGTCTCTGTCCACGTCGCGCCGTCAGCGGTGAGCAGCAGCGATGCCACGACGCCACACGTCGCGCGCAGTCGACAGGAGTTGCCGACGCTGCTCGCGAAACGTAGAGGCTCACAGCGCGCGTGTCTAATTCTTGCAATGACTCTCTTCGGCGCTGAAACCGCAACGGCCTGACGCAAAGGGGTAAAGGATACGAAGGCCAAGACGCAAAGGGTCGGCGCGGAGTGCCGAGGGGCGCTGCGCATCGACGGTGCATCTCGAGGGAAACTGCAACAGCAATCGTAGTTCCCCCAAATTCTTCGGATGGACTACGCCGAACTCGCCGGATCGCAAGAATCCTTTGCGCCTTGTCGTTCAGTCTTCGCGTCTTTGCGTCAAGCGGTTCAAGCCGTTCAAGCGGTTCAAGCGGTTCAAGCGGTTCAAGCGGTTTAAGCAGGTTGCCGTAGCCGACTGCGAGCCAGCGGTTCAGCAGTAGATTGCACCATGTGCGTCGGAGGGGCCGGCGCGCACGGAAATCACCTGCGCCCTTCGTCAGGTCCCGACCATGAAATTCATCATCGCGTGTGCCGTCGCCGCGTCCTGCACTGTGCCGCTCGGCGCCCAGAGCACCCTGAGCGACTGGCCGCAGCACTCGCAGGAACGGCCGAAGCCGGTGGCGGTGGAGCCCGGGGCGTCGTACAGCGTGGCACCGCCATCAGATGCCGTGGTGCTCTTCGACGGGCGCTCGCTCGACCGATGGACGCAGGGCAACGGACAGCCCGCCAGGTGGCGTCTGGTCGACGGAGCCTTCGAAGTCGTGACCGGTACCGGCACCATGAGCACGCGCGACAGCTTCGGTGACGTGCAGCTCCACATAGAGTGGGCCTCGCCCAGCCCTGCCAAGGGCACGGGGCAGGACCGCGGCAACAGCGGCGTCTTCTTCGCCGACGGGCGCTACGAGGTGCAGGTGCTCGACTCGCGCGACAATCCGACCTACGCCGATGGCCAGGCCGGTTCGCTCTACGGCCAGTTTCCGCCGCTGGTGAATGCCTCGCGCGGTCCCGGCGAGTGGCAGACCTACGACATCGTCTATCACCGCCCTCGCTTCACGGCCGACGGCTCGCTCCAGAGCGCCGCCCGCCTCACGGTGATCCACAATGGCGTGCTGGTGCAGGACAACAGGGATCTCGTCGGCCCGACGGCGAACCAGTCGCGCCCGCCATACACCGCGCACCCCGATCGTCTGCCCATCACGCTGCAGGACCACGGCCACCCGGTGCGCTTCCGGAATGTCTGGCTGCGTGACCTCGAAACGCCTCGGGTGCAGCGCTGATCGTCAGCGTACTGCTCCGCGCTCGAAACCAAAGCGAACGCCAAGCGTACACACAGAGTGAGTACGTCACGCCTGCCCACCGGAGGAGTACCGCCATGTTGACCTTGATCGCTTTCGCTGCCAGCGTCGCCCTCACCTGGGCCGCCTACTCGCAGGCCCGCAAGTTCGTCCGCGAACGACTCCGCTTCGTTCCGGCCGCCCAGACGTTCTGGGCGCCGCTCATCGCTGGTGGCGCCACCGCGCTGGTCGCGCTGCCGATCGTCGGGCTCATCCCGCTGATCGGTGCCGGCACCGCACTCTCAATCGGTCTCAGCGTGGGTCTGGGTGTGGCCAGCGCGCAACGTGACATCCGCCGCAACCTCCCGGCCGTCTTCTGATCCGGCACGCCAGCTACCCTCCGGTCGCCATGCGCACCCGGAGGGTAGCGTCATTCATGGCACGAGCGAGTAGGCCCGGTCAATGGTAAACGGCGTGTACGTGCCGTTGAATAGTTGCAGTGAGAGATTATTGTCCACCGTGCCGTCGCGCCAGCCCCAATACACGTCGTACGATGCCGTGGTGGCCTGCACACTGATCCAGTATTTCGTATTGGCCGCCGCCACGAACGCCGTCGGCAGCGTGGCCGAGTAACGGTAGAACGGCCAGGTCGTATTGGCGGCGGTTCCGCAGGTCAGCCCGGTCACCGTCTTGTCGAACGTCTGTCCGACCTGCGACATCGGGAAGGTCGCCGAGAAAACCGGCGCCGCGACATTCGGCCGTCCCGACACGTCGGTGTAGATTCTCAGCGTGAATGCCGTGGCGGTCGGCGTGGGAGCAGCGGCGTTTGCGCGCTGCTCGCAGTAGATGCCCTGCCATCCGACGGAGCGGATCGTCGTGGTGGCGGAGAGCGAGAAATCATCGAAGACCGTCGACGGCGGTGCCCCATTCGTGACGATCTGCGATGTGCGAGCCTCGACATATCCGGCATTGCTGACCGCGACGATCGTCGAGCGACCCGTCGGTACGAGCACGGTCGCCGTCGGACCATCCTTCTTGCCGCCGCAGGCGGCGAGGAGCAGAACCGTCAAAAAGCTGCATACGATGTGATGACCCTGCGGAGGCATCGCACGGCGGATACCGCTGAGGAATGGCGATCGAGTGCGTGGCGACGAGAACATGGGACGGATCTCCGAGCTGAGGGATACGCTGGCGGCAACGATTGGAACCACCGTTGCTACTCACGCGCCGGATCGACCCGGTTCGGCTCACTCGGCTCACACGTCCAGCCAGACTCGCCCCCTGCGGCGGGTCAGCGACGTGCGGCGAAGCGATGCACACCGCCGATGAATGCACCTTCGCCACCGCCCACCATGCCCAGACGAATCCTGCGCGACCCGCTCGCCGCGCCATCGGTCTTCGCTTTCATCGCCACGCGTCGATCTCCACGTGTGTGACGCCGCCAGTGCGCACGCATACGCCGATCTGCAGCACCATGCGCGGCCTCAGAGCCCGAGCATCCGCTCGAGCTGCTTCCTGTTCGTGGTCGAGCCGGCGAAGTCGTCGAACGCCTTCCCGGTGACATGGATGATGTGGTCGCGAATGAACGTGGCGCCCTCGGCCGCACCCTGCTCCGGGTGCTTCAGGCAGCACTCCCACTCCAGCACCGCCCAGCCGGCGTAGTCATACTCGGCGAGCTTCGAGAAGATCGCCTTGAAGTCCACCTGGCCATCACCGAGCGATCGGAAACGTCCCGCGCGCTTGAGCCATGGCTGAAAACCGGAATAGACGCCCTGCTTGCCGGTGGGACGGAACTCGGCATCCTTCACGTGGAAGGAGCTGATGCGCTCGTGATAGAAGTCGATGAACTCGAGATAGTCGAGCTGCTGCAGCAGGAAGTGCGACGGGTCGTAGTTGATCCTGCAACGTGGATGCGCGTTCACGCGGTCGAGCAGCATCTCGAAAGTCGCGCCGTCGAAGAGATCTTCGCCCGGGTGCAGTTCGAAGGCGACGTCGCAACCGGCCGCGTCGAACGCATCGAAGATCGGATGCCAGCGCTTTGCCAGCTCGTCGAATGCCATCTCCACCAGGCCGTCGGGGCGCTGCGGCCACGGATACAGATATGGCCACGCCAGTGCCCCGCTGAAGCTCGCCATCGAGGAGAGGCCGAGGTGCTGCGACGCCTTCGCGGCCCAGAGCAGCTGCTGCACCGCCCACTGCTGCCGAGCCTTCGGATTGCCCTTCACCGAATCGGGGGCGAAGGCATCGAATGCGTCGTCGTACACCGGATGCACGGCCACCAGCTGGCCTTGCAGGTGCGTGCCGAGTTCCGTGATCTCGACGCCATTCTCCCGCGCGATACCGGCGAGTTCGTCACAGTACGTCTTCGACGATGCGGCCTGTTCCAGGTCGATGAAGCGCGAATCCCAGGCGGGGATCTGCACGCCCGTGAAGCCAAGGCCTGCTGCCCACTTCGTGATGTCGTCCCAGGTGTTGAACGGTGCCGCGTCACCCGCGAACTGCGCGAGGAAGACGCCGGGACCCTTGATCTTCGTCGGCACGTCTCGTTCTCCAGGGCTGTATCAGAGGGGATACGACGCAGGGCGAACACCGCACGGCAGTCGCGACCGGCGAAGATTAACCGTCGGTCACGCCGGATCGCAGCGCTGCCCGTGCACAGTCGCGCTCATGCCCCGGACCCCGCGACCTTCGCTCAACGCAGCTCGCGTTGCCGCTGCGCCGCCGCTGTGGTGGGACCACCGTAGTCGATCACCGCACGCAGCAGGTACGTCCCCTTCGGCATCGACGGCAGCGCCACGCGTGCCGTCATCGCGGCGCCTGGCAGCGTCTGCAACAAGGGCAGCGGCAACGTGGCCACCACCGTCTCATCTGTCCGACGAATTTCGAGATGGCCGTGTGCCCGCAGGTGACGCTCGCCGGTGTTGCGGAACGTGACCGCCGCCAATGACGACGAGCTGTGCGCCGCATCCGACGACTCCACTTCCACCTCGCTCACCTCACCCACCGCGCGCAGCCCTGCCGGCACAGCGTACACCTTGACCCCCGTGCGCACGGCGGCGAGTACCATCTTGCCCGACGCATCGCGCACCCGCTCCTCCGATTCCACCAGGACCAGACTCCAGCACGACGAGCGCACCGCACCATCCAGGCCGACTTGCACCGCGCGGCTCTCGCCCGGTGCCAGCGAAAACTCGAGCGGTGATACCAGCAGCACGCTCGCACAACTCCCGGGCTGCGTACCGGCTTCGTAGAAGCGGTGCGTCCCATCGACGCTTCGGTCCCAGTCCTCGACGCGAATCACCGCATCGGCTCGGCGACCACCGTCGTTGCGCACGATGATCGCGCCGCTGCGCGCCTCGACGCTGTCGGGACGCAGTATCAGCTCGCTGCGATTCACTGCGATCTGCCCCTGCGCCACGCCGGCCAGCAGCAGCATCGACATCACGAGCAGGTGGCGTGTGATCTGAGGAACGGAAGGCAGCGACATGAGGCGACTCGATGACGGAAGCGACACTGGGATGCCTCTCGATGTTGCCAGTCGCAGGCCACGACCGATGGCGCTGCACAACCGGCGTACGACTGTCGCATCTGTTCAGGCAAGCCGAGTCATTGCAACGACTTACTCGCTCGCCGCACGGCGCGCACGTGAGGCCGGCGTCGTGGCACGGCATGCATACTGTCGCACCGTCGCCACACTCTCCCTCGATCGCGTCACACGTTTCCGACACCTGCGACGCAGCGGCGTCACCCGAAGCGGATGCTCCGCGCCCAGGCATACACCCCTTCATACTGCCTGGCAGCGTGCGACCACGAGTTGTCCTCGCGCATCCCACGTGAGCGGAGGATCGCCCAGCTGCGCGGCTCACGGTACGCCATCAGCGCGCGGTCGATCGCCTCGATGAAGTGACGTGCCTCGTACTGGTGAAACACGAAACCGTTGCCATCCCATCCTTCTCGCACGGTGTCGTTCAGCCCACCCGTCGCGCGTACGATCGGCACGCTGCCATAGCGCAGCGCGATCATCTGCCCCAGTCCGCACGGCTCGAAGCGCGACGGCATCAGGAATGCATCGCTGCCGGCGTAGATGCGCTGTGCGAGCCCGGCATCGAAGCCAAGCCGCACCGCGATGCGCCCGCGATGGGCGGCGGCGTGGCGCCGCATCGCATCCTGCAGGTACGGCTGACCGGAACCCAGCAGCACCAGTTGCGCGTCGGTCTGCAGCATCAGCCACGGCATCGCCGCATCGAGCAGGTCGATGCCTTTCTGCTCCACCAGCCGCGACACGATGCCCAGCAGCGGCTTCGTATCGCTCGGCTCGAGCCCCATCTCCACCTGCAACGCGCGCTTGCAGACCAGCTTCTGTGACACGTCGTCCGCGTCGAAGTTGGCGGCGAGATTCCTGTCGGTGGCCGGATCGAACGCCTCCGTGTCAATGCCATTCAGGATGCCTGTCACGCGGTCACGACGGCTGCGCAGCAACCCGTCGAGGCGCTCGCCATACTCGCCGGTCATGATCTCCTGTGCGTAGGTCGGGCTCACCGTCGTGACCACGTCGCTGTAGGCGATCCCTCGCGCCATGAAGTTGAACGTCCCGGCCGTGCCCGGCCCCATTCCGTTCTCGATCAGTCCACCTTCGGTGAGACCCGCCGCAGAGAGCGTCTCGGGGCTGCACTGACCCTGGTATTGCAGGTTGTGAATCGTGAACACCGATGCGATGTGCCCGAACGTGTAGGCGTAGTAGGTCTGCAGGTAGTTGGAAACGAGCGCGGCATGCCAGTCATGCGCATGCACCACGTCTGGCTGCCAGCGATCCACCTCGCGCAGCTGCTGCATCAGCGCCAGCACGCCACGTGAGAACAGGATGAAGCGCCGATTGTCGTCGCCGTCGCCGTAGATGCTGACACGTTCGAAGGCGGCGGGAATGTCGAGCAGATATGTCGGCACCACCCCTTCCACCGCCTGCCACACGCGCAGTTCCTCGGCGCGCTCGCCGATCGGCAGGAAGGTGGCAGACAGCGGCCCATCCACTGCGATGCCGCGCGCACGCAACTGGCCGTAATACGGCATCACGACCCGCACGTCGTGGCCGAGCGCACGCAGCGCCGACGGCAAGGCACCGGCCACGTCGGCGAGCCCACCCGTCTTGATCAGGGGAGCGACTTCGGCGGCGACAAAGAGAATGTTCATGCGTGTGCACCATGCAGGCGGAAACAGCTCGGGCCCGAGGACGGTCCGGAATGGTCTCCGGCACTATGCATCGGGTGGCACAGCGCCGCCACTCTTCACACCCAGGATGCTGACCCACCGATCAACCCATGAGTGTCGCGGCGGGGAAACCATCGTATCGATGCCCTATCGAAGCCGTGGACCGCAGACCAATATCACGGACTTCCGCTCGACGCCCGTCCTGCAACCGAGTCTCCGTAATGACGACTGCACACCGTTCCGGCACCATTGCCCGAACCGCCATGGCGTATGTGCTTGCCGGAGGTCGCGGGTCACGACTGTATGAATTGACCGACCGCCGCGCCAAGCCGGCGGTGTACTTCGGCGGCAAGACGCGCATCATCGACTTTGCCCTCTCGAACGCGCTCAACTCGGGCATCCGCCGCATCGGCGTCGCGACGCAGTACAAGGCGCACAGCCTGATCCGCCACCTGCAGCGCGGCTGGAACTTTCTTCGTCCCGAACGCAACGAAAGCTTCGACATTCTGCCCGCATCGCAGCGCGTCAGCGAGACGCAATGGTATGACGGCACGGCTGACGCCGTCTTTCAGAACATCGACATCATCGAGGCGAACGATCCGGAGTACATGGTCATCCTGGCCGGTGATCACATCTACAAGATGGATTACGAGATGATGCTGCAGCAGCACGTCGACCAGCATGCCGACGTGACCATCGGCTGCCTCGAGGTGAAGCGCATGGAGGCCACCGCGTTCGGCGTGATGCACGTGGACGAAAATGA
>JBBSCZ010000086.1:0-11814 GCA_038249795.1 Gemmatimonadales bacterium | reverse complement strand
GAGGCTCCAGATGCCCGTGGGGGCGCTGGCGATGGCATAACGGCCGTCGGCGCTGGTCAGGGCCGTCACGCCCGTCCCGACGACCTGCACGCTGGCTCCGACGAGTGGCTCGCCGCTGGCAGCGTCAGTGATACGACCAGTCACGCGCGCACGACGGGCGGAGGTGGCTGGTGCCTGCTGGGCCTCGAGCGTGCCGATACACAGCACCGCTGAAGCCAGGGTCACGAGTGCACCGCGGTGCACTCGTGACAAGACATGGGAAGTCGACATCGGAGTTGGGTGGGGAGTAACAGAACTCGCCCCGTCGGCGCGCAGTCGCACTGCGGCCCTGAGGCGGCTGACTAGGTGGCGCACGTCAACCTCAGCAGTAAAGCATTGGGGTCAGAGGGTCGCAAGTGACGAGGTCAACAAGAGGCGAGACCGTCGCAGCGAATCGCATCGACCGCTGGCAGGACGTCATTCGCGCGATATCATGTGCACATGCAGACACGCTTCCTCTCCCTCGCTCTCCTCGCGACATCGCTGCTCGCTACGTCGACCGGTAGCGCGCAAACGCGCCCCACTGCGCCACCGGCGCCTGATTCGAGCGCCGAGGGTGTCACAGCGGGATTGGTGGCCCCCCTGCTCGGCGACATCGTCGACGCGCTCGGTCGACCGATGGCGAATGTCGAGGTCTATCTGGCTGGCACCCGGTTCGCAACGCGCACCGATGCCCGTGGCTTCTGGATCTTTCCCGATCCTCCGCGCGGGGCCCGTGTCCTCGGCGCCCGTGCGCTCGGCTACGCACCGATCTCGCGCGCCGTGAACATCTCCTCGCGTCGGCCCGACACCATTCCGCTCGCCATGCGCAGGTTGCCACGCACGTTGTCAACGGTAAAGGTGCAAGCCACGTACGAAGGCGCCAAGATCGAGGCCAGCACGATGGCCGAGCGTATCATGCAGTTGCGGGTGAGTACGGGCAAGCTCTATACACGCGACAGCATCCTCGCACGAAATCCACAGTCGATGGTCGACCTGCTGATGGGTATTCCGGGAGTCCTCGCCCGGCGAGAGCAGCAGGGCTTCTCCGTCGTTGGCAGCCGCCGCGGGCTCGGCACGGGTTCCGGGCCGGGAGCTGGTGAAGGCTGCCCGATGCAGTTCTTCCTGAATCGCGCGCCCGTCGACGTCGAGTCGGTGGCTGCCATGAGCCCGCTGCAATGGCAGAGCGTGGAAGTGCACCCGATCACGACGATCCTGGCCGGCCTGCCGATCGTGCCAGGCACCTGCGGAGCGATCATCATCACGATGATGTAGGGAGCGACGACGCGTGAACCGCCAGCGCGGAGTCACTCGGGCAATCGTGCGATCCAGAGGGGCAACTGCACGACACAGCAAACAGCAAACAGCAACAGCTAACAGCCTATCGCAGCACGGCACAGCCGCAGAACGGCTCAACTGCGGAACGGCTGAATGCCAGGACTGCGGTCGGAGAGAATCGCACGACCGTATTCCTCGAAGGAGCAGCCTTCCGCTCGATGACGTGCGCTCCTTTTTTTTGTGACTGCAACAGCGCGTGCAGTACAAGGCGTGCCCATCGCTCATCAGGCGGTGGTCAGGCCGACCATCCCAATAGCTTCTCGCGGTTCAGCCCTTCCGCCGTTCAGCGGCTGTGCTGTGCTGCGATAGGCTGTTTGCTGTTTGCCGTTGCGGTACTCCTGACTGTCGGCAGCTACGACGATGCGGCGCCCGCCGTGAACAGCGGGAGTGATCGCTGCCGGGGTTCCTTCCGCCCCGACTCGATGAACCCGCCACCCAGCACCCGCTCGCCGTCGTACAGCACCATCGATTGCCCCGGCGTGATCGCGCTCAGCGGCGCGTCCAGCGCCAACTCGATCTCGTCGCCATCGACCCGTACGATCTCCGCCGACACCGGCGCTGCACGATGGCGGTGCTGCACCTCGACGCGGTCACCGACCTGCTTCGGCGCCGCGCACATCCAGCTCACGCCCTTCGCGATCAGCCCGCGACCAAGTAGCGACGTGCGCGGGCCGAGCACCACCGCGCGCGTGGTGGGCTCGATGGCTACCACGAACATCGGCGCGGAAAATCCACCGGGCACGCCTTTCCGCTGCCCGATCGTGAAGCGTGCAAAACCGTCGTGCTCACCGACCGCCGTGCCATCTTCCAGCACGAATGGACCACGCTGCAATGCGGGCGCATCGTCACCCAGCTCGCGTCGGATGATCTTCACGTGATCACCATCGGGCACGAAGCAGATGTCCTGACTCTCCACCTTCTCGGCAATCACCTCGAGGCCGAGCCGGTGCGCCATCGCGCGCGTCTCGGCCTTGGTCTGGTGACCGACGGGAAGCAGCAGACGCCCCACGACTTCGCGTGCGACGCCCCAGAGGAAGTACGTCTGGTCCTTGGCGTGATCGAGTCCGCGGTACAGGTCACCGTCGATCGCACGCGCGTAGTGGCCCGTCGCGATAAAGTCGCACTCCAGCGCCTCCGCCTTGCGCGCGAGATCGCGGAACTTGGTGAAGGTGTTGCAGCGCACACAGGGAATCGGCGTCCGGCCGCGACTGTACTCGTCCACGAAATCCTGCACCACGTCGCGCCCGAATGCGCTCTCGAGATTCAGCACGTAGTGCGGCACACCGAGCTGTTGGCAGACGCGCCGCGCATCGTTCACGCTGTCCAGTGAGCAGCAGGGGCGGTCGGGTAGATCCTCGCCATGACAGAACAGCTTCATGGTCGCGCCGATCACTTCATATCCCTGCTCGTGCAGCAGCGCCGCGGCGACGGAACTGTCCACACCACCGCTCATCGCCACCAGCACGCGCTTTCCGCTCATGATGCTACGCCGCGCCCGCGAGGCGACGGGCCTTTTCGACGAGGGCCGGGAAAACGTCGCACACCCGCGCAATATCGGCCTCGGTGCTGAGCATGCCGACCGACAGGCGCACGGCGGCACCCGCCAGATTGCGCGACACACCCATCGCACTCAGCACATGGCTCGGCGACACGCTTCCGCTCTGGCACGCCGAGCCGCCGCTGGCGGCGATGCCGGCCAGATCGAGCGCCATCAGCAGGCTCTCGCTGTCGGTGCCAGGTACGCTGATGCTCAGGATGTGCGGCGCGCGTGTGGCAGCGGCACCATGCACCACCGCGTCTGGTACACGCGCGAGGATCGCAGCCTGCAATGCATCGCGCATCGCACCCAGTCGCACACACTCGTGCTCACGCTCGGCCAGCTGCATCTCGGCTGCCACTGCCAGCGCCACGGCAAATGCCACGTTCTCCGTGCCGGGGCGACGACCGCGATCCTGCGAACCGCCGTGAAACAGCGGTTCGAATGGCGTGCCGCGACGGATGTACATCGCGCCGATGCCCTTGGGCGCACCGATCTTGTGGCCGCTCAACGCAAGCAAGTCGATCGGCAGCACCGTGAGGTCGATCGGCAGCTTGCCGAAGGCCTGCACGGCATCGGTGTGCATCAGCGCACCGACGGCCTTGGCGCGTGCACCGATCGCCGGCACATCCTGCACCACGCCGCTCTCGTTGTTGATCCACATCACCGAGCAGACGGCCACATCGGCATTGACCAGCTCATCGACCGAGTGCGACATGATCATGCCGTGCTCGTCGATCGGGAAGAGACGCTCCTCGCCACCCTCGCGCGCCACCTGATGCACCGCTTCCAGCACCGCCTTGTGCTCGGTCGGGCTGGTCACCACCGCGTTACGACCCTGTGCGCGACGGGTGCGCCACGGCCCGATGATCGCGAGATTGTCGCCCTCGGTGCCGCCTGAGGTGAAGACGATTTCGTCCGGCTGCGCCTTGAGGCAGGCGGCGATGCGGGCGCGAGCCTCGTCGAGCGCAGTGCGGGCGTCACGCCCCCAGCGGTGCATGCTGGACGGATTGCCGAAGCGGGCGCCGAAGAACGGCGTCATCGCCTCCAGCACTTCCGGGCGGACTGGCGTGGTGGCGGCGTGGTCGAGATAGATGTGCGGGGCCATGAACCGGAAGATATGACCGCCCGCGCCGTTTCCCTATCGGTGTAGCGGTTCCAGCACGGCGCGGAGCGGCGCGGCATCGGCGCCTGCAACCAGCAACGGATACGCCGTCAGGTGCCATTCGCCCAACGGCACCGACTCCAGATGCAGATTCTCCACCAGAAACGCTCCACCATCGAACAGGGCGTGGTGCACCACCAGGTCTGTGGCCTCCTTGCGGTCCACGCTCGGTGCGTCCACGCCGAGGAGCCGCAGGCCGCCGCGCACCAGCCATGCCGCCGCAGCGGGGGTCAGGGCCGGCCAGCCCGCCGGGAAGGTTCCACCTGCCACCGTCCGGCCGGTGCGCAGCAGCAGCCGCACCGGCAACTGCTGTCCCTCCAGCGCAGCTTCCAGCCACGCGGTGGTCAGCGTGGCGCCTGGCTCCGCATCGCGGCAGTCGAGCACGAGGGCGGGGCCGCAGAACGCATCCAGGGGCAATGTCTCGCTGGGAGCCCCGTCACGCTTCACGTGCAGCGGTGCATCAGCATGCGTTCCAACATGAAAGCTGGTCGTCACCTTGCCGACATTGACGCTCGCTCCTGCCGTCATGTCCCATGCCCACCCGCACGAGAACGGCGTGTCGCCTGGCCATTCGGGTGTGCCGGCACCCATGCGGATGCTGATGTCGTACCGAGTCACCGTGGTGCCCCGTAGAATTTCGCGCGCACCGCCCAGAGCGCCGGGAAGAACCGGTTCTGCAGCGTGCGGTTCAGGTACTTCGCGCCGAGCGTGCCACCGGTACCGCCGGTCTGCGGACCGATGATCCGCTCCACCAGCTGCACATGCAGAAAGCGCCACTGCGCGAACTGCTGCTCGTAGGCCAGCAATCCCTCGGCGAGCTGCGCCAGCGGTCCATGCTCATGCTCGGTGTAGACTTGCTCCAGCGTCAGGTTGGCGCGTTGCACCATCGTCAGATACTGATCCTGCATCAGCGGTGCGTCGAGCGCCTTCTGGACGGCGGCCGGCGGATCGCCATGCTCGCGGATCACCTTCAGAAAATGTTCGTCACGCAACCCGCTGCGGGCCTCGATGGCGCGAAACTGCTCGCTCTGCGATCCACTCGACGTACCGAGGTAGCCGCGAAACTGTGCAAATCGCTGCGGCGGAAGCGTATCGAGCGCGGCCAGCTGCTGGCTCACGATGTTCATCAGCACGTTGATGCGCGTGATGCTCGCCACTGCCCGCGGCGCATCGTTCGCGTCCATGGCCTGCGACATCTGATCCATTTCGTGCAGCAGCACCTTGAACCAGAGCTCACTGGCCTGGTGCACGATGATGAACAGCAGCTCGTCGGGATGTTCCGGCGTCGACTGCACGGCCTGCAGCTTCAGCAGGTCGGACAGCATCAGATACTCAGGATAATCCACGGTGCGTCTCAGAAGGTGGAAACGTCGAGCGAGGCGATGTCGCTGACGCGCAGGGTTTCCGTCATGTAGAACGGCTCGCCGTAGCGGGCGCGGATCAGCGTTCCATAGTGCGCCGCCTGATGCCGGACGACGTCCAGCAGCGGTTCGCCGTTCGGGTACACCTCGCCGGCCTGCGTCAGCCCATCGAACTGGGACTGATAGGAGCGGATCGCGGCCAGCTTCTGTTCGAACACGTCACTGATGTCGACCACGAACGACGGCGCGATGGCATCCTCGCGAAACGACATCGCGTGCACGACCTTGCGCGGTCGGTGCGGCGCCATGTCGGTCACGAGATTCTTCAGCCCGGAGAGGAAGCAGGCATCACGCACCAACTGCGCGGCAGCGATGTGATCGGGATGCCGACCCTGTCGTGCATGCGTGATCACGATGGTGGGGCGGTGGCGGCGAATCGCGCGGATCACGGCGTCACGCGCATCGGGAGTGTTGACGAGGTGCGCATCGGGCAGGTGCAGGTTTTCGCGCACCGATACACCCAAGATGCGCGCAGCCTGCTGCGCTTCGGCGGCGCGGATCTGAACCGTGCCGCGGCTGCCCGTCTCACCGGCCGTGAGGTCGACGATGCCGGTGGCCCGACCAAGCGCCGTACTCGCGAGCAGTGTACCGCCGCACATCAGCTCGACATCGTCGGGATGCGCCATGATGGCGAGGACATCGAGTGGTGCCGTCATGCAGGCAAGCTACACGGCAGGTTGGCGCACGCGCTGTCAGGCTGCGCCGATGACCTCGTGCCGGGCCGGAACGGCAGAGGGTGCATGCGATGGTCGCCGCAATGCTGCGGCGGTGGCGACTGGCAGGGCGCGCTCCGCGATCGTCGCACCCGACGCCACACAATCGCCCACGCTGACGCCGCGGCGGAACTGCCCATCCACCAGCAGGCTGGGCACCAGCACCTCCAGCGCCTCGGCGGCGCGGATGTTGGCATCGTGGCCCACGTTGTATTGCGGAATGGCGCGCGGCCATGAGGTGTGTTCGACGAATGTCGGCGCACCGGTAATGCCGAGCAGCGCTGCCAGCTCTGGTATGACCACCTCGAGCAGCGCGTCGGTCGCCGCCGTTCCCAGCTCGGGATGACGCGTGCCGCCGATGAAGCAGGTCAGCAGCACCTCGCCCTCCGGAGCGCGGCCCTCGAAGAGGGTGCTCGTGAACAGCACGCCCAGGGTCTTGCGCTGCTCCCGGCTCGGCACGAGACAGCCGAAGCCATCGAGGGCGTGCGCCACATCGGCCCGGCGAAAGCCGAGTGCGAGTGACGCCACTGGCGGGTACGGCACCGTGCGCAGCTGGTCGAGCGCGGCATCGGCATCCGCAGGCAGGGCAATCGATGACAGGGCGTGCAGTGGCAGGGTCGAGATCACGAGATCGGCTTCGAGCGTGCGGCGTTCGCCATTTCGTTCGACGATCACATTGGCACCCGCGTCGCGCGGCTCGATGGCCAGCACGCGGGTGTCGAGCTGAATGCGATCGTGCCCGATGCGATCGGCCAGCGCCACTGGCAGCATCTGCATGCCGTCGGTGAACGACACCATCGTGTGCCGGCCGGTGGTCGCATCGCCGGCATTGCGCGCCACGCGTGCCCTGCGGCCCGAGGCGATCATTGCGCGTACCAGCGAGCCATGCTCGCCTTCCATCGCGGCCAGCCGCGGGAAGGCATGGCGGACGCTGAGCCGTTCCGGATCGCCTGCATACACGCCCGAGACGAAGGGATCGACGGCGTAGTGCAGCGGATCGCTGCCGAGTCGGCGACGGACGAAGTCGGCCACCGATTCGTCGCCGCTGGTCGTGCGTGCTCCAATCCACGGCTCCCGCAGCACGCGCAGCTTGCCGGCGAGACCAAAGAGCGGCGAGGTGATCATCGTACGCGGCGACGTCGGCACGACCAGCGGCACACCACCGCGCACGATGTAGCGTTGCTGTGCCTGCGGTGCGGCAGGGCGCAGCGATGAGGTCAGCGCCAGCGATTCGACCAAGGTCGCGAGGTCGGGCGTGAGGGTGCATGAATTCGGGCCGCGTTCGACGAGGTACCCGTCGCGCTGAACACTCTGGATCACGCCACCGACATGGGTGGCGGCGTCGAGCACCGTGACGTCGACACCCAGACGGCGCAGCTGCCACGCCGTCGTCAGGCCGGTCAGCCCGGCCCCGCAGACGATGACGCGCGGTACGGCCGACACCGTCAGTCTGCGAGCCAGTCGCGGGGCGCCAGCATGGCCATCAGCTCCGCTTCGAAGCTGCCCTCCGGCCAGGTCGGTGCATACGGCCACGCCGCCAGCGGGGGCATGCTCATGAGCACACTCTCGATGCGCGCTGCCGTATGCAGACCGAAGTGTGTGCCACGATCATGCACGAGATTGAACTCGACGTAACGCCCGCGACGTACCAGCTGAAAGTACCGCTCGCGCTCTCCGTACGGTTCGTCGCGGCGGCGTTCCACGATCGGCGCGTACGCCTCCTCGAGACTCCTCCCGATCGCGTCCACGAACGCCATCGTCTGCTCGGCGTCCAGTCCGCTGTCGTCCTCACCCGGGCGGATGTGGTCGAAAAACACTCCGCCGCAACCACGCGTCTCGTTCTCGCGATGCGTGTTGCGGAAATACTCGTCGCACCACGGCTTGAAGCGGGCGTGCAGCGAGGGGTGGAAGCTGTCGCAGATGTCGGCCAGCGTACGATGAAAGTGCCTCACGTCATCGGGGCGTGGATACATCGGCGTGATGTCGGTGCCGCCACCATACCAGGCATCACGCAGGTTGCCTTCGTCGTCGCTGAGCTCGAAGTAGCGCACGTTGAGGTGCACCGTCGGAATCATCGGGCTGCGTGGGTGAAACACGAGGCTGACACCGGTGGCGAAGAACTGCGACTCGCCATCGGTCACCCCGCGTCCACCCAGCTTGGCCGCCGCTGCAGCGGGCAGGCGACCATAGACCACACTCCGATTGACGCCACCCTTCTCGAAGGTGGCACCGTCGATCATCACCCGCGAATGTCCGCCGCCGCCTTCGGCGCGATCCCACCGGTCCTCACGAAACCCCGCGCCGCGATCGAGTCGCGCGAAGAGGGCGGTGATCTCCTCGTGCACTCCGGCGATCCAGGCGATGGCTCGGGCACGCCGCGCATCACCGGATCCCGCGCCGTGAGCCGACGCGCTGCTCGGAGGCGCGGAGGCCGTCATGACGCGAGCCGCTCCTTTGCACGCGGGATCTGCACCGACGCTTGTGGAGCGCGCCACTCGCGCACCGTGTCGATGAACGCCTTGGCGTTCGCGACGGGGATGTCGGGGAGAATGCCATGCCCGAGGTTCGCGATGTGCCCGCGGCCGCCGAACTCCTCCAGCATTCGCAGCGTGCGTGCACGAATGGTGCTCGGCGGCGCGTACAGCATGCACGGATCGAGATTGCCCTGCAGTGCCACGGGGAGATGCTCCATGCGCTTGCGAGCCTCGGCCGCACCGATCTGCCAGTCCACACCGATCACGTCGGCCATCGTGGCCTGCGCCAGCTCTTCCATGGCCCAGCCGGCACCCGGTGCAAAGACGATCAGCGGCACACCGGCCGTGCGGGCGATCGACGCCACGCGCGCGAGGTAGGGCAGGGCAAACTGGCGAAACTCGTGCGGGGACAGCGCGCCGGCCCAGCTCTCGAAGATCTGCAGTGCCTGCGCACCCGCTGCGGCCTGCGCGACGAGAAAGTTGCCGACGGCGGTCGCAAGCTTGTTCAGCAGCGCGTGTGCATCCTGCGGTGATTCGTAGAGCATCCGCTTGGCGACCGCGAACTGCTTCGTGCCGCGCCCCTCGACCATGTAGGCCGCGAGCGTCCATGGTCCACCAGCGAATCCGATCAGCGGCACGCGGCCATCGAGCTCACGACGCGTCATGCGCACTGCGTCCAGCATGTAGCCGAGTCCTTCCTCGGGCACGACGGGGTGGAGTCGTGCGATGGCGTCACCGCTGCGCAGTGGCGACGAGAACACCGGGCCGACGCCTTCGTCAACGGTCAGATCCATGCCCATCGCCTGCGGCACCACGAGGATGTCGCTGAAGATGATCGCAGCATCCACGCCCATGAGGTCCACGGGCTGCAGGGTGACCTCGGTGGCCAGCTCGGGGTTGCGGCACATCTCGAGGAAGCCGCCCGACTTGGCGCGCACGGCGCGGTACTCGGGGAGGTACCGTCCGGCCTGGCGCATCATCCAGACTGGCGGGCGTTCCACCACTTCCCGGCGGCAGGCGCGGAGAAACAGATCACTGCGGCGTGGGGACACGATGGTCGACGTGTCGGTGGTGACGGCGGGTGTCGTTTTGATCGGCATCGAATGCGTCAGGAATTTGCTTGGACGAAGGCAGACGCTCCATCACGCGTCATGGGCATCGTCGAGAAGTCGGATGGCACGCCACGGCGCGGAGAACTGGCGAAGAGCTGGTCGAGATGCACCGCCAGCTCGTCCACGTTTTCGCCGCGGGCGATGGCGTCACTGAATACGTTCATGGGGCGGGCGAGCAGCTTGGCGACGATCCGTTCTGCCGTGCGCTCCGCCACGTTGTCACCCGCCACGAACGCCACTTCCTTGCGGCAGAGATCGACCAGCGCGTCGTGCAGAGAACGAATCGCGAGGCGAGCCGCACCCGTTGCCAGCCAGTGCCTGAGCCAGCGCATTTCGTGGTCCACGATCCGCTCGGCATCGGGCACCGCCGAGAGCCGTGCGGCTTCAGCGGCGATGATCGGCTGATGCAGGGAATCGAGATCCACCAGCGTGACACCCGGCAATTCGCTCACGCGAGGATCGACGTTGCGCGGCATGGCCAGATCGAGCAGCAGGAGCGGCGCATGATCGTAGCCCACGTTCACGCGGGCCGCCTGCAGCTGCGTCGCGATCAGGGTGTGCGTCGCGGCGCCGGTGGCAATGATCACCACGTCGGCGAATGCGGCTTCCACGTGCATGGTCTCCATGGGCGCGACACGGCCACGCAGGCTCTCGGCGAGCTCCTGCGCGCGCTCGATGGTGCGATTCATCAGCACGATGTCCACCGCGCCCAACTTCGCCAGCTGCCGTGCGGCGCGGGTGCCCGTCTTTCCGCTGCCGATGATCAGGCAGCGGGCATGTTGCAGGGAACCGAAGCGTTGCAGTGCCACCGAGGCCGCCTCGGCGCCGATCGAGTTGCGACCAGTGGAGAGGTTCGTGTCCGATTGCACGCGACGGCCGGTCCGCAGCGCGATCTCGAAGAGACGATGCAGCATCGGACCGACGGTGTTCATCTCGCAGGCCGTGCGGTACGACGAGCGCACCTGGCCCAGGATCTGCCCGTCGCCGAGAATCTGGCTTTCGAGGCCGGCGGCGAGTCGCAGCAGGTGGCGCCCCACTTCATCGCCGATGCGGATGTTCAGCGACTGCAGCAGCGCGTGCCGTTCCATCGACTCCGGCATCCACACGGTCGTGAGGTGCTCCACCGCCGTTTCCAGCGCAGTCTGACCGCTCGACTCCGTCCAGACATACAACTCGGTGCGATTGCACGTCGAGACGAGGGCGAGTTCAGCGACACCGCCACCGAGCAGGGCTCCGTACATCTCGCCGAGCCGTTGTTCGGCGACATGGAAGCGCTCGCGCGTGGCTACGTCTGCGGTACGATAGTCGACCGCCAGGCAGATCAGCATGCGTTCACCGGGATCCGAAGGGAGCATTGCGTCGTACGATGGCGATGTTCAGCATGGTTGCGAACGTCACCCAGCACAGATACGGCACGAACGCCCAAGCCGCGCGCCGGTCGAGCGGCGCGACAGTCACGATCAGCAGCACGATGCTGCCGAAGAATGGCACGGCCTCGATCAAGGCCAGATCCGGCCGGCGTCGACCGAAGAATAAAAAACTCCAGAGCGTGTTCAGACCGGCGTTCACCGCAAACAGTCCGAAGAGGCGCAGTCGCCCCAAGCTCGAAGGCACCTGCTCCCACGACAGCACGAATGCCGCGCCCATCAAGAGAAAGATGAGCGTCCATGCCGGGCCGAAAAGCCAGTCCGGCGGCTGCCAGGACGGCTTCTTCAGACCGTAATACCACGGTCCCAGCTGCGTCACCAGCGCCCCCCCCGCGGCGGTCACTACCAGACCACTCGCGGCGAGCGCAATCGCCGTGACCGAGTACCCGAACATCAAGCAACGGGCGCCAGGCCTGTCAGATGCCCGATGTTCTTGAAGAAGATGCGTACGTGCGCAAAGGGACGCCCGCGGATCAACTTCTTCCGCATGTAGGCATCGAACGTCAGCTGCTGGATGTCTTCGTCACGACACATGCTCACGAAACGCTCACGACGGTTGTCGGTGGTGTACCAGAAACTCTGCATCACGTTCAGCACCTTGAACACCTG
>JBBSCZ010000085.1:0-11993 GCA_038249795.1 Gemmatimonadales bacterium | reverse complement strand
CATGCCGTACGTCGGTGCGATGCATGGCGACATCTTCTATCCAACGGCGTGGATGCGGATGGTGATGCCGACCGATGTCGCGATGACGTGGGGCATGATCCTGCACTACATGCTGGGCGGATTCGCGTGCTACCTCTTCGTGCGCGCCCTCGGAGTGCGTTTCTTCGGCTCGCTCGTTGCTGCGGTGGCGTACATGCTGAGCGGCTGGAACGCCTCGTACGTCAATCCCGGTCATGATGGCAAGATCTTCGTCGGCGCGATGCTGCCGCTGGCGATGCTGTTCCTGCTGCGTGGCGTGCGCGATGGACGCCGATGGGCGTGGGGCGCGCTGTCGGTCGTGGTCGGACTCGGGATGCTCAGCCCGCACCCGCAGCTGATGCAATACCTGCTGATGGGCACGGGTGTCTTCGGCCTCTATGCGGCATTCGGAATCAACGGGCACGCCGAGCGTCCGATTGCAATCCGTCGCCTCGGCTTCGCGCTCGGCGCGGTGCTGCTTGGCTTTGCGATCAGCGCCATTCAGTACATCCCGGTGATGGAGTACACGCCGTTCTCCCCGCGTGCTGGCGGCAAGGACTACGCCTTTGGAACCTCGTTCTCGTTCCCGCCGGTCGAGCTGATCAACACGCTCATCCCGGAATTCACCGGCATCCTCGACAGGTACTGGGGGCCGAATCGCATTCACCATCACAGCGAGTACGTCGGCGCCGCTGTCTGGGTGCTGATCGTGGCGGCGTTCCGGTCGCGGGTGCGCTCGCGCGAAGTGCTGTTCTGGGCTGGCTTCGCGGGCCTGTTCACACTGTGGGCACTCGGCGGCAACACACCGTTTTATCAGATCATCTACAACCTCGTGCCGGGCAGCAAATTCTTCCGCGCGCCGAGCACCGTGTTCTTCGTGGCAACGTTCTCACTGGCGATCCTCGCCGGGTATGGCGCGCAGGGGCTGCTCGAGAAGGCGCCCTCGCGACGGTTCCTGCTCGCCGGCGGCGGGAGCATCGCGCTGGTGCTCCTCCTCGGCGTGACCGGGATGCTGAGCGGACTCGCGTCGGCCTTTGCGGGGCCGGAGCTGGGCGAGCTGGTGTCGCGAAACAGCGGGGCACTCGTCAGCGGAACCGTCCGGGCGATGGTGTTCGCGGCATTGGCGCTCGGCATCGGCATGGCGGTTGGGCGGAAGAAGGTTGCACCTGCGATCGCCGGCTGGTTGCTGGTGACGGTGGTCACGCTCGACCTCGTGAGTGTGCTCCGGGCATACTGGACGTTCTCGCCGGCGGCAAGAGTCTCGTTCGCGACGAATCCGGTCATCGATTACATCAAGACGTCGACGGCGACAGCCCCCGGTCGCGTCGTCGATATCGCCATCGAGCGGAGCGGCCCCCCACGCGATCCGGAGCTTGGCTACAGCGGGCTGATGGCCCACGGCATTCGACAGGCCAAGGGCTACCACGGCAACGAACTTGCGCGTTATGACGATCTGATCGGGCGCGAGGAGGACGGGTATCCCAACCTCGCGAACCCGAATTTCTGGGCGCTCGCGAACGTGCGGTACTTCCTCACCGACGCGGCCAGCTTCCCGATCGAAGGGACGAAGCTCGTGGCCGGCCCAGCCCGTGACGCGCACGGTTCGATGCTCTACCTGTACGAGATGCCGGGCGACAACCGCGCGGCCTGGGTGGCACCGGCGATCATCAAGGCCGCCGACAGCGTCACGCTGACGACCGTCCTCGACCCGCGATTCCCGGTGCACTCGGTCGCGATCTTCGACGAGAGTGCCGATGTCCCGGCGGTCGAGTTGAACGCGCCGCCCGCCCCACTCGACCTGCCCGTCACGATCTCCAAGTATGACGCCGGCGCAATTTCGCTTAGGCTCGGAGCTCCCGCACCGGCCGGGTCGGCACTGATCGTGTCGGAGAACTTCTATCCGGGGTGGACGGCGACGGTGGACGGCAAGCCTGTTCCCGCGATGCGCGCCATGTACTCGCTGATCGGCGTACCGCTCCCGACGGGCGCCCGCTCCATCGAGTTGCGTTTCGCCAGCGCCAGCTATGAGCGCGGCAAAATGGTGACACTGGTCGCACTCGGCCTCGCCCTCATCCTGCTCGGTGCTGGCGTCGTCCTAGACCGAAGAGCACGCGCGTGACCACTCCAGTCCGCCTCGATGCCGGCCCCGTTCGGAGCGGGCTCGTCATCGTTCCGACATATAACGAGCGCGAGAATGTCGCGCGGATCATCGAAACGACGCTCGAGCAGGATCCTCGACTGTCGATCCTGATCGTCGATGACGGCAGTCCCGACGGCACCGGCGCAATCGTTGATGTGATTGCCGCCACGAACGACCGCGTGCACGTGCTCCATCGCGCGAAAAAGCTGGGACTCGGCACCGCCTATCTGGCCGGGTTCAAATGGGCACTCAGCCGCGATTTCGAATGTGTGTTCGAAATGGACGCCGACTTCTCGCACGATCCCGGGCATCTGCCCGAGTTCCTGCGCGCAATCGAAACCACCGACCTGGTTCTTGGCTCGCGGTATCGGAACGGGAAGGTGACGGTGGTGAACTGGCCGATCTCTCGACTCATACTCAGCTACGCGGCGAACATCTACGCGCGGTCCGTGACCGGACTGCAGCTCTACGATGCCACGGGGGGCTTCAAGTGCTTCCGCCGGCGCGTGCTGGAAACGATCGACCTCGACGATGTACGTTCGAATGGATATGCTTTTCAGATCGAAGTCAGCTTTCGAGCCTGGAAGAAGGGTTTCCGGATCGAGGAAATTCCGATCGTCTTCACCGATCGCACCGAGGGCGAGAGCAAGATGTCCAAGCACATCGTCCGCGAAGCGATCTGGATGGTGTGGCGACTGCGCTGGTGGTCTCTCACCGGGCGTGTATGACCGAAATCGACGGCAGGGCCTTCTGGAAGATGTCCGGGTCAGGGAACGACTTCGTGTTCTTCGATGCGCGGTCAGCGGGAAGCTCACCAGACCCGCTCGAGACATCGGCTGACATCGTCGCGATCTGCGCGCCGCACCTGGGGATCGGTGCTGACGGCGTGGTGTTCATCGCAGAGTCGTCGGCGGCGCTGTTCGCAATCCGGTACTACAACGCCGACGGCTCGCGCGCGTCACTCTGCGGCAACGCATCACTCTGCGCCGCACAAAGCGCTGTCAGACTTGGACTTGCGTCACCCGATCGCACATTCCAATTCATGTCCGACGCCGGGCCGATACAGGCGTCCATCGATTCGGCTGGCACGGCCTCCGTCGTCCTGGCACCCGTAACTGCGGTCGAGGTCGACGCGATCGAGGGCGTCGCGCCGCGCGAGCAGCGCATCGGCTATGCGGTGGTCGGTGTGCCGCATCTGGTCGTGCTCGTGTCGGACGTCGCGTCGATCGACGTGGCCGGTCGCGGCCGCATTTTACGTTACGGGACCGCCCGCGCTCCAGAGGGTGCGAACGTCAACTTCGTCAGCGCCAGTGCGACACAGCCCGGCGAATGGCGCATCCGGACCTACGAGCGCGGCGTGGAAGGGGAGACGTACGCCTGCGGCACTGGCTCGGTCGCATCGGCGGCCTGCCTGATCGCATGGGGACTGGCGCCAGCTGACAGTCCCGTCCGCCTCCAGACGGCGAGCGGTCGTATCCTCACGGTGCGTCTGCCGTTGGGCGATGAGCGCGGCTCGAGCGAGCTCTCCGGCGAGGGTCGGGTCGTCTATGACGGGGTCTTGCGCGCCATTCGCTGAACCTCGCCTGCGGATCGCCACGGGTACATCTGATCGTTTATTCCGCGATCAGCGCGGCGTGGTCTCGAGGCGCGGAGCTGGGCTCGTTGAACGGTCCTGCAGTGTCTCTGCAGCGCGTCGATATCTCGCGAGATGCCGCCGTGATTCGGTCCTGTGTCGATGCTGTAGCGTGCGCGCTGTCTCGCTGGCGGGGGACGAGGTGGTTTGGCGCGGATTGTGTGGAATCGACTGGTCTTTCCACAGGAAGTGAGCGTACGGGGCACTTATCCACAGTTTTCCACCGCCATAAGTTTACATAATACTTATTATAGGCAGTGCGGCGCGTCGGTGCGCCTTGGCGTCAACAGCAAAAAGCCGCCGGAATAGTCTCCGGCGGCTTCCCTCGAAACGCAGCATGTCGTCGCCAGGAGTGCCACTGCCTGCGCGACGAGCAGCCTGACGACCCAGTGCTACTGCTTCACCATCAGCTCGCCAAGACGAACGCGCGCTTCCGCAGCGAGCGGACCACGCTCGTCCTTGCCCAGCTCCCGCCAGAGCTTGATCGCCTCGTTGGCGTTCCCGGCGGCCATGAACGCCCGGGCTGCATCCGCTTGGCGCTGTGCCTTGGCGTCACCCGTGCTCATCCCGGCTGCGGCGATGTATGCCCTCGCGGCGTCCGACGGCTTGTTCTGGTTCTCATACCCGGCAGCCATCAACGTCTGCAGCGTCGAGCCCAGGCGCTTGCTCCCGCCGTCGGCGGCCAGCGCCTCGAGTTTCTTCATTGCCTCAGGCGTCTTGCCCGCCGTCATCATCGACTGCGCCATCAGCAGCGCTGCCCGGTCACCGGCCGAGGTCCCGGCGTAGCGAGTCGCAACCTTCTCGAGCTCGGCTGAAGCAGTGGCAGGATTCCGCGCCGTCGCCGTCTGCGCCTGAAAAAATGCCCGTTCGGCATTCTCGATCTTGGTCTCACCCGACTTCTTCCAGACCACCACACCCAACACCAGAACGACGACGCCGCCGGTGATGATCGAGACGAGCTTCTGGTTGCTCTTCAGCCACGTGGCAAGCGAGTCGAGCCCGCTCTCTTCGAATTCCGACATCGGGACAGGTCTGGAGACGCGGCCCGAACGGGCCAAAAACGGTCGATGTGCCGCCTGATCGCAGGCGGGACAGTTACAGCCAGATAAGTTCGCAGGTACGCCTCCATCCGACAAGCGTCGGCCGAGCCGGCTTCCCTTTTGGGCCCGGTCGCTGATGAGATCGCAAGTGACGGCGCGACGCTCGTGTCGTCCATTGTGCGGAGCTGCCTCTACGACCTGAGTGCATGGTCAGTCCGGCTCATCGTTCTCGTCGAGAGCCCGCTGTGCTCGGTGATGCGCCAAGGTACCCTTACCTCCATGCCAATGCCGAACTCTTTTGCCATCGCTCTGCGCCGCCTCGTGCTGCTGATGGGCATGATCGCGATCGCTGTGACGACGCCCTCCACCGCGTCGGCCGATACGCCACCAGGCAAGAAGAAGTCGGTTGCCACTTCGACCAGTCGCAACAAGGCACGCGTCGCTACTGCTCCGCGTACTCGGACTGCCCGCGTGAAAGTCACCAGGAGCCGTACGCCGCGCCTCTCGTCCCGCCGAGCAGGCGGCCGTTCGAGCCGCCGCGCACGCCGCGTGCTCGGACCGTTGGTTCCGGTCGTTGCCAAGGCGTCGTTCGCCTCGGATTCCGCTGAAACGCTCCGTGACTCGATCGTCTCGGTTGCTCGTCAGCAGATCGGCACACCATATATCTGGGGTGCTGAGACGCCGGGACGGGCCTTCGATTGCAGCGGTCTCGTCAAGTACGTGATGTCGTGGCTCAACGTCCGCCTGCCCCGCACGGCGAACGAGCAGGCGTACACCGGCATCAGCGTCGGGAAGGAATTGGATCGCATGAAGCCGGGTGATCTGCTCACCTTCGGAACGAAACGTCGGATCACGCACATTGCGATCTACTCCGGTAACGGCAAGTACGTACACGCCAGCCGGCCGGGGGTCGGTGTCGTCGAAAGCCGCCTCGACACGCGTGCCTCCCGGTTCCGCGGCGCCGTTCGCCTGGTGGCCGATGCCGACACGGGTGCGACGCGTTCTCTGCTGCTTCCCTGATGCACGCCTGACGGGTCGCCAGACACCACCGTTTCACGAATGCCTCCGGCCAGCTGCCCGGAGGCTTTCGCATATCCGTGGGTCGCAGAACCCTCGCCGGCATGGGATCGTTTGCCTGGCTTAGTAGCTTTGAGCTGCATCGCATCGCCGCTCGCGATTTCCCCGACCCTTGGAGTTGCATGCGCTATCGCGTGCTCGTGACCGACGAGATCGATCCGGATGGACTGGCACTGCTCACCGCCGAGCCGCGGCTCGAGGTGGACGAAGTACCAACCCTGCCTGCGGCCGAGCTGATTGCGCGCATTCCCGAGTACGACGCGATCGTGGGCCGGAGCGCCTCGCGGATCAGCGGCGACCTGCTCCGCGCGGCGACCAGGCTGCGGGTGGTGGGCCGAGCCGGTGTCGGCGTCGACAACGTGGACATGGCCACGGCCACCAGGCTCGGAGTCGCGGTCATCAATGCGCCGGCCGGCAACACCGTGGCCGTTGCCGAACTGCTGTTCGGGTCATTGCTCGCACTCCTGCGCCACATCGTGCGCGCTGACACGTCGATGCACGCCGGACGTTGGGACCGTTCCGCACTGCTGGGGAGCGAACTCAAGGGCCGCACACTCGGCATCGTCGGCGTCGGCCGCATCGGCTCCGAAGTTGCCATGCGTGCGCTGGCCTTCGGGATGGATGTCGTCGGCTTCGACCCGTACGTCGGTGACGAGCGATTCCGCGCGCTGCGCATCCGTCGTGCGCCGTCGCTGGAGTCGCTCCTGCCGGATGCCGACGTGCTCACCATGCACACTCCGCTGACGCCTGAGACGACCGGAATGATCGGCCGTCGTGAACTGGCGCGGATGCCTGCGGGGGCCGTCGTCTGCAATCTCGCGCGTGGCGGGATCGTCGACGATGCGGCATTGGCGCAGGCCCTGCAAAGCGGTTTGCTGCGCGGCGCCTGCATCGATGCGTTCGCACAGGAGCCGCTGCCGGCCGACCACCTGTTGCGCACGCTGCCCAACGTGCTCCTCACGCCGCACCTTGGCGCGTCGACCGCCGAGGCGCAGCGGAATGTGGCGGTGGACGTCTGCGAAGCGGTGCGCGACGCCCTGCTGCACGGCGAGCTGACGCGCTCCTTGAATGTCGCCTCGGTGACCGGTACGGAGTGGCGCGATCTTCAGCCGGCTCTGCTGGTCGCGCAACGGGCCGCTGCCATCGCGCGTGCACTGCTGCTGGACCAGGGCATCAGCATCATCCAGCGCGTGCGGTTGCGTGTCAGCCCCGATCTGATTGGCGCCGGTGATGCCCTGATGTCGGCCGCCTGCGCCGGCATCCTCGAAGGGGTGATCGACGACGGACGCCTGAACCTGATCAATGCACGCGCGATGGCCGAGGCGCGTGGCATCGAAATCTCGATCGGTGAGCTGTCGGAATCGGAGCGCACCGCCACCGTGGATGTGTCGCTCGGTGGTGGTGTGCGAGAGATCGGCGTGGTGGCGATGGCACCGCCGGGTGGCGTCGCGCGCGTCACGCGCATCGGCGCATTCCATGTGGACGTCACGCCGCGCCAGACGATGATCGTGCTCACCAACAACGACGTGCCCGGCGTGATCGGTCGCGTCGGCACGGCACTCGGTGACGCACAGGTGAACATCGCGGAATACCATCAGGCGCGGCTCGCACAGGGTGGCGAGGCGTTGGCGGCGATCTCGGTCGATGGCGTGGTCGCCCCTGCCCTGCGTGAACGATTGCTCGCCTTGCCCGACGTGCGCACGGCGACGATCGTGCGATTCGGCAGTGGCAGCAGCAGCAACGGGTCGACATCCGCGTGATGCACGGGAGCAGTGTCACCACCGATGCCGACGTACGCCATGGCTTCAGCCGCGACGCGTCGGGGTTGGAGCTGGTGCCAGACGCGGTGGCACGGCCCACGAGTCGTGACGAGGCGGTGGCGCTCCTGGCAGAGGCGCTGCGTGACCGCACACCGGTGACGGCGGCGGGTGGCCAGACCAGCACCACCGCGGCGTCGCTCACCGATCGCGGACTGTTGCTGTCATTGCGAGGGCTGACCGGCATCCGTGACCTCGATCACACCGCGCGCACCGTGCGTGTCGGCCCTGGTGAGTTGCTCGGACCATTGAAGCGCACACTGGCAGCCGAGGGATGGTTGCTGGCGCCCGATCCGACGAGTGAAGAGGAGTGCACCGTGGGTGGTGCCATCGCGTGCAACGCTTCGGGAGCGCGGTCGCTGCGCTACGGTCCCACGCGGGCGCATGTGCGTGGTCTGACCGTGGCGCTGATGAATGGCGACGTGCTCGAGTTGCGCCGCCCGTCGATCGAGAAGAACACCGTCGGCTATGCGCCGCTGCACGATCTGGTGGATTGGTTCGTGGGCAGCGAAGGCACGCTCGGCGTGATTCTCGAGGCGGAGCTGTCGCTGCTTCCGCTGCCGGCGTGGGTGATCGGGATGAGCATCCCCTTCCCCACCGAGGCCAGCGCCCTGGCGTTCGTGATCGACGCGCGGCAATCGCCGACGCTCGCGCCCCGCTGCCTCGAGTATCTCGATGCGGGTGCCTTCGCGATCGCACGGACCGCCGCGGCGGACGAGCGTTGGGCGTCGGATGCGAACGCGCTGATCTACATCGAGCTGTCCGGCAGCGAAGACGAGGAGCCGGCGCTCGAGGCGTGGATGGCACTTGCGGCGTTCCATGGCGCACTGGATGACGACATTCGTGTCTACGACGGCGAGGCTGCGCTGCGCGACGCACGCCGCCTGCGCCACGCCGTGCCGGCCACGATGCACGAACGCGCCGCCCCATATCGTGCGGCGGGTGGCCGGCGGATCTCGACCGACTGGGCCGTGCCATACGAGCGTCTCGGCGAAGCACTGGCGGCATCGCGGCACGCGGTCGAGGTGCGCGGCCTCGCACAGCCGGTGACGTTCGGGCATGCCGGAAACGGCCACCCGCACCAGAACTTCATTGCCCGTGACAGCGCCGAGTTGGAACGCATCACGGACGCCGTCGGTGCGACACTGCGCGAGGTCATCCGGCTCGGTGGCACGGTGGCGGCGGAACATGGCATCGGCAAGATCAAGGCGCGCTGGTTGCCGCTGCAGATGTCGGAGACGCAACGGGCGATGATGCGTGCGGTCAAGCGCGAGCTCGATCCGCACAACCTGCTCGCGCAGGGCAACATTCTGTGAACAGCTCCTTGTGAGCTACTTCAAGTCAGTGGTGCTCGACGTGGACTCCACGGTGTCGGCCATCGAGGGCATCGACTGGCTGGCAGGGCTCCGTGATGCAGAGGTCGCACGCACGGTCGCTGCGCTCACGTCGGATGCGATGGAGTCGCGTGTGTCACTCGACGAAGTGTATGAGCGGCGCCTCTCGATCATCCGGCCCACGCGCGCTGAGATTCGCGAGCTGGCCGGCATGTACATCAGGCATGCACTGCCCGGCGTCCGCGAAGCTGTGAGTGTCTGGCGTGACGCCGGTGTGCGCGTCGTGCTGGTGAGTGGCGGCCTGCGCGATGCGATTTTGCCGCTGGCGCTCTGGCTCGGCATTCCGTGGGCCGATGTGCATGCGGTGGAGGTGGCGTACGATGCCGACGATGTCGCGTCGGGCGTACGTGGTGATGCTCCATTGGCGCGCAGTGGCGGCAAGCCGCAGGTCGTGGCGGCACTCGCACTTCCGGGGCCGGTCCTTGCCGTCGGCGATGGCGCGACTGATGCGGAACTGACATCGGTCGTCGACCGGTTTTTCGCCTTCACCGGTGTGGCGAGGCGCGACGCGGTCGTGGCGCGAGCGGCCGGTGAGGTCCAGAGCTTTGCACGACTGACTCAAATCGTACTTGGCACCTGATGCTCAGCAACGGCACGTTTTTTCTTCCGGGGCCAACGGAAGTCAGGCCAGAAATTTTGGCCGAGATGGCGCGCCCGATGCTCCCCCATCGGAGCGCGGCATTCGAGTCGGTCTATGCGCGCTGCGATGCCGGCTTGCGGCCGATCTTTCGCACCACTCGTCCCGTCTTCATCGCCTCGGCCTCGGCCACGGGGTTGATGGAGGGCGCGATCCGCTGTGCGCCATCAGGAACCGTGTTGTCGCTCGTCAACGGTGCGTTCTCGGAACGCTTCGCACAGGTCGCCGCGAGCTGCGGGCGTGCGGTCGTGCGCGATGACGTGGAGCTCGGCCTGCATCATGCGCCGGATCAGGTTGGGGCACTGCTCGCACAGACGGGTGCACGCGTCGTGACGCTCACGCATTCAGAAACATCCACCGGCGCCATGAACGACATCGCCGCGATTGCGCGCGTCGTGCATGCGCATGACGCCGTGATTCTCGTGGACAGCGTCACCGGCCTGGCCGGTGCTCCACTCGAAACCGACGCCTGGTCGCTTGATTTCGCCTTCACGGGATCACAGAAGGCGCTGGCGATCCCGCCCGGGTTGGCGCTGGGTGTGGCGAGTCAGCGCTTCATCGATGCCGCTGCGCAGAACGTCGATCGCGGAACGTACTTCGATCTCGTCGAGTTCGAGAAGTACGCGGTGAAGAACCAGACACCGAACACGCCAGCGATTTCGTTGTTCTATGCGCTGGCAGCACAGGTTGAGGCCATCGCTGCCGAAGGTATCGTGGCGCGCTGGGAGCGGCACCTTGCCATGCAGGCCATGACGCTTGCCTGGGTGGACCAGATGGCGACCGATGTGGATCCGGCGTTCAGCGTGCTGGCGCCTGCGGCAGCCCGTTCACCGACCGTCACGTGTGTCGTGCTGCCGGGATGGTTGACCGGCACCGCCGTGGCGACGGCAACGGCGCAACGCGGCTATGTGATCGGTGCCGGCTATGGTCCGCTACGCGAGCGCACGATTCGCATCGGCCACATGGGCGATCATACCACCGAGGGGCTGTCGCACTGTCTTGCCGCAGTGCGCGCTGCGATCACGACATTGCGCGCATAGCCGTCTCGGAAACGATCAGGCGCCGTACAGCGGACGCAGCACGGTCATCGCCTCGTCCCATGAGCGCGCCATCTCGTCGATGGTGTGCATCACGTCAGGCATTTTTCCTGACTGCGACACGCGCACGAGTCGCTGATGCAGCGCCCGCGCCGACTGCGAGATACTTCGCAGGTGTGGAATCGCTGGTTCCACCGGCTGGCCGTGTGAAGCAAGCCAGGCACAGACATCAGCGGCCAGCTCGAATGAGGCGCCGCACTGGTGCAGCGTCGCAAATGCCCAACGCTCGTAATGCTCGGCGTCACCACCGGCGAGCCAGACACCATGCAATCGCAGCGCCTCACCGAAGAGTCGGACGGGATTGCGCGCTGGGATTCGCGTGCCGTGCAGCCGCGCCAGCGCCACGCCAACCTGTGCCCGCTCGGCGGGTGTCCGGGGACTCATGCGATCGAGCTTGACGATCCAGCTGCTGGGCGGGAGCTGCGCACTGCCGATGCCCGCCGTGAGCAGCGCATCGAGATCACGACCGCCGACGTCGGCGCCAGCCGTCCCATGCAGGTAGCGCAGACGATGCGCATGGCGGTCGTAGCCGGTGGCGGCGATCAGCGTTTTCACATGCTGACGCTGGTAGATGGTGCCTATGAGCGCCGGCAGGTGGAACGCGTCGACTTCCACCAGCACCGCGTTCCCGCGGTCGAACTGTTCGACGAGATGCGCCAGCAACGGTCGCCAGACGCAGAGGTCGTCGACGGCTATGCCATATGCAGCCCAGAGATCAGCGCGCGAAACATTTGTGTGCGTCCATTGGTCGCCCTCGAAGTCAGCGCAGATCGTCGAGAGCAGGACCGGGGCGGGATCGAGGTCCATCGTGTGCAGCAGTTCGACCCACACATCCACATGGCTGTTCGCCGTGGTCCAGACGCGCTCGCCCGAGTGCCACGGATGTGACTCCTTCCAAGCGAGCCGCTCGCTCCCAACGAGCCCTGCCGGTAAGTCGAAATCGGAGCGCGCTGCCATGCGGATGGTCCACCCATGCATCCACCCCATCGTGGATACGGAAATACGACGTTGATTCCAATCCAGGCGCGGACTGCGGTGCCCACGCTCGTCTGAGAAGCTGACAACACACTCCTGACGATCTGGCGCCGATCGCGTATCATGGCGTGCTCACCTTCTGGCTCTCGAAAGCAAACTCGTGGT
>JBBSCZ010000084.1:0-12043 GCA_038249795.1 Gemmatimonadales bacterium | reverse complement strand
GAGTTGCGTGCCGAACTGAACGCTCGCCTGCGGCCGGAACTGGGGGAGATCGCCGGTGCGTTTCTCACCGATCTCACCGATGATCGCTACAACGAGTTCGAGCTGGATGAGAACTACGAGATCATCCTGATCGGTGGCGGGGTACCGCGGCAGGTCATTTCGGGTGGCGAGGAGGATCTGGCGAACCTGGTGCTCCGGCTGGCGGTCTCGCAGCTGATCGCCGAGCGGAGCGGTCAGCCGTTTTCGCTGCTGGTGCTGGACGAGGTGTTCGGATCGCTCGATGAGCAGCGGCGGATGAACGTGGTGGAACTGCTGCGGCGGTTGCAGGATCGCTTTGAGCAGGTGATCGTGATCACGCACATCGATGGCGTGCGGGACGGGCTCGACCGCGTGCTCGAGGTACATGTCGACGAGGAGACCGGACGCGCGATGGTGGAGCAGCGCGATAGTGGTCGTCCCGTGAATGAAGCTCTCGTTGGCCTGGAGGCCTGAAGTGGCAAGTCTGCGCACATGGCGGTCGGAACCGGTGATCACCGGCCCGTCGCCGATCCAGCCGGCAGACATTCCGGCGCTCAACACCGTGTTCAGCGATGCGTTCTCGGAACGCTATCGTAAGGACGGTCTAGTGGGTGTGCGCGTGCCGTTTCTCAATCCGCTGATCTGGCGCTACGCCATCGAAGGGGCGGAGGACGGCGCGGTGCTGTGGCGCACCGATCGCGGGGCCATTGCGGCGTTCAACATTGCGCATCGCAGTGGCACCGAGGGGTGGATGGGACCACTGGCCGTGATGCCCGAGTTGCAGGCGCGCGGCGTGGGGCGCACGATCGTCGAGTTCGGCATGGACCGTCTGCGCACCCTGGGGTGCAGCGTGATCGGTCTCGAGACGATGCCGCGCACGATGGACAACATCGGCTTCTACTCGCAGCTCGGCTTCACGCCCGGTCCGCTCACGATCACCGTCACCCTCGACGCCACATCGGCCGACACGCGCATCACGCTGCTTGGCCGGTTGCCGCAGCTCGAGCGCGACGATGCCGTTCGTGACTGCGCCGAGCTGACGCAATCGATGCGTGAAGGCTACGACTTCACGCGCGAGATTCGCATCACCGACACACTCGCCATTGGTGAGACGGTCCTGGTGCGCCGCAATGATCGGGTGTCGGCATTCGCGATCTGTCACTCGGCGCCGCTGGTGGAGGGCCGTGCGCGCGACGAGGTGCGCGTGCTGAAGTTCGTCGCCGCCACCGACACTGACGCGATGACGCTCGCGACGCATCTCACGGAATACGCGCGCCGCTGCGGCACGCGCCGGATTGCGATCCGTGTGCAGGGCGATGCCACGCGCCTCTACAACGCACTGATCGCGCGCGGCGGTCGCGTGCGCTGGACCGATCTGCGGATGACGATGGCCGGACATGCCGAACCGTCGCAGCCGTCCGATGGCGTGATGCTGTCGAACTGGGAGATCTGACCGTCATCCACTCACGGCAGGACGTGTGGCGATGTGACGTCGCTCACCCGCCATCCGTCCAGTTGACGAACGTCTGCACGAGAGCCTAGCTTCTTCGCAGCGCAAGAAATCAGGAACGGGAAGGCATAATTTTTGAGCCGATAAGTCTGCCGGTGAAGTCCGATAAATCGTGCTGACGTCATGCCCCAGTGCGGGGAAGGCGGAAGGCTGCGGGTGAGGGCTGTAGCGTATCGACGGGCTTCAAAAACCCCTTCTCGTTCCACTCTGGTGAACATGGGCGTTCCTGCTTCGGCGGGGGCGCCCATGTTCGTCGCGGCACCGCACTCGTTTCCGTTGCGCGAGGTCTGCGGCGGGAACGCGGGCGTCCGGTAGCTTCTTTATTCCTTCAGTGCGGCAACCTCTCCGGCCGCGATGACCCTTTGGCCGGTATCCCTGCGTGCGCTGCGGGGTACCTCCGAGTGCTGATGCCGATCGTGACCGCAACGCGGCGCCTGCGCTTCAACGCCGCGCACCGCATCCACAATCCCGACCTCTCCGACGCCGAGAACACCCGGATCTTCGGAAAGTGCAACAATCCCAACTGGCACGGGCACAACTACACGCTCGAGGTTTCCGTCACGGGTGAGATCGATCCGATGACTGGCTATGTGATGGACCTTGGACATCTGCGTGCGATCGTCGAGCGTGAAGTGATCGAGCAGATGGACCATCGCAACCTGAATCTCGAAGTCGAGATTCTTCGCGGCATCAATCCCACGGCTGAGAACATCGTGGTGGCCTGCTGGAATGCCATCGCGCCACACGTGGCCCCCGCCACACTCAGCCGTCTTCGGCTCTGGGAGACCGAGAACAACCATGTCGAGTATTCAGGTAGTTAGGCAGATCGATGCCGAGGAGGCATTCGACGGATTGCGACCCGCCGTGTCGGGCACGGCGCTGGCGGAGTACGAGGGTCTCGTGCGCCGGCAGCTCGAGCTGCTGGGTGAGGATGCCGATCGCGAGGGTCTGCTGAAGACGCCGAGTCGTGTGTCGAAGGCGATGGCGTGGCTGACGCGCGGCTATGAGATGAATGCCAGTGAAGTGATCGGCGACGCGCTGTTCGAGGAAAACGCGGATGGCATGGTGATGGTCCGCGACATCGAGCTCTACTCCATGTGCGAGCATCACATGCTGCCGTTCTTCGGCAAGGCGCACATCGCCTACATCCCCGATGGGCGTGTGGTCGGTCTGTCGAAGCTGGCGCGCGTGGTGGAAGTGTTCGCCCGTCGCCTGCAGGTGCAGGAGCGGATGACCGAGCAGATCGCGCAGGCGCTCGCCGACGTGCTCAAGCCGAAGGGCGTGGGCGTGGTGATCGAGTGCGCCCACATGTGCATGGCCATGCGCGGCGTCGAAAAGCAGAACTCGAAGACGATCACCTCCGCATTGCTCGGCAACTTCCGCAGCGATGCCAAGACGCGCGAGGAGTTCCTCCGCCTGGCTCACGGCTCGCGCTGACCGGTCTGGCGCTTTCGTTGGCGTTTTCGTTGCAGCACCCCTCCGCCGCCGGCCGATCCGATCGTGCCGGCGGCGGTACATTTCTGCCATGACCAACCGTCTCACCGCCGTCATCACCGGTGCCTCGAAAGGCATTGGCGCCGCTCTCGCCCGACGCTGCGTGCGCGAGGGAATGCGCGTGGCGCTCCTGGCACGCACGCCGGGTCCGCTGCAGCAGATTGCGACGGAACTCGGTGATGCCGCCATTGCATTCCCATGCGATCTCACCGACGTCATGGCAGTGACTGCGACGGCGCAACAGGTGAGCGACATGTTCGGCGGTGCGCCCGATCTGCTGGTGAACAATGCCGGCCTCTTTCAGTTGGCGCCGGTGGATGTGATGACACCGGCCGACTTCAATGCCATGCTGCAGGTGAACCTGGTGGGCCCGTTCAGCCTCGCGCGCGCCTTCCTTCCGGCGATGCGCGTGCGCGGCAGCGGCAGCATCGTCACGGTCGGCTCGATCGCCGATCGCAACGTTTTTGCCGAGAACGGCGCCTACGCGGCCAGCAAGTACGGCCTGCGCGCGCTGCACGAGGCCATGCGTGCGGAGCTGCGCGGCAGCGGTATCCGTGCGACGCTGGTGTCGCCGGGCGCCGTCGACACGTCACTCTGGGATCCCGTCGACCCCGACAACCGTCCCGGCTTCACGCCGCGCGCGTCGATGCTCACCGCTGATGACGTGGCCGATGCGATCTGGTTCGCCGCGTCGCGGCCCGCCACCGTGAACATCGATGAACTCCGTCTCTCGCGGAGCTGACGCCGTGTTCACGGAGCTGATCGACCGACTGCGCTGTCCGCAACCGCATGAGGACTCCTGGCTGGTGGCCACCAGCACGCGCACCGGCAATCGCCACATTCTCGACGGCAAGCTGGGCTGCCCGGTGTGCAAGACGACCTTCGACATCGTCGATGGTGAGGTGATGTTCACCAGCGCGCCCGTGCTGCGCAGCGCAATCACACTCGATGACGATGCCGCGTTCCGCCTTGCGGCACAGCTGCATCTGGTGGAGGCGCCGAAGCCGATCCTGCTCGTGGGGCAATGGTCCCGCGCAGTGGCCCCGCTGCGGCGGATCGTGAGCACGGTGACGATGTTCGTGGCTGACGCCACCAGCACCGTGACGCAGGATGAGCGCGTCAGCACACTGCGACTCCCCGCATCCGGCATTCCGCTCGCCACCGGCGCCCTGCGCGGCCTCGCGCTCGACCGCGCGCACGCCGGCGAGGTCTACGTCCGCGACGCCGCACGGGTCCTGTCCACCGCCGGCCGCCTCGTGGTGCCATCGAACGTCGTCCTCGACACCGCGCTCTGGCGCACCCTCGCCAGCGACACCGACGTCACCGTCGCCGAGCGCCTCCCCGTCGCCTCTGCGCCCATCGCGCTCCGTCGCGCCCCGGCTCAGCCGCTCTTCGAGGTTTGACGCGATGATGCTGGCATCGACAACAGCGTTCATCGCAGAACAGCACAGCCGCTGAACGGCACAACTGCTGAACGGCAGGCGTGGCGAGAACGCGCGTTCAGACGGCCTTCCACGCGCGTGGAGGCGCCGCATTTTTGAGGGGTACTGCCACCGCAACCGCAGTTCCCACAAAAATTCGGAACGTTCGGTACCAAGCGGGCGCTTGCCCGATGTGCGTGCTCCCGCAACAATACAGTTCAGTATTTGTGCCGTTCAGCGGCAGTGCCGTTCTGCGATAAAAGCTGTTTGCTGTTGCCGTTTGCCGTTGCCGTTTCAGTCGGAAGAAGACTCATCGTAGAGCGCATCGATGATGCCTTTGTACTTCTCGTTGATCACGCGACGCTTCACCTTGAGCGAGGGCGTCAGTTCGCCGCCGTCGATCGAGAATTCGTGCTCGAGCAGCGCGATCTTCTTCGGCGATTCGAACTTCGCCAGCCCCGACATCTCCTTGCGCACTTCGCGATCGAGCTTCGCCAGTACGGCCGGATCGGTGAGCAGGGTCGTGCGGTTCGTGTTCGTGATGCCCTTGTGCGCGGCCCACTTCAGCAATGGGTCCCAGCTCGGCACCACCAGCATCACCAGGAACTTCCGCTTGTCGCCGAGCATCACGGCCTGGCTCACGAAGGCATTCGTGACGACGGTGTTCTCGATCGGCTGCGGCGCGATGTTCTTGCCGCCGGCGGTGACGATGATGTCCTTCTTGCGATCAGTGATCCTGAGGAACTTGCCGTCCATCGCACCGATGTCGCCGGTGTGGAACCAGCCGTCGGCATCGATCGATTCGGCCGTTGCGTCCGGATTGCGATAGTAGCCCTTCATCACGCTCGGGCCGCGCGTCAGGATTTCGCCGTCGGCCGCGATCATCACCTCGACACCGGCGACCAGTTCACCCACCGTGCCGACCCGGATGTTGTCGAGCCGGTTCACGCTCACCACCGGACTCGTCTCGGTGAGACCGTAGCCTTCCACGAGCGTGAGGCCGGCGGCGACGAAGAACTTGTTGATCGAAGCGGCCAGCGGCGCACCACCGCTGCAGGCCACGCGCAGGCGACCGCCGAGCTTCGCCTTGATCTTGCTGAACACCAGCTTCTGCGCCACCGCGTACTTAAACGCGAGCAGTGCGCCGGGATCGCGCTTGGCGAGGTAGGCGTCGGCCCACGTGTCGGCGACCTGCAGCGACCAATGGAAGATCTGCTTCTTGACCGGCGAGCCGGCGTTGCCGCCTTCCATGATGCGCGCGTACAGCTTCTCGTAGATGCGCGGCACCGAACTGAGGATCGTCGGGCTGACCTCGGTCAGATTCGCGGCCACCGTCTCGATCGACTCGGCGTACGCAATCGTGCAACCGCCCGCGAAGAGCATGTAATGGCCCACCATCCGCTCGAAGATGTGCGACAGCGGCAGAAAGCTGAGCGCCACATCATCGTCCTGCGGAACCAGCACCGGCAACGAGGCGAATACATTGCTGTACAGGTTGTCGTGCGTGAGCATCACACCCTTCGGCAGGCCGGTGGTGCCCGAGGTGTAGATCAGAGTCGCGAGATCATCGGGCTGCGCCGACAGTGCGCCTTCCTTCCACGCCGCAGCGCGTGCCGGCGAGTCGACCGCTGCGCCACGAGCCATGAACTCGTCCAGCGTGATGTCGCAGCCCACTGGAGCCGGGGCGCAAAAGCTCACCACGGTCTTGAGCGACGGCACGTCGGGGCGGATGCGCGCGATCTTCGCCGCCTGCTCCGGCGTGGAGACGAACAGCGCCACCGCCCCGCTGTCGTTCAGGATGTGCACCATCTGCTCGGCGGGAAGCGTCGGGTAGATCGGCACATCGGCCAGGCCGGCGGTGAGACAGGCATAGTCGGCGATCGCCCACTCGGGACGGTTCTCGGAGAGAATGCCGACCCGGTCGCCGCGCGAGAGCGTCAGCTCCTGCAACGCCAGCGCGGTGCGGCGCACACGATCCAGCAGTTCGGCGTGCGAGATGTCGCACCAGCGGCCATCGGCCTTGTAACGCAGCGCGGCCGGCTTGGAGAACCTGGCGACGGCGTCGAAGAACAGCGCCGTCAGCGTCCCCGGCGCGGGGCGTGGCGGACCGCGATGCACGACGAGGGCGCCAGGCGTGGCCGCGTGTTCGAGAGAGGCCGGGTTCACGGAGCGGGGGTCGAGAGGGTGAAGGGCACGAGGCGCACGGTGAGCGTGAACGGACTCCCCGCGGTTGCGACTCCCCGGGTCAGATGCGAGACCTGCAGGCGCACCACGCCACGGCCGGTCGCGCCGGCGCGTGCGTACACCTTGAGCCGGAGGGTCGCCGCACCACCGCTCACCAGCGCCGATGTCGCCACCCGGCCCGTGCCTGTGCCGACCAGTCGGACCGAGTCGAGGATTGCCCGGCTGAAGCTGTCGACTGCAAAGCGCACGCGCAGGCCGTTGAGCGACACCAGCGTCGAGTCCGGCGCCACCTGCCTGATCACGTTCACCCCGATGTCGGCCGAACGCAATGAGGTGTCGGGACGGTCGTAGACGATGCTGTCATTGACTGCGTTGCTCTTCACGATGCCCGTGGGTGCCGGTACCACGGCGAAGGTCTGCGTCTGGCTCTGCAGCGAACCGGCCTGTGCCACCACCCTGACGGCAGCGTTTTCTCTCAGCCCTACGATACGCAGGCCGGAGATGAGGCTGAATGCGCGCACCGAGGTCGTGTCGATGCCGATCAGTCGCAGCAGCGTGTCGCTCACCACACCGCCGTTGCCGTTGAAGGCGCGGACCGGTACGGTGGTCGGCGCCAGTGTCGCCCCGCGCATCGTGTCGCCCACCACCACGGCCAACGCCGGCAGCGAATCGAATTGCAATGACAGCGGTACCTCCGGCGCAGTGCTGACCGCCGTGCAGCCTGCGAGTGCCGCGAGCGTCAGCAGCGCCGCAGCGACGCCACGCCGATCCCGCATCACGCGAAGTGCTCCGCGAGACTGTTGGCGAGGTTCGTGTATGCCAACGCGGCCGGGTCGGTCGGTGTGCGCAGCACCACCGGCAAGCCGGCGGCAAAGGCATCGGCCGCAGCGATCGATCGGGGGATCACGGTGTCGTAGACCAGGTTCGGGGGCAGGTGCTGGCGAATGTACTGGGCGGTGCGTTCGCTGGACGCGTTCCCGGCCTGATACATGGTCAACAATACTCCCTCGAGCGCCAGCTGGTCGTTCGACTGGAGCGCTTCCTGGATCCCCTTGAGAATCTGCGGCGTGGTCTGCAGTGCCAGCGGCTCGCACTGCAGCGGAATGATCACATGCTGGCTGAGTCCGAGCACCGCGCGGACGATGCCGCCCAGACCCGGCGGCGTGTCCACCACCACCACGTGGCAGCGCTCACGGGCCACCTGCATCAGCTGGGCGAGCTGTGGCGTCTCGGTGGCGCGTCGGGTGTACTCGTCGTACTCCACGCCATCACCGACGCCGCCGACGAGCATGGCTCGCAGCCATGGCAACTGGGTGGGCAGGATGATGTCTCGGACCGAAACGGTACCGCGCAGAAAGTCGGCGAAACCGACCGTCGGGTGCCCCTTCCGCAGCCCCACGCCGTAGCGCACCGCACCCTGCGGGTCCACATCCACGATCAGCGTCTTGAGGCCTCGGCGGGCGAACGCCGCCGCCAGATTCACTGCGGTCGTGGTCTTGCCAACGCCACCCTTCTGACTGACGACCGCGAGGACGCGACCGAGTGCTGGTTCAGGCGTCATTCCCGTGACGGAGCCCGTCGGTACCGGTGGCCTTCAGGCCGGGGATGTCGGCCGGCGCGTCCGGGTGCATGCCATCGAGTGCGGCATGGCGCGCCGGCGTATCCACCGGACCTCTGGCGACGGCATCGTCGACCACCGTGTGCAGATCATCAGGCTCACCGCGCAACGTGCGCAGCGTCGACTGGGCATGCGCGATCCAGCGGGCACTGTCCGCACCGGAGGGCGCAGCGGCGAGAAACGTCTCGAGATGCGCGATGGCACCGTCGCCGTCACCCTTCTTTGCCAGCAGGAAGGCGACACCGTAGTTCGCCCCCGGATGCGTGGGCGCCGTCTCGAGAATCTTGCGGTAGCTGCGGATCGCTTCGTCGGACCGGCCCGACTTGGTGAAGACGATCGCCATGTTCAGCAATATCTTCGGGTCATCCGGTTTGGTGCGCAGCGCCAGTCGGTACGATGTCAACGCACCGTCGAGGTCGTTCGACTTTTCGAGCGAGAGCCCTTCCGCCACGAAATCGGGCCGGCTCGCTCCGAGCTCACGAGCGCTGGGCTGCCCGCCGAGCAGGCGGGACACGCCATCGGAGACGCGATGTAACCAGGTCATGGAGACAGAGTCGGGAAGAGGGTTCGCGGGACTGCGGCCAGAGACACCGAATGCAGACACGTGATTCTACACAAGCTACGTGCTGGGTACTGCAGGTGGCAATGCATCGAATGCTGCACGGGGATTCACTTCAGGGTAGCTTCGCGATCCGGATCACCACTCGGTGTTGCATGACATCGCGAATGCGACACGGATCAGTTTGCCCCGTTCACGGAGAAGTGCAGATGCCCCCACGTCGCGCCGTCGTCGATCCCGCCAAGGGAGTGATGGAAGTGGAATGGCAGCTCTTCGGAGAGCTCTCACGCGCGCTGGCGCTGAAGGTCTCACGGGAATACAACCCCGAACTGGTCGTGGGGATCGCGAACGCAGGAGTCATTCCCGGCGCGACCATCGCCTCGATCCTCGATGCGCCATTCGTCTCGATGACCGTCAGCCGTCGCTATCGCCCCGATGCGCAGGTGCGCGAGACGCCGGCGATCTTCGGCGAGGCACCGGCCGGCGTGCGCGGCAAGCGGGTGCTGCTGGTGGATGAGACGTGTGACAGCGGCGACACGATCCGCCTGGCAAAAGCGGCGCTGGTGAACGTCGGGGCTGCAGCCGTGCGAACGGCCGTGAGTTTTCGCCGCGGGCCTTTCACGCCCGATTTTGCGGCGATGGTCACCGAGGCCACGATCATCCTGCCCTGGGATCGCGAGCTGCTGGTGAATGGGGAGCTGGTCATCAATCCGGCCTACGCGCCGTATCTGGCGGAGTAGTCAGTCGGCGCGACGGCTCCCCGTCGGCCGATGCCGCTACCCTAGAATGTCAGCGTCGTCGACCCCGACAGCAGCGCTATGTGACACCCCGCCTCGTCCCGACCAAGCTTCATCGGTACGCGGCGCACCTTGCTCCCCTTCCGCAACGTGATCGTCACCTCCGCACCGCCGGCCGGGAGGAATTGCATGTCGTTGTCTTCCGCGAGCTGCGCCTCACCGGTGGCAGACGTCACGACCGGGCTTCTGCCCTCCGACGTGGCGGCGATACCCGTGAGAGTCACCGTCACGCCCGGTACCGGGTCGCCGCGGCCATTCACGACGGTCACGAACAGCAGTTTGTAGCGCATGTCGCACACCTGGCGTGAGCCGGTATCCGTTCGTGAAGGGGGGCGTCCCGCTCCCTGCGCCGCGACGAGAGAAGGCAGGGCCGAGGCGAGCGCGCACGCCATGAGCAATCTGGAGAACATCGCTGGAACCTGCGGTCAGGAGTGAGGTGGTGGTGCACGAGCGCTCGCGTCCCGCCAAAGGCATCGGCCGGCGCAGAGGGGTGATGCGCGCCGCGCGAAAGATTGCACACCGGCCACCGCATCGTGATCCCGGTCCCGGCACTGCCGCGCTATTCTTCCCGCATGCCCACCATCATTACCGAAGACGACTTCATTCAGTCGATCGCCGACGCGCTCCAGCACATCTCGTACTACCACCCGCTGGACTACATCCACGCCCTCGCCGATGCCTACGACAAGGAGCAGGGGCCGGCAGCCAAGGATGCGATCGCGCAGATCCTGACCAACTCGCGCATGTGCGCCGAAGGGCACCGCCCGATCTGCCAGGATACCGGGATCGTGGTGGTCTTCCTCAAGGTCGGCATGAACGTGCGCTGGGACACGACGCTCTCGGTTCAGGAACTGGTGAACGAGGGCGTGCGGCGTGCCTACCTGCTGCCCGAGAACGTGCTGCGCGCGTCGATCGTGGCCGACCCGGCGTTCTCGCGCAGGAACACCCGTGACAACACGCCGGCGGTGGTACACGTCGAGATGGTGCCAGGTGACACGGTCGAGGTGAAGCTGGCGGCGAAGGGCGGCGGCTCGGAGAACAAATCGAAGTTCGCGATGCTCGACCCCAGCGACTCGATCGTGGACTGGGTGATGAAGACAGTGCCGACGATGGGCGCCGGCTGGTGCCCGCCCGGCATGCTCGGCATCGGCATCGGCGGCACCGCCGAGAAGGCGATGCTGATGGCGAAGGAATCGTTGATGGAACACATCGACATGGCGCAGCTCAAGCTGCGTGGCCCGCAGAACGAGATCGAGGAACTCCGCATCGAGCTGTGCGACAGGGTCAATGCGCTCGGCATCGGTGCGCAGGGACTCGGAGGGCTGTCGACGGTGCTCGATGTGAAGATCTTCGACTTCCCCACGCATGCCGCCTCGAAGCCGATCGCGATGATTCCCAATTGCGCGGCCACGCGACACGCACACTTCACGCTCGATGGCAGCGGCGCGGCGCATCTGCCCATCCCGAAACTCAGCGACTGGCCCGACGTGACCTGGAAGCCAGACGTGAGTGCGACGCGCGTCGATCTCGACACGCTCACGCCCGCAATCGTCGCCACCTGGAAGGCGGGCGATCGCCTGCTGCTGCACGGCAAGCTGCTCACCGGCCGTGACGCCGCGCACAAGCGCATCGCCGATCTGTTCGAAAGCGGACAGGAATTGCCCGATGGCGTCGACTTCGCCAATCGCGTGATCTACTACGTGGGTCCCGTGGACCCGGTGCGTGACGAAGCAGTGGGTCCCGCGGGCCCGACCACCGCCACGCGCATGGACAAGTTCACCGAAATGATGTTGGCGAAGACGGGACTGATCTCGATGATCGGCAAGTCGGAGCGCGGTCCGATGGGACTCGAGGCGATCCGCAGGCACAAGGCGGCATACCTGATGGCCGTGGGCGGCGCCGCCTATCTGGTGTCGAAGGCGATCCGCTCGTCACGTGTGATCGCGTTCGCGGACCTCGGCATGGAAGCGATCTATGAGTTTGAGGTAGAAGACATGCCAGTCACCGTCGCCGTCGATGCGGCCGGCAGCAATGTGCATGAGACGGGGCCGCGAGAGTGGGCCGCGCGGATCCGTTCACTGCCGATTCTCGCGTCCTGATGTTCAGAGCCATCGACATCGTCGCACGAGGCCGTCCGCTGCGCTGGTGTCGCGTCGTCACTGCAGATGTTGCGCTGGCTCCGCGACCTCCTCGTAGAGACGAGTCACCACGTTGACCCGAGCGGAAAGCTTCCGGCCGGTGTCCGATTGTGCGCACCACGACTGCACCACGATCGAGGCGGCGGCATCACACGCCTGCAGGCCGTAGGAGTACGGCCGGACGCCCGTCGTGTGCGGGAAGGCAATGTCGTGGATACGCTCGTTCGACACACCATCCGCTCCGATCAGGCGGTAGTAGCCGTCGATGGCCACGCCACCGGATCGTATGGCGGTGCGCTCACCG
>JBBSCZ010000083.1:0-12111 GCA_038249795.1 Gemmatimonadales bacterium | reverse complement strand
CGCGCAGCGCACGGCGCTGATCACCGTCGATGCGCCCGTGCTGCAAGCCACCGACGCGGCGGGTCGTGCCTTGGGCCAGCGGTTCTCACGCGTCGACGCCAATGTCGCGATGCAGGGTCCGGTGGATCGCGCCGACCGCTTCGGCTACTCCGCCGCCGCCCGGCTCCGCCGCACGCAGGCCGACGTGCCATCACTCACGAACGCGGGCGGCGACGCATTCGCCGCGTCGGGGATCGGCGCCGACACGGTGAACCGGCTGCTTGCCAACCTCACCACACTCGGCATCCCGTTCGGTCGCGCCAACGGGACCGCACGCACCGATGCGCAATTCGTCGGGCGCATCGACCGGATGGGGAGCGATCCCACCACGTTCGAGGAGAATCCACGCACGTACGGGCTGCTCGCGTTCTTCGATGGGCGCGATGAACGTGGCGTGGGGCTTTCGGCGCTTGGCACGCCGTCCACCGCCGCAAAGTCCCGCGACCTGAACGGCATGCTGCAATTTTCGCATGCGCTGCAAGCGAAGCTGTGGCTGCACGACACGCGCACGGCGATCTCGCTGCGAGACACGCGCATCACGCCGTCCCTGCTGCTGCCGCTCGGCATCGTGCGCACGGCCAACACCATCGCGGAAGACGGCGGCATTGCATCGCTGCAATTCGGCGGGAACGATCTGCTCGGCAGCCAGCGCCGCCGGCTGACGTGGGAGTCGACACAGACGTCGCAGGTGTACATGTCGGCCGGCACTCGGCATCGATTGAAGCTGTTCGGGCAGACGCGCATCGATGCCAGCGATGAATCGGCGACACCGAATGCCGGCGGGAGCTTCGGCTACAACTCGCTCGACGATCTCATCGCCGGACGGCCGGCGACCTTCTCGCGAACGCTCACGCTTCCTGCACGCAGCGCCACCTCCTTCAACGGCGCCCTCGGCATCGGCAGCATCTATCGCCGATCATCGTTCTTCGCACTGCAATACGGTGCGCGCCTCGAAGGCAACCGCTTCCTCTCCCGACCCGATGCCAACGCCGCCGTCGCGCAGTCACTCGGCATTCGTACCGATGTGAACCCTGCGGATATCGGAATCAGCCCGCGCATCGGTTTTCGCTGGGTCTACGCGAAGCGTGCTGACGATGGCGGAGGCACGATGCAGACCCGCTACGGGATGTCGACCAGCGAAGTTCGCGGAGTGTTGCGCGGCGGTATCGGTGAGTTTCGCAGCTACATCGATCCGGAAACCATGGCTGGACCGATCGCGGCCACCGGACTGACCGGCAGCACGCTGCGGCTGCTCTGCGTTGGCGCTGCGGCTCCCACGCCGGACTGGGATGGCTACGTGTCCGGGACCTCGGCGATCCCCAACGCCTGCGCCAATGGGTTGCCGACCCTGGCCGATCGCGCGCCGGGGGTCCGTGCGCTGGATCCGTCGTATCGGCCGGCGCGCAGCTGGCGCGGCAACCTGTCATGGTCGGCACGCGCGTTCAGCACCGACATCAGCGTCGAAGGGATCGCGAGTGTCAATCGCGCACAGCCGAGCAGTGTGAACGCGAACTTCGCCGGCATTCCACGCTTCACGCTGGACGCGGAATCGGGTCGGCCGATGTACGTGTCGGAGAGTGGCATCGACGGTGCCAGCGGTGCCGTGTCGCCGGTCGCATCCCGCCGCGACACCAGTTTCGGAAGTGTGCTGGTTGCCGGTTCCGCCGCACGCTCCACGAGCACGCAGCTGCGCATCACGCTCACGCCGCCAACCTTCGTCAAGCGATTGAGCCTGGTGCGTGCGACGTGGGTGGGCGGTCGGGTCCGCGCCACCGAGAACGGGTTCGACCGCAACACGGGCGCCGATCCGCGACTGTTCGAGACGACACCGGGCGACCTCGATGTGCGGCATCAGCTGCAGCTGCAGGGAGCGCTGAACCTTGGTAAAGGCTTTGGTGTGACGCTGTTTCTCAACGCCAGATCGGGCCAGCCGTTCACGCCGATCGTCGGTGGCGACATCAACGGCGATGGCATCAGCGGCAACGATCGTGCATTCGTGACGCGTGGCATCGCGCTCGATGCGCAATTCCAGACGGCAATGACCGCGCTGCTGGCAGGTACGCCGTCCCGAGCCCGCGAGTGCCTGACGCAGTCGCTCGAGCGGATCGTCGGGCGTAACAGTTGCCGTGGGCCGTGGCAGGCGCAGCTCAACACGCAGCTCATGCTCCCCGCGCAGTGGCTGAAGCTGCGCGAGTACACGTCGCTGAGCGTCTTCGTCGAGAATCCCCTCGCCGGCATCGACCGACTGGTGAACGGGAGCAACATTCGCGGCTGGGGCGCGCCAGCGTTCGCGGACCCGGTGCTGTATTCGGTCCGTGGCTTCGATGCCGCCGCTCGTCGTTTCCAGTATGATGCGAATCCGCGATTCGGCGCCACCGATCCGCGCCTGAGCACCATCCGCGCCCCGTTCCGTGTCACACTCGAACTCCGCGCGCCGTTCGGTGCTCCACGGCCACAGCAGCAGCTCTCCCGATCACTGCGCGACGGGCGCAACGGCGACGCCCGCCCGCGGCGCGATGCGGATGCACTGCGAAAGACATATGCGCGTAATGTTCCAAACCTCTACCGGGGTATTCTGAGCCAGCAGGACTCGCTGCTGATCACACCGGAGCAGGTCACCGCGCTGCAGGCGGCCGATCGCATCTACACGGCCCAGGCCGATTCGATCTGGCGCGAGCTCGCCGAACACCTTGCCGGCCTCGGCGATCGGTACGATGCCAAGGCGGCGATGGTGCGGCAGGAATCGGCCATCGACGCCGTGTGGGAGCTGGCGCGGAGTGCGGCCTGGACGCTGGATTCCATCTTGAACCCGCAGCAGATCAAGCTGCTGCCATTTCCGGCAGGGTATCTGCGTTCGATCAAGCGGACCGACAAGGTGAAGGTGCGGGTCTTCATGGGGTGAGGCGGTTCGATGACTTTCGTTTCGTTCAAGGGCATTCAGCGCGTCCATTCAAGGGAACGAGATCTTGAACGAATTCCTGCACTGCTGACAGCCTATCGCAGAACTGAACGGCCGCTGAACGGACCAACTGTAGAACAGCGAGCCCGACGGGCTGGATGATGACTCGCATATCGTGGCCGTTTTTTTGGGAACAGCGCTCGCGGGGTGGCGGTCCATTGCGGCACACGATCATCGAGGGGGCCGGCCATCGCCCGACGCACCCCCAAAAAATCACCATCGCAGAGCAGATGCCGGCCTCAGGTGCCTGCCTGTTCTGCCGTTGGTCAGTTCAGCGGCCGTTCAGTTCTGCGATAGGCTGTCAGCAGTGCCCATCGCCGGCGCACCCCCGTCCAAGGGGTCAGAGTCCTTGAACGGACATCGATGTCACGCGGAGAAACGGCGAAGTATCGAGTCTCGGCGACTCGGATGGGAACTGCTGCTGAAGAGCGAGTGTGCGGGAAGGGACGATGTGATGCGTGGCCGCAACGCACGACGGCCTCGCGAGGAGGCCGTCGTGTTTTGTCGGAAGTCCGGCGGCCGCTACACGCGACGGCGGCGCGCCACTACGCCGAGCATGGCGAGGCCGGTACCCATGAGGGCCCAGGTCGCGGGCTCGGGGACGACGGAGGGCGGTACGTTGAGGTCGGAGACGGTGAACCCGAGATCGTCGATGGCGACAACTCCACCTCCAGTGGCCTGCACCCACTCGATACTGAAGCCAGTGGACGACGAGCCCAGAGCAGGAGCGAAAGTTGTCGAGGTGACTCCGTTGATCAATCCCGCAAAGGTAAACAGTGCTGTTGCGTTACCGATTTCAAAGATGTTGAGGGTTGTTGCCCGCCCGTTGGCGCCGAATGCGGCCAACAGAAAACTGTTCAGGGTGATCTGTTTCCCGGCGACGGGGACCAGGTTGATCCGTGCCGAGCCGCTCGGGCTGTACAGCACGTTGGTACGATTCCCGTATCCAGTGTTCCACCAATTCAAGGATCTACCAAAGGCGTTGCCGAGTTCGGCATACTGAACGTTCACTATGCCTGCAACGTCGCCATAGGTCTGACTGACCCGGATTCCCGGGTTGCCATCCGTGCTGCACAGGACGAGCGGCCCGGTTCCCGTGGGGTCGGCGGTGCAGATGCTCGGAGCGTTCAGTCCGGCACCAAAGTCGAGCGTGTAGCTCTGGGCACCAAGCGTGGATTGGCCACCCAGTGTCGCAATGGCCAGGGTGACCGGCACGACGAACTGCCTGATCCGGTTGCCTGGAGCCTGCCGGATTGTCTTGCGGGTACTTTGCATCGGGTCTGCCTCTGTCATGGAGGATGAAGAAGAAAAGGGCCTGCATGGGGGAGCGCGACAGAACCCGGCAATTCGGCTCACGCCCCTCGATGCGCCATCTGTTTGCTCCAGCACCCTCCTTCGCGTTCAAGGGGTCAGAGATCTTGAACGAACCCCTGAACCGCTGACAGCCTATCGCAGAACTGACCGGCCGCTGAACTGAGCAACAGCAGAACGGCGAGCCCGACGGGCGGGATGATATCTCGCATATCGTCGTTTTTTTGGGAACTGCGCTCACGGTGCGGCAGCCCATTGCGGCACACGATCATCGAGCGGGCCGGCCATCGCCCGACGCACCCCCAAAAAATCACCATCGCAGAACAGCTGCCGGCCTGACGTGCCTGCCTGTTCTGCAGTTGGTCAGTTCAGCGTCCGTTCAGTTCTGCGATAGGCTGTCAGCAGTGCCAGTCAATGGCGCAACCCCGTCACTGGCGAGCACCGCCGTCGTGAGATGCGCCGTGACGTTCACCGTCATCTCGAAAATGTCGGGAATCACATCCACCGCGATCAGAGGATCACGCCGACCACCCACGCCATCGGGACGTTGACGCGGAAGATCGACACGGCAAATGGCAGCACGAAGCCGCTGGCGGTGGCGTCGAGACCGGGGTTTTCGCGCGCCATGCTGATCATCAGCGGCAATGCGCTGAGTGAACTGCGCGCCCCCGCCGTCAGTGCCTGCGATGGCGCCGCAGCTGAGAGGAAGCGGCGGAACGGCATGCGTCAAGGCAGGTCGAGACGCGGTTCGGGCCTGAGTGAGGTGAGGCGACTGTGGCAGCGATGCTGCAGTTCCTGCTACAACGCAGGCGACAGCATTCAGCTACAAACTCACGTAAGTGACGCTAACACAAGTCATTAACCGTCAAGGCGTTCTTGGCATGACCGTTGCTGCGGAAAGTTTCGGGTGCGTTGTAACCGCAACGACCATCTCGTTCCCCTGTCCGGGCGATTCCATGGTTTCAGCTCCTGCTTCTCGGTTTGTACGATCCTCATCCGCGCTTCTTCTGGCTCTCGGCATCAGCGCAGGCGCCGCCACGTCAACGGCCGCGCAGACGGCGACCTTCGGCGGTGCTTTCAATGGTGCCGCCCCCACGGTGGCATTCAGCGGCCAGGTGCTCACGTTTTCCACACAGGTTCGGCAAGGATTCGGTAATACTGCGGCGGTCGGCACTGCGGATGGGCTCTGGTGGACCAGCCAATACTCGGGCCAGGGAATGCTGTATGGCAACAACTCCACGCTCGGCAATGTTCTGGAGGTCACTCTCAATGCGGGCGCCGGTTTTTCGCTCAACCTGAACGGGGCGCTGTTCGGCGGTTGGCCAAATATTGCCAGGAACGTCACCTTCCGTATTGTTCAACGCTGATTATTCGCAGTCTACGGGACCCTTGACTGTCCTCGCGGCTGCGGCCACGCCGGCGTCACCGCTCTTCCCCGTCAATGGCTGGGGCAGCATCATCCACCTGCAGTTCACCGAGACCACTGCATTGGGAGCGTCGGCTGGACGCGGTGCCTTTGATGTTGGTGTTCAGAACATCGGCTACACAGTCACCCCTGCCAACGGAAGCGTGGTACCGGAGCCGTCGACATACATCCTCCTCGCCACGGGGATGGGCATGCTCGGCGTTATCACTCGTCGCCGCCGTTCCACGGTCGGATCGGAAGCGTAGTTCCGTGAATCAGCAGGTCAGCCGCCCCTGTGTGGTGGCTGCCCTGCCGTACGTCGTCGTGCTACCATGCCGTAAATCCGCCTCGGCGTGGCTCGTGGGGGCAGCGTCCTCGAACATTCGAGGACGTTGCCCCCATGCTCGTCTGCGGCTAGGGAACGTGAGCATTCGACATTGCCGGTACCCTGAATGGACAGCAACTGCAAAACGCCTATCGCAGAACTGAACGGCCGCTGAACTGACCAACTGCAGAACGGCGAGCCCGACGGGCGGGATGATATCTCGCATATGGTCGCCGTTTTTTTGGGAACTGCGCTCGCGGAGCGGCGGTCCATTGCGGCACACGATCATCGCGGGGGCCAGCCATCGCCCTGCGCACCCACAAAAAATCACCATCGCAGAGCAGCTACCGGCCTGACATGCCAGCATGTTCTGCAGTTGGTCCGTTCAGCGGCCGTTCAGTTCTGCGATAGGCTGTCAGCAGCGCCCGTGATCGGCGTCACACGGTCACTCGCGAGCACCGCCGTCGTGAGATGCGCCGTGACGTTCACCGTCGTCTTGAAGATGTCGGGAATCACGTCCACTGCGATCAGAATGCCAACCGCCTCCGCCGGCAAGCCGATGTCCACCAGCACCGGCGCGAGAATGAACAGGCTGCCCGATGGAATACCCGGCACACTGAAGCTGAGCAGCGTCGACGTGACGATCACCATCGCCAGCGTGGCCAGTCCAATCTCGACACCGTACAACTTGCCGAGGAAGATCACGCCGACCACCCACGCCATCGGGACGTTGACGCGGAAGATCGATACGGCAAATGGCAGCACGAAGCCGCTGGCGGTGGCGTCGAGTCCGAGTTTTTCGCGCGCAGTACTGATCATCAGTGGCAACGCGCTGAGCGAACTGCGCGACCCGGCCGCCAGTACCTGCGATGGCGCTGCGGCTGCGAGGAAGCGGCGGAACGGCACACGTCCGAGCAGCACGACCACCGGATAGAGCAACAGCGTGAAGACGATCAGCGTCACCGACAGCGTGGCGATGTAGTGGGCCAGTGCGCCGACGCTCGCGACGCCGAGGCGTGCCCCGAGTGCGAACGCCAGCGCGAAGACGCCGATCGGCGCGGCCGCGACGACCCATCCGACCACGACCAGCAACGCGTCCGACAGGCCACGACAGACGTTCAGCACCGCGTCACGACGCTCGACCGCAATTCGCTTGAGCGCGAAGCCGAGCGCCAGCGAGAACACCACCAGCGGCAGCAGCGCACCATCGGCCGCGGCCTTCACCGGGTTGGAAGGCACCATCTCGATCAGCCGCTGTCCGAGCGACGGCAGCGTCGGTGTGCTGCCGACCGGCGCGGCCGTTTCGCGGATACGGGCGGCGACATCGGCAGGAAGCGCGAAATCGGCGAAGGCGAGCTCGCCGATCACGAGTGCCAGCACGCCGCCGCTCACCAGCAATACCACGAACACGACGATCGCACGCGTCATGGCACGCCGCAGATCGGCGGTGGCGCCCGAACTGGCGACCGACGCGATGGTGAGCGCGGCCACGAGTGGAATGACGGTCATGCGAATGGCGTTCGTCCAGAGCGTGCCGATGGTATCGGCGACGGTGACGACGTCCGCGAAACCCGAGCCGGTGGCGATGCCCATGCCGATCGCCAGCCCGACGGCGAGCGCCAGCAGGACGCGGAGCGACTGACTGCGCATCATGTTGTCGAAATTCTGGCGACGGGAGCGGCGAGCGCTGGCATTTGCATGGCCGCAAGCTGGAGCGGCGTCACCGTTGACGCTAGCATGTGCTATGCCTGCCGCACTCCCGCATCACCGCGCGTGATTCCCTTCTCCCCGGCGCCATCCGCCGCCGAGCTGCCGGAACGATTCCCGAGCCCGTTCGACCGCGCGGCAGTGCACCCGCTGGCGCGTCGAGCGGCACTCGAGATGCACGAGTGGCTGGCCTCGGCCGAGACGGCGGCGTGGCGGCTGCACGAGCCGGGCAACGGCAAGATGTTCGGTGTGCTGGTGGTCGAGGCGCCCGACGGCACGGTGGGCTACCTGCGCGGCTGCTCGGGGATGCTCGATGGGCAATGGGATGTGCCCGGCCTGGTACCACCGACGTTCGACCGCGCTGCACGCGATGCGATCTGGCTTGCCGGTGACGCCGAGATGCGGAGCCTGGCGGCCGATCGCGCCGCGCTGGAGCGCGACCTCGCCGACACCGAGGCATTGCACGCACTGCGCGCACTCGACGACGCACGATCAGCGCGCTCACGCGAACTGCTGCCGCTGATCCAGGACACATACCACCTCACCAATGCACTGGGCGAGGTGCGCAGCGTCCGCGAGATCTTCGCACCGGCGCAGCCGCCGGGTGGTGCCGGTGATTGTGCCGCGCCGAAACTGCTGGCAGAGGCATATCGTACCGGTTTGCGACCAGTTGCATTGGCGGAGATGTGGTATGGTGCGCCTCCGCGTTCCGGTGACCGGCGCTCGGGTTCGTTCTATCCCGCCTGTCACGGCAAGTGTGGGCCGATCCTCGCACATATGCTGCGCGGGCTCCCCGCCGACGCGCCGCCGGTCTTCGGCGCCGGTGCGATCGCGGCGTCGGAACCACAGCCGATCTACGAAGACGAACAGCTGCTGGTGGTGAACAAGCCAGCCGGCCTGCTCACCGTGCCGGGCCGCAGCGGCCAGTTGCAGGATTGCGTGGTGAACCGGCTGCGCGCTCGCTATCCTGCGGCCATCGGCCAGCTCGTCGTGCATCGACTCGATCTCGACACCTCAGGACTGCTGCTGGCCGCAAAGAATCCTGCCACCTTCTCGGCGCTGCAACGACTCTTCTCGCTGCGCGAAGTGACGAAGCGCTACGTGGCCTGGCTCGATGGCGACATCGTCGGCGACAGCGGCACGATCGAGCTCCCGCTCCGCACCGACATCGACGATCGCCCACGTCAGATCCACGACGCCGTGCACGGCAAACCGGCGCTCACGTCGTGGCAGGTGCTCGACCGCCGCGACGGTCGCACCCGCGTCGCGCTCACGCCGCACACCGGCCGCACGCACCAGCTCCGCGTGCACGCCGCCCATCCCGCTGGCCTCGACGCCCCGATCGTCGGCGATCGCCTCTACGGCCGCGTCGCGCCCGACCACGGCGAACGATTGCTGCTGCATGCCGAGCAGCTCGCGTTCGTGCATCCGGTCACTGGTGCGTTGCTCAGGTTCGAATGCGCGGCGCCGTTCTGACTCGGCATCTCGCTCGTGAATTGCAAACAGCTGACAGCCTATCGCAGAACGGCACAGCCGCGGAACTGCAGAACAACGAAACAGCGGATGCGATGGGCGGGGCGAGGAGGGGCATAATGGCGACTATTTTGGGGGAACTGCACTCGCGAACGCGGCAGGTCACGGCGTTGACGTGATCATCGCGGGGCAGACAGTTGCCGGTCGCACCCCACCCAAAAAAACAGATTGTCACTGAGCACCAGCTGGCCTAACGCGCTGCCGTTCTTTTGTTACGCTGTTCCGCGGCAGTGCAGTTCCGCGATGAAGCAGTTCACGACCCCAGCCCGACACACCGAACGACTGACCTCGCGAATCACGACGGCGATTTCATGCACTGGTGCCGGTAGACGTGACGGGTGCGGACGGTGACGCACCGAGGCTGAGCAGCAGGCCGACGGCCACCACGACCACGGCGCCGATCAGGTTGTGCCAGAGGAAGCTCACGCTCGGCACCCAGATGGCCACCGCTGCCACGGCGCCCATGCCGCAGAGCAGGCCGACGAATGCGCCGAGTGCGCGTGCGCGCGGGATCATCGCCAGCAAAAAGATTCCGAGGATGGAGCCGTAGAAGAAGCTGCCGAAACGATTGACCACTTCGATCAGCGAACCGAGAGTGGCCGCGTAGGTCGCCACCACGCAGGCGAAGACGCCCCACACCGCCGTCGAAATTTTTGATACCGTGAGATAGTGTGCATCACTCGCCGTAGGCTTCAGCCAGCGCTGATAGAAATCGATCACGGTGACGGTGGAGAGCGAGTTCAGCTCCGCCGCCACGCTCGACATGGCTGCGGCCAGCACCGCCGCGAGAAAGACACCGGCAAACCCCAGCGGCAGATTGTCGAGCACGAAGCGCGGGATGATGTAGTTCACGTCGCGCGACGATTCGCCGCTGGCGCGCTCGGCGGCGGCCAGCGCCTCGGTGCGGATCGCGGTGACGCCCGCTTCGGTGGTGCGGAATTTGTCGAGCGAGGCGGAGATCGCGGCCTCAGTGCCGCCGTGTCGCACAGTGGCGGCTTCGCGCGCGGCCTGCTGCCGGACGGTAATGGCGCTGGCGTAGCGCGCCTGCAGCTCGGCATACTCCTTCGGTGCCTGCTGCTCCACCTGCGCACTCTGGCGCGGGTTGTAGAGCAGTGGTGCGGGTGTGAAGAGATAGAACAGGAACACCAGCACGCCGGTGAGCAGGATCAGCGCCTGCAGCGGGATCTTCCAGTACGCGCTCATGAGCAGCGAGCTGCGCGCCTCGTCCACCGACTTTGCGGCGAGGTAGCGCTGCACCTGACTCTGGTCGGTGCCGAAATACGAGAGCATCAGGAAGGTGCCACCGAGGATGCCCGACCAGAACGTGTAGGTCTTCGACAGATCGAAGGAGAAGTCGAACACCTGCAGTCGGCCCGAGGCGCCCGCGATGTGCAGTGCGTCGTCGAGCGGGATCGGCATGCGCACGATCAGCATCGTGATGATCGCGAACATCGCGCCGGCAATCACGAACATCTGCTTCACGTCGGCCCACGCCACCGCCTGCACGCCACCGAGCACGGTGTAGATCACCGTCGGCACGCCGATCAGCGCCACGCACCAGCCGAGGTCCCATCCGAAGATCGACGACAGCACCACGCTCGGTGCCGCGATGATCGTCCCGCACGACATCCCGCGCGACAGCAGGAAGAGGAGGCTGGTCATCGATCGTGTCCTGGCATCGAAGCGGCGCTCGAGAAACTCGTAGGCCGTGTAGACCTTGGCGCCGTGCAGGAACGGGACGAGCGTGACGCCGAGGATGACCATCGCGATCGGCAGTCCGAAGTAGAACTGCACGAAGCGGAGGCCGTCGGTGGCGCCCTGCCCCGTGGTGCCGATCAGGGTGATGGCGGAGAGCTGCGTCGCCATGACCGAGAGGCCGACCGCCCACCACGGCAGGCTCCGGTTAGCGAGGAAGTACCCTTCGATGTTGGTGGTGCCACGGGTGCGGCGCAGCCCGTCGAACACCACGATGGAGAGGTAGACGACGACGATGAGCCAGTTGATCCAGTGCATCGGTGCTCAGTGGGAATAGCGGGACTGGAGCAGCCAGAGGAGCCCGAGGGCCACCAGCTGGATGCTGAGGACGCGCCAGAGCGTCGTACGGAATTGAGGGGTCATGCGGGGAAGGTAGGCGGCGGGCGACGGAGCTGGTAGAATGCCGTTCACGGAACCCTCGGTGAGGATCGAGCGCGCCGGGCCATCGCCGTGTCCGAGGTACGGTGGGAGGCGAATCGCGCAGGATCGACCGTGGATGGCGGCGATGTCGCTCGAGAAGTTGCTGGCACGGGTGGGAAAACGCGCGCAGTTCGAACCGCAAGACCGCGTGGTGCAACAGGCCACGAAACGCGGCCTGTCCGCGGGGCCAGCGCGGAGGTGTCCCCCCGCGCCGGTTCGAGCGGGGCAAGACGGAGAAGCCGGGCCGCTGGGCCGGTGGCAGAGCAGATGCTGCGAAGCGCACACTCGCGCGCGGCCCTGTTCAGCGCGCGACGAAGAAGGTGCATGCTGCAGAGACTGTATCAGCGAGTTGATGCAATGACGGATCGGCAGATGCAGCTACTATCTCTCAGGGCTTCGCTCGACGTATCTCTCAGGGTGCATAGGTTTTCTCACGTTTCGTGTACATGTGCTACTATCATTACGCGACGTGGACGAGCGTGCCTCAATTTGCCACGACACACGCTTCTCGGTGATGTGCTGAAGCACCTAACACGCACCTCGTGCTCACTCCGCTTGTCGGCGACGTGGCTTCATCCTTGCGATGGCTGGACGATGCGGAGTTGCATCCTGCTGCGACAGGACCCTCCTGACATCCGCGCGGGCCGAGACCGACAT
>JBBSCZ010000082.1:0-12161 GCA_038249795.1 Gemmatimonadales bacterium | reverse complement strand
TTGCCCGTGCCTGTCTCGCCGAGGATCAGGACCGGCGCGTCGTCATTGCGTGCGGCCAGTTCGATCAGCTTGTCGAACGATGGCTGCAGCGGTGACCGCTCCACGCCATCGCCTGTCCCACGCTGCTCGCGCAGGATCGCGACCTCGCGCTTCAGGCAGACCATCTGCACTCCGCGCATCACCGCCTCGCGCAGCGCCTCGAGATCGACCGGCTTTTCCATCAAATCCAGCGCCCCGCCCTGCATGGCGCCCACTGCGGTGCGCACGTCGGCATGGCCGGTGAGCACGATGATCGCGCCATCGGGATCGTCGGCCCGCAGCCCCTCGAGCAGACTCAGACCATCGGCATCGGGGAGGCGCAGGTCCATGATCACCACCGCCGGCAGATGCAGTGCGACGGCTGCGCGGGCCGCCGCAGCCGTCGCGGCGGTGTGCACCACCATGCCGCACAGCTCGAAGTACTCGGCGAGCGTCTCGCGTACCGACTCGTCGTCATCCACCACCAGCAGCGACGCCGAGATCATGGGTCGTCGCCGGCTGGGAGCATGATCATGACGGCGGTACCCGTCTCCGGCTGGCTTTCGATGCCGATGGTGCCGCCATGCTCCTCGATGATGCGCTGGCAGAGTGCGAGCCCGATGCCGGTGCCGCCGCTCTTGAGCGAGTAGAAGATCTCGAACACACGTGGGAGCGCCTCGGGAGGAATGGCGGGGCCGGTGTTGTGCAATCGCGCGCGCCAGCCACCGCTGGGCAGGGCGGCACTTTGCAATGTGATGACGGAGCCGCGGGGCGCAGCATCGATCGCGTTGACGAGCAGGTTCAGATAGACCTGGCCAAGCTGCGCTGCATCGAACGGAATGCGCGCGGCGGGGGTGCCCCGCTTTCGTGCGAAGGTGACACCGGCTTCGTCCATCCGCGCACGGTTCGATTCGATCACGTCGTCCCACACCGAATCGGGATCGCCGTCGGCGAGCCGCAGCGGCTGCGGACGACCGTAGATCAGCAATGACGACAGCATCGTGTTCAGTCGATCCACCTCGCGCAGCATGCGATTCACGTTCCGCTCCACCGCCGGATCGTCCTTGCCGTGGATGCGCAGCAGCTGCGCCGCCGATGAGATGCCGAAGAGCGGATTGCGCAGTTCGTGCGCCACGCCGGCGGCCACTTCACCGATTGCCTCCAGACGCCGCTTCTGCTCCACGCGTCGCACCAGGAATGCACGATCGATGGCGGCTGCCGTCTGCGCGGCGATGGTGCTCAGCACGCGTTGCGTCTCGGCCAGCTCGTAGGTCGCCTCGAGGGCGCTGAGCCGCACCGTGATGGCGCCCAGCACCCCTTCCTCGCTGATGATCGGCGCCGTGACCTCGCGCCCCACCGGCGAGGCGCGGTGCACCAGCGCAATGCCCGAGGCCAGTGCCTCCAGCCAGTCCGGGGAGAGTCGCATGGCGACCTGCGCGGCCGTCTCCGTGTAGCCCTCCGCCTCCACGCCGGCGAGGGCGAGCGTGTCGTCGTCGGCGACGGCGATGATGTAGGCGTCGCAGCGCACGGCGCGCTGCAGCTGGTGGCCCACCTCTCGATACACACGCGCCAGGTCGATCGAGCTGGCGAGCGCCAGGCCGGTCGAGATCAGCGCCTCACGGGCGCGATGCGATTCCGTGACGTCGCTGACCGTGGCGACGAAGCCCGAGTGTGCGCCATGGGCGAGGGAGCGGGTGACCTGCACCAGCATCACGCGCTCATCGGCGTCGGCGGCAGCGGCGAATTCCCAGCGAACCATCGGCACATCGCTCTGCTGCAGCGCGGCGAAGGCCCGGGTGCACTGCTCTTCGTCCGAGGCCTCGCCCAGCGCGACGTGGAGCGGGCTGCCGATCCGGTTGCCCACCACGTGCGTTGCCGGATGGTTCTGCTGCACCACCATGCCTGCGCAATCCGTCGCGAAGATCATCAGCGGGACGGCATCGAGAATCTGCTGGTCGCGAACCGACATGCCACAAACATAGACCGGCGGAACGGAGCGAGCTCCATTCCGCCGGTCGTGGCGCACCTGGCGCCGACGGCGATCGCGCAGACTGCGGCACCGGCCGATACCGGCGATCGGCCGAGTCTCAGCCCCCCTTTCTCCGAGGCAATGGTCTTTTCGCCGTTGTCTTCTTCGCTGGTGCCTTCTTCGCTGGTGCCTTCTTCGCGGCAGCCTTCTTCGCTGGCGCCTTCTTCGCGGCGGCCTTCTTCGCCGGTGCGCCCTTCTTCACGGGTGCCACCTTCTTCGGGGGCGCCGGCTGCTTCACCGGTGCCCCCTTCTTCACGGGCGCCAGCCGCTTCGCCGGTGCCCCCTTCTTCACTGGTGCCGCCTTCTTCGCAGGCGCCGGTTTCTTCGACGGTTCCGCCTTCTTCGGCACCGCCTTCTTCGCGACCGCCGGCTTCGCGGACGCGGCAGTCTTCAAATACTTGCCTGGCTTGAAACGCGGTCTGTTCTTTGCGGCGGCGGCCCTCTTGGCAGGTGCCGCCGCCTTCTTCACCGGTGCTGCCTTTGCTGGTGTCGCAGCCGTCGGAGCCGGGGCTGCCGGTGCGGTCTTTTTTGCCGCCGGCTTCACCGGCTCGGGTTTGGCCGCGGGCGGTGCCTTGGCGACCGGCTGCTCGGCCTTGGCGACTTTCTTCGTCGATGCCGGCGACTTGGCCGGCGGCGTCGCCGGTTCTGCCGGCGCCTTGGCTGCCGCTTCCTGTGCCGGTGCCTTGCCGCCAGGTGGGGCCGGGGCCGCAGGCGCCGCCTTGGACGCCTTCGGCACCGGTGCCGGCTTGGGCGGCTTGGGCGCCTTCGGCGGCTTCAGTGCCGACGATGCCCGTACGGGCGCAATCGGCTCCACCGCCGGCAGCGTCTTCTTGCCCAGAGGCGCATCGTCACCGAGATCGTCGTCCAGACCACCCTCGTCGTCCAGGCCCAATTCCTCCTCTCCGGCGGGCTCGCCGTCTTCGGGCCCGAGCTCGGCGTCGACTTCCTCCTCGATCACCTCACCCGTGTCCTCCTCCTCATCCTCGTCCTTGGCCGCGTCGTCGGGATCGTCGAAGAGCGACTCGCGCTTCCGCTTCACCGTCGGAGTGAAGCCCTCCTCGTCCTCGTCCTCCTCCTCCTCTTCCTCCTCGTACATCGGATCGGAGTCGTAGTAGTCGTCCTCATCATCATCACGGCCACGGAGCCGGAACTCAACATCGTCGTATTCGCCGAAACGCGGCATGCCTGCCTCCAACGCAGAAAAGGGCCAGCAGGGATTGCAAACCGGTGCAAACAGGGATGTGCACGCAGTTGACGTGACCGGTATAGCAGCGCCGCCACTGCGAGTCAAGCAGTGGCGGCGTATTTTGGTTCGAACTGCAGCAGAACCGTGGGACTCAGTCGCCGGCGACCGGGCTGGGCAACGCCGAAACCGGCGCGTGCGACGCAGACGAGAAACGCTTTCGGACCGCTCTCACCGCATCATCGAGCAGCGAGTATACCACGGGAACCACGAACAGCGTGAGGAGGGTACTCGTGATCAGGCCGCCGATCACCGCGCGTCCCATCGGCGCCCGCTGTTCGGCGCCGGCACCGAGCGCAAACGCCAGTGGTACCATGCCGGCGATCATCGCGACCGTCGTCATGATGATCGGGCGAAGACGGATGCGGGCCGACGCCAGCAACGCCGTCCGCTGATCGTCGCCTTCCTCGCGGCGCTGATTCGCAAAGTCCACCAGCAGAATGCCGTTCTTCGTCACCAGGCCGAGGAGCATGATGATGCCGATCATCGTCATCACGTTCAGGCTGCCCTTGGTGGCCAGCAGCGCCACCGCCACGCCGATGAAGCTGAGCGGTAGGGACAGCATGATGGCCAGCGGCTGGAAGAACGAGCCGAAGAGCGAGGCCAGGATCAGGTAGATGAACACCACCGCCAGAATCAGCGCCTCGGCCACGTACCCCTTGGTCTCGGTCAGGTTCTGGACGTCGCCGCCGAACACCGTCCGGTAACCCGAGGGCAGACCCATGGAGTCGATCGCTGCCTGCACCTTGGTCGCCACGTCGCCGACGTTGTAGCCCGGCAACACGCCGGCACTGATCGACACCTGCCGCTCCAGCGCCGCCCGCTCGATGGCCTGTGGCCCGATGCCGGCGCGGATCGTGGCGACGGAACCGAGCGGGATGGTGGTGGCGAGACCCGTCCGGCTGTCGACGCCGGTGCCCGGAACCGGGAGGTCGGCCACGTCATCCGACGAGCGACGGAGCGAGTCGGGATAGATCACGACCACGTCGTGCGAGTATCCCTGCGCATCTTCCCAGCGGGTGGCCCGCTGGCCGGTGAACAGCGGCTGCAGGGTGCTCGCGATCGTGCCGATGCCCAGACCGGCGGCCCAGGCCTGTTCGCGATCGACCTGCACGTCGAGCTGCGGAATCTCGCCGTCGTCGCTCGAATTGGGCTCGGCGATGCCGGGGACCCCCTGCATCGTCTTGAGCACTTCGGCCGCCGCGAGCTTGAGACGTGTCGGCTCCGGACCCTGCACCTTCACCTCGATCGGCTGGCGGTAGCCGCCGAAGATCGACGGAGTGCCGGTGATGTTGGGTCGGATTCCCGGGATGCGCATCAGCAGCGGCCGCAGTTCCGTCTGCAGTTCGGCCTGCGACAGCGTGCGCTGATCCTTCGGCTTCAGCTTCACCGACACCGTGCCACCGCTCGGCGTGCCGCGGAAGCCGCCACCGATGTTCAGGTAGGTCGACAGCACCTCGGGCCGCTTCTCGAGCAGGGCCGCAATGGTCTGCCCGCGTTCGATGGTGTAATCGATGGCCGAACCGGGCGCGACGCGGAAGTTCACGTTGAACTCGCTGCCGTCGACGTCAGGCATCCAGGTGAAGCCGAGCTTCGGCACCAGCATCACGGAGGCGACGACCGTGGTCAGGGACAGGCCCAGCACGGCGAGGCGATGATTCAGTGCCCAGGCCAGTCCTTTCGGGTAGCGGTCGGCGACCCGCTCGAACCAGTCGTTGAACGCGAAGGCGACGCGGCGGATCGGATTCCGCGACGCCCGCAGCGTGGCCTGATTGGCGTGGTCGACTTCGGGATCGGGCCAGATGCTGGAGAGCATCGGGTCGAGCGTGAAGCTCACCAGCAGCGAGACCAGCACCGCGAAGGCGACGGTGACGCCGAACTGGAAGAAGATCTTGCCGATCATGCCGCCCATGAAGGCGACCGGGAAGAACACCGCGACCACCGCCATCGTGGTGGCGAAGACGGCGAGTCCGATTTCGCTGGTGCCTTCCGACGCGGCGCGTTCGTGCGTCTTCCCCATCTCGAGGTGCCGCACGATGTTCTCGCGCACCACGATGGCATCGTCGATGAGCAGGCCGATGGCGAGCGACAGCGCCAGCAGCGTCATGGTGTTGAGCGTGAAATTGAACGCCCACATCACGAAGAACGACGCGATCAGCGAGATCGGCAGCGCCAGGCCGGTGATGATCGTCGAGCGCCAGGAGTTCAGGAAGAAGTAGATGATCACGATGCAGAGAATCGCACCGAGGATCAGCTCGTGCTGCACGCTTTCGAGCGAGTCGCGGATGCGCTGCGAGTCGTCGCGGATCACCCGGAGCTGCACGTCGGCGGGGAGCGTCTTCATCAGCGCCTCGACTTCGCCGCGCACCCGGTCGGCGACTTCCACGGTGTTGCTGCCGGCGAGCTTCTGCACCTCGATCGAGACGGCCGGCGTGCGTCCGATGAACGCCGCGCTGCGCTGCTCGGCGCTGCCATCGACCACCGTAGCCACGTCACTGATCCGCACCGGGGCGCCGTTGCGCACCGCGAGGGTGATGTCGGCGAAGCGCTGCGGGTCCACCACCCGCCCGGTGACGCGGATCAGCTGCTCGCGCCCGTTGCGGCGCACGCGGCCGGCCGGCACCTCACGGTTCTCGCGCTCGAGCGCCGCGATGACCACCGGCGGCGCGATGTTGTACGCCCGCATCGCATCGGGGTCGAGCTGGATCTGGATCTGCCGCGTGGCGGCACCGGTGATGTTGGCGCCACCGACGCCGGGAATGGACTCGAAACGTGTCTTGATGACTTCCTGCGCGATGTCGCTCAGTTCACGCAGTGGCCGCTCGCCGCTCGTCATCGCCACGCTGATGATCGGCCGGTCGTTCGGATCGAAGCGCAGCACGATCGGATCTTCGATGTTCGGGGGCAGCTGCCGGCGAATGCGCGCCACCTTGGCACTGACCTCCTGCTGCGCCGCGATCACGTCGACGTCGATGTTGAACTGCAGTCGCACCAGCGAACTTCCTTCCAGGGACGTCGAGGTGACTTCCTTGATGCCCTGCACGGTGTTGAGCGCTTCCTCGATCGGCTTCGAGACCTCACGCATCACCACTTCGGGCGAGGCGCCGGGATAGGCCGTCTGCGCCACCACGATGGGGTAGGTGATGTCGGGGTATTCGTCGATCGCGAGCCGCTGATACCCGATCAGACCGAGCACGACCAGCGCCACCATGATCATGGTGGCGAACACCGGCCGCTTGATCGAAACATCCGAGATGATCATGACTTCCCGCCTGCAATGGTGACCTTCGCGCCGTTTCCGAGCGCACCGACGTTCCCCACGATGACGCGGTCGCCGACTGCCAGACCGTCCGTCACTTCCGCCACGCCGCCGGCGGCATCCACGACACCGAGCGTGATGTTCCGCTTCTCGAGCGTCCCGCCGACGATCCGCCAGACGAACGGCGCGGACTCGGTGCCTGGTGCCTGCCGAATGGCCGTGGTCGGGACCAGCAGCACATCGGCGCGGCGGTCGCCGACCACCCGACCGCTGACGAAGGTGTTGCCCTTGATGGCGCCCGTGGTATTCGGCACGCGCACGTAGACCGTCACGCTGCGCGACACCGGATCCACCGTCGGACTGACGCGGGCCACCTTCGACTCCACCGTGCGATTGTCCACGCTCAGCCGGACGACCTGACCCGGCACGATCATGTTGGCCATGCGCGACGGCACGTTGGCGGCCAGTTCGAGCGTCTCGTTGCGCACCAGTGTGAAGAGCGGCGTGCTGACCGAGACCCGCTCACCTGGCTGCACGGTGCGGCGGTCGATGACGCCGCTGGAAGGGGCCAGCACGCGGGTGTCGTTGGAAACGGCGCTGGCAGTGCGCAGACGGGCCTCGGAGGCGGCCACGGCGGCTTGTGCGGCCACGACGGCCTGCTGTGCGGCCCGATTCTCCTGTTCGGCGATGGCACCCGCCTTGAACAGCGCCGTCGACTGCTCGGCGGCCCACTGCGACGTCTGCAGCTGCGAGCGTGCCGCCTCGCGGTCGGCCTCGGCCCCCCGACGTGAGCTCTCCTGCTGACTGGACTCGAAGCGTGCCAGCACCTGGCCGGCGCCGACCCGCTCTCCCTCCTGCACGTACACCGCCTGGATGTCGCCATTGAGGCGGCTGCGGATCTCGATGGTTTCGATCGGTCGCAGATTCCCCGACACGGCGACGGCGTTCTCGATCACACCGTTGGCGAGGGTCGCGACATCGTTGGCCCCGAGCACGGCGCCACCCCGTCCACCGCCCGGGGCTCCGCGTCCGCCGGCCGCTGCACCACCGGGAGCGCCGCCGGCCGCCGGCTTGGCTTCGGCGTCACCGGTTTTCGAGCAGGCGGTCACCAACAGCAGCGCCACGCAGGCGATCATCCGCGCGGGCGGAAGCACTTCAGCGATCCGTCGTGACACGATCTGCTCCACGGTCAGTGATGCGCATCGCGCCGCCATCAGGCAGCGGGATCGGGCGACCGGTCGCCCGCGCCAGGTCGGCGGCGGCAAGAAACACGTCATAGATCGCGCGCGCGGAATTGACCTGCGCGCGCACGAGATTGAGCTGCGCATCACTCACGTCGAGCGCCGTGCCTACGCCGCGGGTGTTGCGCAGCGTTGCAAGATCGAAGGCTTCGATCGCCTCGGACACCGTTTCACGACGGGCGTCGAACAGAATGCGCGCGCGACCGAACTCCGCACGCGCGGCCGCCGCCTCGAGGGCCACCTGCTCGCGCACCAGTGCCAGCTCGATGCGCGACTGGTCCGCCAGCGCACTCGCATTCTCGATGTTGGCCTTGGTGCGCAGTCCGTCGAAAATCGGCCAGGACACCTGCAATCCGAAGCTGCGGTCCGTGAACCAGCCGTTGTTCTGGCAGAGACGCGAGGCAGCGGAGCCCGGCGGGCAGTTGGCGGCACTGGTCTGACCACCGAAGGTCGGTACCCCGTTGCCGGCGGGCAGGGCCAGATAGCCCGACGTCAGCGTGGCGTTGATGGAAGGCAGCAGGTCGGCGCGCGCCACGCGCACCCCGGCCTCACGCGCCGTGCGCGTCAGTTCCGCCGAGCGTACGGCAGCGCGCACCTCACCCACGTTCGGGGCGGTGTCGACGGTGGCCAACAGCCGCTGCAACGCCAGCGTGTCGAGTTCCGAGACGAGCCGCATCGGTCGCTCCGACGGCACGTTCACGAGCCGGCGCAGGTTGAGCACGGCGATCGCATAGTCGTTCCGCGCCTGCACCACGGCGGGTTCGAGATTTGCCCGTTCCACCTTCAGTCGCAGCACGTCGTAGCGTGAGGCGCGTCCGGCCGTCTCGAGCTGCTGCGCCTGCGCCACGCGCTGGTCAGCCAGCGCGAGGTTCTGTTCCTGAATCTCGATCAGCCGGCGGGTGAAGAGCGCATTGAGATAGGCACGCTCCACGTCGACCACCACGTTTCCCCGCACTTCCGCGGTGTTGGCGCGCGCTGCGCTGCGTGCGGCATTGGCCGCTTTCGCCCCCGCCACCACGCGGCCGCCAAGAAAGAGCGGCTGCGCCAGCTGCGCATTCGCCGTGTAGGTGAAGGCCTGGTTGAACACCGCGCCGACGATGTTGGCGCGCGCATTCTCCACTGCCTGGTTGTAACCGCTGTTCAGCCGCAGCTGTGGCAGGCCGGTGGAGCGGGCGAGGCCGATCTGCGCATCGGCGATGTCGATGCTGGCGTTGGCTGAGCGCACTTCCTCACCATCACGCAGCGCACGCTGCACGGCGGCATCGAAGGTGAGCACGAGGGTGTCGGTCGCGAGGCGCTCATTCCGTGAGATCGGCAGGCGCGAACTCTGCGCCCCGACGGTGGAGGCCAATGCGACAGCGGAGATGACGACGACACAAAAGCGCCCGCGACGATGCGGCGGGCGATGACTGAGAGAGGCTGACATGGTCCTCGGTATACGCCGGGTCGCCCCGGAACGTTTGCCGCAAACGCCTGTCTGCGCCCGAAATCTCTCCGCTCAGGCCGATGCGAGGCGACGCGTCATGACGACCTGAAGTGCGCGGACCACCTGCGGGTCGAGGAGGGCACCGGCCTGCGTCCCCAGATACGCCAGCGAGTCATCGGCACGCATCGGATCGCGGTATGCCCGCTGCGAGGTGAGCGCATCGAACGCGTCAGCGGCGGCGAGAATGCGCCCACCGAGTGTGATGGCATCGCCGCACACCGCGCGTGGATAACCGCTGCCATCCCAGTGCTCGTGATGATCATGAATGAAATCGAGCACTGGATCGAGCTGCGCCATCGGGCGCAATATCTCGATGCCGATCCGCACATGCTGCTTCACATGCTCGAACTCGGCAATCGTCAGCGACGACGGCTTGTTCAGAATTTCCTCACGAATACCGATCTTGCCGACGTCGTGCAGGCGGCCGGCGAGGCGAATGCGCTCGACGAGTGCCGAATCCTGCTCCATTTCGATGGCAATCTCCGCCGCCAGGTCGGCCACACGCAGCGAGTGGCCCCGGAGGTAGACATCCTTCGCCTCCATCGCGATGATCAGCGTTTCGACCACACTCACCGAGAGGCGTCGCAGCGACTCCTTCTCCTGCTCGAGCTCGGTGGTGCGCAGGCGCACCTCTTCCTGGATCCGTTCGTCGAAGCGCTCCTTCTCCATCCGCGCGTGGCGCCGTGCGAGCGCGCGGATCACGGCATCCTGCAGGGTCCGCAGCTCGATCGGCTTGACGAGGTAATCAACCGCGCCGCCAGCCAGCACGTGCGCCGCCGTGGGGGCGTCGTTGACGGCGCTGAGCATCAGCACGGCCAGATTCGGATCGTGGGCCAGGACGTGCGGCAGCAGTTCAGGTCCGGAAAGCCCCGGCATCCGGACATCGCAGATCATGGCGTCGAAGGTGTGCTGCTCGAACAGGGTCAGCGCATCGGCGCCGTTGCCCGCCGACTCCACGCCGTAGCCGCAGCGCTGGAGAAAACGCACCATTGCCACGCGGATCGATTCGTCGTCGTCGACGACGAGGATCCGGGCCAGAGGATTCGACGCTGGTTTAGGCGGGAACTCCGAGATCGCGATGGTCACGTGTCACGAGAGGTGATGCGGGGTGCCGATCGTCAGCGGAATCGCCAAGCGACGGATCGTGCGCCCGTCGTCGGTGCGGATGACCGACATAGTAGCACCGTGCACCTCCGAAGCAGAAGGGAGGAGCCCAACGGGCACTCCGTCATCGGCGATGGTGATCATCGCCATGGCGCCATCCAATCCGGCCCGCACATCGATCCGGCGACGCGCGGCACCGACCAGCGCAGTCTCGGAAGCAATGAGCGCCGAAGTCACCCACTCGCGGAAGGCGATGGCCGGCCACGCGATCGGCGGCATCCCCGAATCAATGGTGCTGCCGACGGTGATGGCCAGCGCGCGCTGCGTCTCGGCCCGTTCCTGCAGCACTGCCGTCAGCAGTGCAGCAATGGAAATCGGATCAGGATGCGAGTCATCGCCATCGGCGAGTGTACGGAGCGTGCCCGTCACCTCCAGTGCGCGTTGCGCACTGCGCTGAATCAGCGCCACCAGATCCCTGAGGTCAGGTGCGAGCGGCTCGTCGATCAACAATTCCGACAGTGCACGGATACCAGCGATCGGCGACGTGAGATCGTGCAGCTGCACGGCCAGCGCGCGGCGCAGCGTCAGGAGCGACTGCAGCGCATGATCGGTGGGCGCCCGTGCCACCCGCCCGACGATCTCCGAGAGCGCGCGGGCGATCATGCCCGCCTGCTGTTCGAGGCGGCGCGTGGCCGCCTGCGGAATTGCACGCTCGGCATCGTACACGATGTCCACACGTCCCACCGCGGTGTCGCGGTCGATCAGTGCAATCGAGGTGCCGGGCAGCGCGGGGACCAGCGAGCGCCACCCCTCCGGCACCAGGTGCCGCGCATCGGGCAGCGGCACGCCGCGCCGCTGCCGGGCGAGATGCTCCACCCGCGACGGATCGAGCGGTGTCTGGATCCCTCGCAGCGCGGTCAGCGCGCCGAGCGCGGCGGGGAAACGCAGTGTTCCGTCATTGCTGTCGAACACGGCCACGGCTACGCCGAGGAAGGCGGGATCATCGAGGCGGTGAATGATGGCTGCTGCAAACTCCTCGACCGTACTCGCCGCTGCCGCTGCGAGCAGCAGCGAAGTCGTCAGCCCGCGGTCCTCGTCGGGCGCTGCCGCGGCGATGGCGACCGGAGCGCGCCGGTCGCGTCGCCGCAGGACGCCCGCTGCCAGCGCTCCCAATTCGTGCGCAAAGGTGCCGTCGGCGACCGTGAACAATCGAGCGGGACCACCGATGATGGAGATCACGCCCGCAGCGTGCTCTCCATCGACCATCAACGGTGCGGCCACGGCGCGCACCGGCACGCGTCCAAGCTGCGTGTCGGACCACCGCACACCAGTGCTGGGATCAGAGAAAATGGGGGAATTGGCGCGGAGGGCCCGGGCGGCGAAGGCGTGATCACGCGGCACGCGGAGTCCCTGCTCCACCGGCACCTCGCCATGTGCGGCGACCACCACCAGCGCGTCGGAATCTTCCATCGTGAGCCCGATCCACGCACCAGTTGCCTGCAGCGCATCGATCGCCACGATCAGCAACCGCGTGAAAGCTGCTGACGTGGTTGGAAGACTCTCGATCTCGGCGGCGAGGGCGCGCAATCGCCGCGACTGAGCCGCATCATCGGGTGAATTGCCGCGGGAGGCACCGCCGGCTGGTGCATCGATCACCAGCGACGGCGGACTCAACACTGGCAGGGCGTCTGTCGGAACATCGATGCCGCGAGATGGCTGCTCAGGCATCGACACCCCCCAGCATCACTCGGCGAACTCGACGGCGACGGCGTGCGGAATGA
>JBBSCZ010000081.1:0-12185 GCA_038249795.1 Gemmatimonadales bacterium | reverse complement strand
GGCCAGCTCGTTCACGTCCTGCTCCGTGTAGCCGCCGTCGACGCCGACGGAATGCAGCTCCATGATTTCGCGGGCGTAGTTCTCGTTGATGTTGCCGCGCCGACTGTCGGGCTGGTCGAGGTAGCGCATCATCGCCGCGCTGTGCGCGCTGGCGCGAAGCAAGGCTGGGTACCTGCCCATCGCGTGCCGACGGATCACGTCGCGGTCATCGGTGCTCTTGAGGTAGCCAACCTTATCGGTGTCGATCGAGAAGTGATCGGTCCAGAACTCGACCATCCGTTCGTAGAGCTGTCGCTGGGAGAAGGCGGCACGATAGATGGTGGCTTCCTGCAACTCCGTGACGACCTTGTACTGCTCCGCGCCATAGAGTTCGTCGGTGGTCATGCGGAGCGTGGGATAATTCGCCGTCACGAACGTCACGGTGGCGCGGTCGTCGATCACGGACGGCTTGAGCTGCTCCTCGAGGTATCTGGAGTAGCCAAGCTTTCGTGCCCGCTCGAGTTCCGGCTTCGTGATGCCAAGCGTGACGCGTCGCACCAGACGTGCCACCGGATCACGCCACACGGCGATCTGCGCGTCGGGTGGCGTGGCGGTCGTGGCGAGCGAGAGCGAGACGCCGCGGACCGGCTCCGGGAGCTTCCGCCGCGCACGTCGCCTACCCTGCACCGGTGCCTCCGTCTGCGCCGGTGATTGCGCCAGTGCCTTCTCCGGTGCGGCGACGACGAGTGCGGTAGCCGCCGCCGCGGCGGCCGAGAAGAATCGCCGTCGGGAAGCTTGTCCGGGGGCGACGACCGGTTCCGCCGTGCCCCCCCGTTCATCGGACCCTGTCAGTTCGTCCTGATCGAGCGTCGTTCCCATGACTCCTCCAGTCGTTGTGCGCGCCTGTCGCTGAAGAGACAGGCTGACGCGATCGGCTGCTACCCTGCGCACCAAGCGAACTCTGCCACACACATCCGGAAGAATCATCCGCAAGATTCTGACCAGAACGGACGGGTTCGGTTCAGCGAGTCTTTGGAATAGGCAGTCCACCCACGTCGGCGTCCTCACCGCTCCCGCCGTCCTGCCCGTCGCGACCCAGGGAGCGAAGCTCGTAGCCCTGCCCTCCGGCCACTGGAGCGGCATACAGATAGGGGCGGCCCCAAGCGTCGACCGGCGCGGCCTTCCGAAGGTATGGTCCGCGCCAATTCATCGCGACCGGCTGCCTCGCCGGCCGTGTCGTGAGCGCCTCCAACCCTTGCGCCGTCATCGGATACGCCCCGTTGTCGAGACGGTAGCTGTCCAACGCCACCCCGATCAACTCCAGCTGCGTCCGGGTGGTGGTGGTCTTGGCCTCACCCACCCGCCCAAAGAGCTGCGGCCCGATCAGACCAGCGAGCAGGCCCAGGACGACCAGCACCACCAACAGCTCGAGGAGGGTGAAGCCGCCGCGAATTGCATCGATCTTGGCACTTTGCCTCATGTCACATTCCCGCGTTGACGGCGTAGATGGCCTGGAGCATGGCCAGGGCGACGAAACCTACGATTGCACCAAAGAGCAGGATCAGGGCGGGTTCGAGGAGCGAGGCGAGGGTGCGCAGGGTGCGGCGCACCTCCTCGTCGTGCTGGGTGGCGGCCCGCAGGCAGAGGGCATCGAGGCGCCCGCTCTCCTCGCCCACGGCCAGCAGCTGCACGGCCATCGGCGACAGAACGCCGGCCAGAGACGCACCGAGACGCTGCCCTCGGGCGACATCCTGCGACACCCGCTCGAGGTCAGCCGCCATCGCCCGGTTGGTGACACCGGTGCGCGCCAGCCGAAGCGCCGGCAACAGCGGCAGACCGCCCGCCAGCATGAGGCCGAGCGCGCGCGTGAATCGTGCCGTGGCCATCGAGCGTTCAAGAGCGCCCGTGACCGGCAGTGTGAGCCGCCGCCGATGCCACACCAGCGCCGTTGCTGGCGCCGCGAGCATCGTGCGGAAGCCGATCACCAGCGCCGATATGGCGAGCGCAATCATCCACCAGCCATGCGTCACGATGCTGCCGAGCATGATCAGGACGCGCGTTGACGTCGGCATGGTACCGCCAAGATCCGCCAGCAGCGTCGAGAAGCGCGGTACGACGAAGAGCAGCAACACCAGCGTGCCAAGCGTCGCCACCGATGCCATCAGCACGGGGTAGATCAGCGCCGAGGCGAGTTGCGCGCGGAGCGCGGCATCCTCCTCCAGATATCCGGCGAGCGTGGTCAACGCACTGTCGAGGGCACCCGCCGATTCTCCCGCACGCACCACGCCAACGTGCAGTGCGTCGAAGAGCGTGGGTTGCAGGCGCATCGCTTCCGCCAGCGACATGCCGCCCTGCACCGCCGCACGCAGGGCGTGTGCGCCACGCTGCACGTCGTCGTGCGACGCCTGCCCCTGTGCCACGCCCAGTGCACGATCGAGCGGCGCACCGGCATCCAGCAGTGTGGCCACGGTGCGCACCCACAGCGCCACGCCGCGCCGTCGCGACGTGCCACCGCGACGCCAACGGACCGCAGTTTCTGCGCGAACTGCTACGACATCCACCGCCACCGGCCACAGATGCTGACGACGCAGCTCACGCAGCGCGGCATCGCGCGACGTGGCGCGCAGCACCCCTTCGACGATGTCGCCTGCATCGGTGGAGGCGCGATACCGGAACGACGACGGATCGACCGTGAGCGAGGCCGTCATCCGTCAACGTCTCCGAGCGCGCGCACCAGTTCTTCGGCGGTGGTGACACCTTCGCGCACCAGGCGCCACCCTTCGTCGCGCAACGGCACGGTTCCCTGCGCCACGGCGCGCGTACGCAACAGGGTGGCTGACATTCCGGCCACGACATCACTGCGAGTCGCGTCATCCGGTACGAAGAGCTCGTAGATGCCACGGCGTCCGCGATAGCCGCTGCCGGCGCACGCCTCGCAGCCGCGGGCCTCGCGCGGTCGCGCAGTCGCGCTGCCCCAGCGCGCCACTTCCGCGCCACTCGCCGCACGCGGCGCCGCACAGGTTTCGCACAGCACACGCACGAGTCGCTGCGCCAGTGCGCCCTGTAACGTGGCCGCGACGAGGTACGGCTCGACCCCCATGTCGATCAGTCGCGTCACGGCGCCGACGGCATCGGTGGTGTGCAACGTGCTGAGCACGAGGTGTCCCGTGAGCGCGGCCTGAATCGCGATCGTCGCCGTCTCCGCATCACGCAGCTCGCCCACCATGATGATGTCCGGATCGTGTCGCAGGATCGAGCGCAGCGCCGCCGGGAAGCCCATCCCCGCTCGCACGTTCACTGGTACCTGCGTGACTCCCTCGACGCGATACTCGATCGGATCCTCGACCGTCACGATCTTCACGGCCGCCGTGTTCAGCTTCGCCAGGGCCGCATACAGCGTCGTGGTCTTGCCGGATCCGGTGGGCCCGGTCACCAGCACCAGCCCACCCGTCTTCGCGACCAGCCGCTCCACCTGTGCACGTACGGAGGCGGGCATACCGAGGGTACCGAGATCAGGCGTGGTGGTGCCCGGGTCGAGCAGGCGCACGACGATGCCTTCGCCATGCAACCCAGGCAACACGGAGATGCGCAGGTCGACCTCACGCTCAGCCAGCCGCAGCCGGATGCGACCGTCCTGCGGCTTCCGACGCTCGGCGATGTCGAGACCGGCCATGATCTTGAGCCGGCTGACGACCGCGGCCTGATACTGCCGTCCCACTCGCGTCATCTCGCGCAGCACCCCATCCAGTCGGTAGCGCACACGCAGTTCGGCGGCGAGCGGCTCGAAGTGCACGTCGCTGGCGCCGGCGCGGAGCGCGTCGAGCAGCGTCACGTTCACCAGCCGGATGACCGGTTCCTGCTCAGCCAACGCACGCAGATCATCGAGCGGCTGTTCCTCCCCATCCTCGATCGCCATCGCCGTCGCCTCGGCGGACGGTGTCTCGCGTTCGGCCGTGAGCAGCGCCGCCTGAATTTCGCCGGCGGCATGTTCGACGATCCGCACCGGTCGCGCGAACAGTCGGCCCAGTTCATCCAGCACCGTGACGTCGGGCGTGGCACCGACGGCAAGCACCACCGCCCCGCTGTCGTCGATACCGAGTGGGAGCACGCCATGCTCCTCGAGGTAGCGTGGCGACAGCCGCCGCGCGAGCTCGCCGGTGGCGGCGTCGCGCAGGTCACGTGCAAGCGCGGGGGTGGCTTCGTCCGCGATCATCACGGCGTACGGACGGGTGGTGCCGGCGGACGGCGGAGCGTGCGCGCATCGCCCGGCTCCGGATTCTGCGTGCGCTGACGGGCGCGCTCGAACAGCGCGTCGGCCTCGGCGTCGGTGCGCACGATGTACGGCGTGATGAAGATCGCGAGCTCCGTACGATTCTTCGCGGTGGTCTGGCGCTTGAACAGATAGCCGAGAATCGGAATGTCTCTGAGCAGCGGCACACCACTCGAAATCGTTTCGGTGGAGGTGCCGATGAGGCCACCGATGACGACCGTCTGTCCATCGCGCACGATGGCGCGCGTGGACGCCTCGCGGGTGGTGATGACGGGTGCGTTCAGTGCCGCCTGCACGGTCTGATTGGCGAGACTGCTCACTTCCTGCAGCAGTTGCACGCTCACGTAGCCGTCATCGTTGATGGTCGGGATCAGCGTCAGCTGCGTCCCGACGTCCTGGTATTGCACGGCGCGGTCGATGGCCACGTCGTTACCGAGACGCGTGGAAGCGATGAACGGCACCTTGCTCCCGACCAGAATACGCGCCTCCCGGTTGTTGACCGCGAGCACCTCAGGCGTGCTGAGTACGGTGACGGTGGAATTGGACGCCAATGTCCGCAGCACCGCGCGGACATCCACCCTGCCCAGCCGTGTCACACGACCGAGCAGGTCCTGAATCGGGTCGAGCGTGTCGGGGATGATCGGCTGTCCGAACTGCGCACCACGCGGATTGGTGGCGCCACCGGTCGCGGCGGCCCAATTGATACCATACTCCGTTCCGCGGCCCAGCACCACCTCGGCCACGGTGACTTCGAGCAGCACCTGAACGGGCCGCTGGTCGAGGGAGTCGATGGTTTCGCGGAGCAGTGCGTAATTCGATGGCGCCGTGCGGATGACCAGCGAGTTGCTGGGCGGGCTGGAGACGATCACCGTCTGCCCGATCATGTTACCCGGACCGCGCGATGAATCACGTGGCGCTGCCATCGGTGCCGTCGGCATCGTCTGCTGCAGGTCGCGGCGCTGATTCATGGTCTCGACTTCACGGGCACGGAACGCACTGACGTTTCGCGACAGGGCGGCGTCGTCGAGCGACGAACGGCGCGGCGCACCGACGGTGGCGCCGTACAGCTGTCCGAGCGTGGAGGCGAGGTCGTCCGAGGAGGCGTAGTGCAGCTTCACGACATAGGTGCGCAGGCCATCCTCGCCCTGCGTGGTCACGTCGAGGCGGCGCAGCAGATCGAGATACCGCGCCACGTTGGTCCCGCGATCGGTGATGAGCACCGCGTTGGAGCGTGCGACAGCCTCGAGGCGTGCATTGGGTCCCGCGATCGGCTTGAGCGCTGCCACCGCTTCATCGGCACGGATGTGCTGCAGCGGCACGAGCCGCGAGATGACGCCGACCGGCACCGGCGACGGCAGGTCATACCCCACACCCAGCTGACCACCTGCCGGTGATTGCGTGGACGGGACCACCTGCGCCACCGTGCCATTGCGCACCATCACCAGGCCATGCGACTCGAGGAGCGACTCGAGCACACTGCCCAGTTCCGCACTGCCCACCGGCGTGGCGGTGTTGAGCGTGACGCGCTTGTCGGGAACGTCGGTGGTGACGACCGTGAGGCCGAGCATCTGCCCAATTGCGACGATGACATCCTCGAGCCGCGCGTTGGAGAAGCGCAGCGTGCTGCCCTGCTCGCGCGACGGAGCGTCCTGCGCCCGCATCGGTGTGACGGCGGCAGACAGCGCCGCCAGCACCACGAGCGTCGCGGCGAACCGCCGAGTGATTCGGATGGCGATCATGGGGTGCCGCCCTTTGCGACAAGTACGAGAACGACTGTGCCGGCAGGGCCCGCGAGTTCGACGCGATCTGCACCGATGCTGCGGACCCGGTACCCGGCGGCGCCCTCTCCGAGACGGAAGAGGCGTGACCCGGCGGACTGTGGATCCAGACGCAACAGAGCCGCACGACCGAGCGGTCCATTCACGACGCCATGGAGCGCTGGGATGGATTCGGAGGCGGCGTCGGGCGTCATGGTCGTGTCGACGATTCCAGCATCGGCACCATACTCTCCCTGTGTGACCTCACCGGGTTCCACGTCAGTCGCGGTGGCGGCGAACGTTCGCCCTTCCGGCGCCTCGCGGCTCAGTGAAAAAATGTTGGCGTCGACGACGCTGTCGGCCAAAGCCGACGCGTTGGCGGGAACGATCGGCGCCTGCGCCGAGACTGCTGGCAATGACGGAACCTGGGGGGAGGCATGTACCGGCGCGCGCCACGCCAGCAGCACCACCGCCGACGCGAGCGCGGCAACGGTGATGCTTCGGAGCACGAGGAGCGACCAGCGATAAAGAGTCATTGCAGCACGAAAGGTGCACGGACGACCAGCGTGAGTTGGAGCAGTTCACCTCCACCGGCGGCGCGGCGCGCCGGATTGACCTGCACCGTCAGCTCTCGCACGTCGAGCAGCGTGCTGCCATGCTGCACACGCGAGAGGAGGTCGGCCACCGCATACACGTCACCGAGGGCAATCAGCGTGGCCGGCAGTGCGGCCAGCGGTACCGATGTCGAATCTGGCTCACCGGAAACATTCAACTCACTGACGCTCAGCTGACTCTCGTCGGCGTAGCGCTGCAGCACCCCTTGCAACACGCCCGCCGCGAGTGCGGCCGTACTCGCCGCCACGGGGCGCTGCGGGAAGTCGGCAGCGCGTGTCTCTCGCGTGGCGACGGCCGCCTGCAGCGTGGGTGTGGCGAGCTGAATGCCCTGGAGCTGAGCCAGCTGGTGTCGCAGCGCGGTGATGCGCGCTTCGCGTTCTGCCCAGCCCCGCGCGACGGGAATGAGCCACGCTGTGGCGAGCACGCACACTACCGCCACCGCGCCCAGGGTGAGGGTGCGGCGATCACGGGCAGAGAGCGCGTCAGCGAACAACGAAGGCGATGGCGAAGGTCTCCCGGTCATCGGCACCGTCCCGGAACCGGTTGCTCGGTGCAAGGAACCGCACTTTCTCGAAGCCCGGCTCGGCGGCGAGAGCGGCGAGCACTGCCGAGGCGGTGGTCGCGTTGCCCTCCACCTGCCATTCGTTGCCGACCATGCGGACACGCTGTGCCACGGCCTCGACCGGCAGGCGCGCACCCAGCGCGGCGAGTGACGCCAGCGCGTCGGCGCGATCGCTGGTCGTGGTGGTGATGGCGGCGAGTTCGCGATCGATCGTGAGCGCGCGAGCCACCGACGCATTGCCCTCCGTCGCCGCGTCGCGCGCCGCGGCAACCTCGCTCGTCAACGTGTCGAGCAGTCGGCTGCGCGACACGCTGACCGACCACACCATCAGGCCGACCGCAGCCATCGCCGCGACCGACCAGTTCGTGAAGCGCCGACGCTGCGCCGAGACGAATTCACGCTCGATCGATGGCGTGAGGAGCATCGCGTCGATGGCACCATCGAATGAGCGTGCGGCGCCATGCGCGACGGCGAATGCACCATCGAGGTCAGGTAGCGTCAGCATCGCGGGTAGCTCACCCGTGAGATCGGTGGCGCGCACGCGACGCACGCTGCGCAGAACGCCGGCATCGAGCTGCACCAGTCCCACCTCGCCCGGCCCGGCGTCGAGGGTGGCGATACCGGTGCCCTGTCCCGCCGCAATAAGCGCGCGCGCCAGTGCCATTGGCGACGCTTCGACGCGCTGTACCGGTGCCCACGCGGCAAACGCCTCGACGCAAGCGTCGACGAAGGCCCCATCGGCGCCGAGCGCGATGACACCCGTGGTGTCGAGTGCAATGGCCGTTGGCGCACCGGATCGCACGGCGAACCAGCGCTCCGGTTCCATCATCAGCATCTGCCGCCGGGCGAGATGCGGGACCGGTGGCAGCTTCACCTGCTTTACGTGCAGATGCGCGAGGCCGATCGCAAGGCCGATCCCGGCGACATCACCCACCTGCGCCTGCAACTCGACCACGGCGCCAGGCAGATCATCGGCGCTGAATGGCTGCTCGTACGTCTGCAATGCGCGGCGGCCACGACGGACGACGGCTTTCAAATGGCCCGCGCCGATTTCGATACCGATGACGCGGCTCACAGGTCGCGCTCCCGCCAGCGCACGAAGGCGAGCTGATTGCCCTGCACCGCATACACGGCCTGCACCTCGTGCGTGAGCGGATGCCCGCGCTGCCAGCCACGGGCGATCAACACGATGCGCGTCGGCTCGTCGACCAGACTGCCCCGCGCGACACCGAGGACTTCAGCGGCAGCGGTGGCCCGATTCACCTGTCCGTCACCGTCGACCGTCAGCCACGCCGAAGCGCTGGCGATCGCGGTCGCGCTGACGCCCGGCAACGCGGCTACGTCGTCCAGCGACTGCAACAGCTGCGCGCGCCCAGGGATCGAGTCGATGTGACGCCGAATTGCCCGCGCCGTGTTCGCCGCGACTGCGGCATGTCCGGCGCGGGCAAGCAGCGCCGCCAGCACTTCCTCGGCGGCAGCGTTCACGTCGAGACGTGCGCTGACATCGACCATCACCGTGCGCACGCTGGCGTCGCCGAGCTCGAAGGCGGCGACATCCTGCAGTGCACGCTCCGCGTCGTTCAACACGGCACGTCGCTTCACCTGATCGTCGCCGGCGGTCTCGAGCTGTCGCTGCAGCGTAGCGACAGCGGCGACGATCCCGCTCTCGGCCGCGTACCGCGCCATGGTGCGCGCGCGTGCATTCGACGTGACGTCAGCCGTCAGGCGCGAGCTGTTGGTGACTGCAGCCGCGACGCCACCGAGTATCACGATCATCCACAGCACCAGCATCAGTGCAACACCGCGTCGCGCACCCCTCCGCTGTGTCATGCGCCGCTGACCGGTGCGGTGCGTGCGAGCAGCGGTGGCATGGCATCGTGGCCCTGCGCATCGAGGAAACGCAGCTCCACGGCTTCGGGCAGACGAGTGGGATCGTCCCACGTCGCACGCCACTCCGATGACGCGAGCGGCAGGAAGCGCAGCGCGAACCGGCGGCTGCCTCTGGCGGTGATCAGCAGCGGTGCACGATTGCCATCACGCGAGACGGCGCGCAGTGCCACGCCGCCGGTGTCGGCCGTGAGGGAGAGCTGCCAGAGTGCCGTACCGCCAAGCGGCGCCTCGACACCGCGTGTGGCGAAGTTCAGTGACGTCCCTGCCTCACCGGTGTGCATGCCACGCGGATCATCGGCATCTCCGCTCACGGCGTGGCGCACGGCGTCGGTGAGGATCGCGCGGAGTGCGGTCGCCGAGGCGTCGGAGTCGCGCGCGGCGGTCACCCGGTCCTGCGTATCGAGTCCGGCGCGCAGCGTGGCATAGGCGAGCACTACCACCACACTGCCGATGAGCAGTGCAATCATGACCTCGACCAGCGTGAAGCCGCGCCGGACCGTCATGGCGTGGCGACCAGGCGGTGCAGCGTGACCGTCGCGCGGCCGGGCGGCGGCACCTCGACCGAGACGGTGATCTCGCGCAGCCCGGCGGTGCCCCACGGCCGGAGTTCGACGCGACGGCGCACACCATCGAGCGTGTCGCCCAACACCTGCGGTGAGATGACGGCGCGTTCCATGGTCAACTCAGCCACCCGCACGGCGTGCGACCAGGCGGCGGTGTCGCGCGTGGCAACGCTGACTCGCTGGAAGAGCTCCAGAAAGCCGGTCGCGGCGAGGCCGAGGATCACGAGGGCGACGATCGATTCGAGAAGAGTCATCTGTTTGTTCGACGATCAGGGCGGGGTCACGGCACAGCGCACCGGGTCCCAGGCCGACGTGCCTGCAGCGGAGTGACCCTCGGGCAGGCAGAGACCCAGCGCGGAGATCACGATCGACCCCGCCGCACCGGAGTCGGAGGCGGAGCCCCCGCCCCCGGCGAGCAGGATCGTCCCATCAGTGTCGGCAGTAGCGACCACCTGCCAGCGCCCGGCGTGATCGGTGGCCAGCCTGACCGATTCCCCGCGACGGACGGCCAGCGCGCGAGCACGCTGCGGCGCCGACTCCGGCCCGGTGGGCGCAGGGAGCCGGAACGAAGGCAGGACGACCGCTGCGGACAGCCCGAGCAGCACGAGCACCACGAGGAGCTCGAGCAGCGTGAAGGCGACGCGGCGCCCGGGTGGCCGTGGGCGGGGCATGTGGGTGGTGGCGCGAGGGGCGGTGACGAGGGCGCTCGCACCGGGACGAGCGAGCGGGCATCCGGTCTCATTCTTCAGCGGCGGCTGGCGAAACTGCCCCGCCGTAGCGACCGTACCTCCATCATGCCTCAATCGCCCGCCGTGACACAAGTGCCCGCGCCGCCGGCGCTGCCAGCCGTACCCACGGCTGGAGGCGCTGCACCAGCACGCGGGGGATTGTCGGCACAGCCCATTTCGTCAGAGCAGGCCGCCTTCCTGCGGACCCGCCGGGACGCGCTCAGCAACCAGCTCGAGTCGGTGCAGGAGCGCCGCAATGAGGTGGCCGATCAGCTGCGCAGCGATCAGATGCAGGCCGCCGAGCGCCCTGGGTTGCAGGATCGGCTTGCCGTGCTGGACGAACGACTGGTCCAGATCGAGAAGGACATCGCATCGAACTCCGAGCAGCTGGCCAACTCGCCGGCTCGTGGGCGTGAAGGGTCGACGGTACCAGCCAACGGCGGCCGGGGGTTTCCGATCAATGTGAACGGCAACCTGCTCACGATCTTCAGTTTCGCCCTGCTGATGCCCTTTGCCATCCAGCTGGCACGGCGTCTGTTCTCGCCGAACCGGAAGCCGTCGCGCCGTGAGCTGGCCGATCTGGCCGCGATGCAACAGCGGATGAACGCCATGGACGGCGCCATCGACGCGGTCGCGATCGAAGTGGAGCGCATCGGCGAAGGACAGCGCTTCCTGACGCAGGCCATGGTGGGCAACGGGCTTCCCACCGGCGCGCCGGCGCCTGAGGGTGTGCCGGTACGCGCGCAACAGGGCGCCGACCTGCGTTAGCGCCGCCCGATCGGCCACGCACGGTCGGGCTCGGGTGCGTACAATGGGGGCAATGACATCACGCCCTGAGCCTGCCTCGCCCGAGCGTCGCCCCGGTCTGTCGCGCGACATGGGGCTTCTCGCCCTCACGGCGACCGGCATCGCCTCGATGGTCGGCGCCGGGATCAACGTGATCCCGTTCATGATTCAGCGGAACGTGCCGGGAATCGGCGCGTGGGTGCTGCCCGCCTTCTTCTTCGCGGCGGTGCCGGCTTTCTTCGCGGGGCTCGCGTACGCGATCCTCGCCTCGGCGATGCCGCGCGCCGGGGGCAGTTACATCTACGCGAGTCGCGCACTGAATCCGTACCTCGGATTCATCGCCAGTTTCTCGCAGTGGTTCGCACTCTGCGTGGCGATCGGCGTGGTGTCGTACGTGCTGGTGCCTTTCCTGCGCGACGTGGCCATCGCCGCGTCGTTGACCGGCGCCGCCGCGACCCTCGAGACGGGGGCGATGCGCGTGGCCATTCCCCTGTCGGTGCTCTGGCTGTTCGCACTTGTGAACGTGCTGGGCATCAAGTCGTACGAACGCATTCTCGTGCCGCTGCTCGGCCTCACCTTCGTGCTGGGCGGCATCGTGATCGTGGCGGGCTTCATGTTCGACCACACCGACTTCGCGGCCGCCGTACTGGCCAGGGAAGGTCGGGCACTGCCGACGCGGGCCGACACGCCGATGACACTGCGCATCTTCCTCACCGCCGCCACAGTGCTGTTCAGCGGATTCATCGGCTTCGATTCGATCGCGCAGGCGGGGGGCGAGGCAAAGAATCCGAATCGCACGCTACCGCTGGCGATCGGTATGGCCGTGGTGGGCGTGAGCATCTTCTACATGCTGTTCACTGCGGCCGTGTATCACGCCGTGCCCTGGCAGTACGTCGCCGACCAGTCGGCGGTGCGCGACGTGAATGCGCCGGGCCTCCTCGGCTACGTGCTCCCCACCGGGTGGACGGTGGCGATCGTCGCCGGCGGTGCCGTGGCACTGGCGAAGGATGTCCCGGCGATGCTCCTGTCGGTGTC
>JBBSCZ010000080.1:0-12366 GCA_038249795.1 Gemmatimonadales bacterium | reverse complement strand
TGGCGACTAGAGCGTCGGGGCCACACTCGTTCCCATTCCGAACACGATCGTTAAGCCCGACAGCGCCGATGGTACTCCGGCCGCGAGGTCGCGGGAGAGTAGGCCGTCGCCGGCACCTTGTCGAAACCCCCGGTTGCTTCATGCAACCGGGGGTTTCGTGTTTTCTTTCCATCCTGTCTCAACGGCTCTCATCGCGTGCCCCACGCCTCATGACCGTCTCCCCGGATTCCACGACCCCGATCACCACGCGCGCCGGACACGTCGCACTCGTCGGCAAGCCCAACGCCGGCAAGTCCACGCTCCTCAATAGACTGCTCGGCCTCAAGCTCGCCATCACGAGCCCGAAACCGCAGTCCACGCGCGTCTCTGCCGTCGGCATCATGTCGACCGAGACGGTGCAGATGATCCTGCTCGATACGCCTGGCCTCCTCGACCCCAGCTACACCCTGCAACGCAGCATGTTGGCCAGCGCTCTCGCCTCGCTGCGTGAGGCCGACGTCGCCGTCTACGTGCACGACGCTACCGCTGGACCCCCCCCGCCGCTCGAGACGCTCCTGCCTGAAGGCACCCTCGTCCCACGGCGGCTGCTCATTTGGGCTAACAAGGCTGACTTGCTCAATGCGGGCAATCGCGCCGCGCTCGAAGCACTACCAAGCGTCATCGTCGGCAGCGCTGAACACGGAGATGCCATCGACACGCTGCTCACACGGGTCGCTGCGCTACTGCCGGAATCGCCGTTTCTGTATCCTGCTGACGAACTCAGCACGCAGCCAGTGCGCTTCTTCGCCGCCGAAGCGATTCGTGAGAGCGCACTCGCCATCCTCCATGAGGAGGTGCCCTACGGCATCTTCGTCGATATCGAGGAGTTCCGCGAAAACAAGAAGCCGATCTATATCCGCGCCGTGGTGTACGTGGAGCGCGACAGTCAGAAAGGCATCGTGCTCGGCGCCAAGGGAAAGACGATTCGGGAGATCGGCACTGCTGCGCGAGTGCTGATCGAGCGGCTGGTGGAGGATAAGGTCTACCTCGATCTCTGGGTCAAGGTGATGCCCGACTGGCGAAAGGATGCCACTGCGCTGCGGCGCTTTGGATTTACCGTTCCGCAGGAGTGAGCTTGAGCACGATCGCACCCGAATTGCTGGCCATCCTCCGATGTCCGAAGTGCAAGGGGGCGCTCCGCACGCTCTCTGCGCCGAACGAGTCGCTCGAGTGTCCCGCCTGCCGACTTCGCTATGCAGTGCGCGATGGTATTCCCATCATGCTGCTGGACGAAGCGACCAACTGCTGAAGCACGCCGCCGGTTTGCCTCCGGGCTGCTGGATCGTCTACGTCGGATGACGCCGTCACCACAGGTCGTTTCCTCAATGCCAGCTACCCAGAGCGTGCTGATCGCAGGGACGTTGCCGGAAGGTTTGGCGGCCACTCTCGACCAGTGGGCGTCGTCTCGGGGATTGGACGTACATCGGACCAACCTGCCGCTGTCGCGAAATGCGCTTCGGGCTTCCATCCCTGATCTCATCGTGATGGGCGTCGAGGGCAATGGCGACGCGTGTCGCAATGCGGTGAGTGCACTGAAGGTGGACAGCAGGCTGCAGTGCGTGCCGGTCGTCGCCGTCCTCGCCGAGGGTCACGCCGCGTCATGGCTCGAGTGGGGCGTTGATGAGGTGCTCTCGCCAGGTGCGCCTACCAAAGAGCACGAGGCCCGTCTGACGGGCGCCATGCGTCGGACCCGCCGAGACGTACAGGTCAATCCGTCGACCAGGCTGGCGGGAGCCGATGCACTGGCGGAGGCCATGCTCTCGCGCATTGCGAGCGGCGATCTCTTCGGAGCGTGCTATGCCGATCTGGATCACTTCAAGGAGTTCAACGATCGTTACGGTTTTGCCATGGGCGATGACGTGATCAGGGCGGTGGCCGAGCTGCTGGTCGAAGTCGTGGAGGCGGCCGCTGGAGATCGCGGATTCGTCGGACACATCGGCGGCGACGACTTCCTCTTTCTCGTCCCGTACGACTGTGTGCCGGCGGCCTGCGACCTGCTCGTGCAGCGTGCAGATGAAATCCTGCCGGCTCGATACTCTGCACATGACCGGAACGCTGGCTACTTTTTCGGCAAGGATCGTCGAGGTCGGCTCGATCGCGTTCCGTTGATGACACTGTCGATCGGCGTCGTGACGAACGCGCGCCGCCGTTTCACCAGCGCAGCGCAGATCAGTGAGCTGGTGACCGAAATGAAAACGTATGCGAAGACACTGCCCGGATCCGTCTGGGCCATGGATCGACGGTCCGACGGCGAGTCGGCCATTCCACCCGAGGAGAAGTGCCAGTGAACGTCACCTGCCAAGATTGCCGCTCCGTGTTCCGCGTCGATCCGGCGAAAGTGCCGCCGAGTGGCGTCCGGGCTCGGTGCAGCGTGTGTGGGGCGATCGTGCGTATTTCGGTGAGCACAGTGACGCCGCTCGCGAATCCGGCGATCTCGCGGCCGCTGACGCCACTTCGCACGCCGGCTGTGGCGGGAGCAGCGCCGATGGGCGTGCCGGACGTTCGTCGTCCGACGCCGGCGATGATCGAGGCTCCGATGCCGAATCTGCCATACCCCTCGCGACCGACACCGTCGATCGCGACCCCGGCGATGCAGGCTGAGGTCGACGCAGACGCGCCAAAGGCAATCCCCGTTTCGGGAAGCGTTCTGGCGCCTGTGCCGACGTTCGAGTTCCCGACCTTCGCGACACCGGATCCGTCGTCCGTCTCTCGAGCCACGATCTCCGAGCCGAGCGCGTCCGGAGGCGAAAGTTCCGTGGCGCCGCTGACTCCAGTCGAATTTCTGGCGCAGCCTGAGAGCGGGGCCGCGCGAGACGGCCTGCCGGAGATCGTCGCAGAATCGCTGCCGACCGTCGAGGCGGTGACAGAGCAGGTGGTGGGTGCAATCGCGCCGACGGCCACGCCCACGCCGCCGGCAGCTCCGGTGGTGCCGACGGTCGTGGCTCGGCCGCTGGTGCCGCTGCCGCCGCCGTCACCCGGTCAGTTGGTGGGAATGCCGGCTTCAGCGCCGGCGACTGGTTCGCAGCCACCAGCGGCGCCATCGGGTGGCGAGCGTCGCGTGATCAACCCCTTCCTGCGCAGCGATCCGGTGACGCGCGCCAAGCGCCTGGCCCGAGCGCTCGTGTCCGACATGGTGGCGTATCAGCCGGCGAAGCGTGCCGACGGGCTGGCCAACGGCACGTTGAAGCAGTTGTTCCGCGATGAAATCCGGAAGAGCTATGACGAGTACGTCGAGCAGGTCGGTCGCGACGTCGCAGAGTCGACAGCGTTCTTTCAGGATGCGTTGAACGAGGTGCTGGCCGAGGGGAAGCGGGTGTTCTGACCGGGTCAGGCATGGAGAACCCGTGCCGCCGTGGCTAACTTTCGCTCTTGCGCAGCCGCGCGCCGAGCCGTCCTCCCGACCTCGGGAGGGCGGCTCTCGTTTTTCTCATGGCTTCTTCGGCACTCATGGCAGATCTCGCTCAGTTGACGACACAGCTCACCACGGACGCCGAACGTCTCGATGAGCTCCGGAGGTATCTTTGACATCGAGAGCCAGCGGGAGCGCCTGACGGCGCTGGAAGCACAGATGGCGGCGCCGTCGTTCTGGGATCATCAGGAGCGCGCACGGGGCGTGGTGCAGCAGGTGAAAACGTACAAGCAATGGGTGGAACCGTTCGACACACTCGTGCGCGGCGTGGCTGATGCCCGCGAGATGTCGGAACTGCTGGCGCTCGAGCCCGACGACACGATAGAGACGGAGCTGCAGCGCGACGCCGATCGGATTCGCGAGCAGATCGCCGCGTATGAGCTGCGGTCGCTGCTGCGTGGCCCGGACGACCATCGCGGCGCACAACTCGAGATTTCCGCCGGCGCCGGTGGCACCGAGGCGCAGGATTGGGCGCAGATGCTGCTGCGCATGTACACGCGCTGGTGCGAGCGGAAGGGCTATTCGATGGAGGTGCTCGACATGAGCGAGGGCGAGGAGGCAGGGATCAAGGGCGCGGTGCTCGAGATCACCGGCGAGTACGCCTTTGGCTTTCTGCGTCCGGAAGCGGGTGTCCATCGCCTGGTGCGCATTTCGCCGTTCGACTCACAGGCACGGCGTCATACCAGTTTCGCGTCGGTGTTCGTGTATCCGGTGGTCGACGATGAAATCAACATCGAGATTCGCGACGAAGACCTGCGCATTGATGTGTATCGCGCTTCCGGTGCCGGCGGCCAGCACGTGAACAAGACGTCGTCAGCGGTGCGTATCACGCACCTTCCGTCGGGTGTGGTGTGCGCGTCGCAGGCCGAGCGATCGCAGTTCAAGAACAAGGCAACCGCGATGAAGCAGCTGAAGAATCGGCTCTACCAGATCGAGGCCGACAAGCAGACTGCGGCGAAAGCGGCCCTCGATGCCGGCAAGGCCGATGTGTCGTTCGGCAGCCAGATTCGCAGCTATGTCTTCCAGCCGTACACCATGGTGAATGACCATCGCACCGAACTGAAGATCGCCGATGTCGCGAAAGTGATGGACGGGTCGATCGATCCGTTCATCGAGGCCTATCTCAAGCAGGCCGGCGAGCCGGCGTCAAAGTGATGTTTCCGTTCCCACTGATCCCATCGACGTGAACACCGACGTGAACACCGAAGAGCTGAGCCAGGTCCTTCTCGATCGCCGTGCCTCGCTGGACCGTCTGGTGGCGAGCGGCGTGTCGCCGTTCGCGTATGCCTATGACCGAACGCACCTGAGCGACGATGCACGGGCACTGCTTCCCGATGGAGAGGACAGCGGGCCCGCCGTACGCATCGCGGGACGGCTGGTGTCGCTGCGTTCGAAGGGGAAGACGGCGTTCGCGCATGTGAGCGACTCGGCTGGCAAGCTCCAGGCATACTTCCGCAAGGATGAGATGCCGGCGGAGCAGTGGGCGGTGTTCGACGAGCTGCATCTCGGTGACATCGTCGGTGTGGCCGGCAGGCTGATGCGCACGCGTACCGGTGAAGTCACGGTGCAGTGCACGGAGCTGACGCTGCTCGCCAAGACGCTGCGTCCGCTGCCGTTCGCCAAGGAGCAGGTCGTCGATGGTGAAGTGAAGCGCTACTCCGGATTCACTGATCCCGAGCAGCGGTACCGCCAGCGCTACGCCGACCTGGCCGTGCATCCGGAGGTGCGGGCAAACTTCTACGCCCGTGCACGCATGACGTCCGCGATCCGTCGCTTTCTCGACGGGCTGGGCTATCTCGAAGTCGAGACCCCGATATTGCAGCCGCTCTACGGCGGCGCCGCGGCGCGTCCGTTCACGACGCACCACAACGCGCTCGACATGCCGCTTTACCTGCGCATCGCCGACGAGCTGTACCTGAAGCGGCTGATCGTCGGTGGCTTCGATCGCGTCTACGAGATCGGCCACGACTTTCGTAACGAGGGCATCGACCGGACGCACAATCCGGAGTTCACGATGCTCGAGTTCTACGAGTCGTATGCAGACTACCAGACGATGATGCATCGGGTCGAGCAGCTGATCGTCGCCGCTGCCGACGCCGTGCGCACGACGCCGGGCATCGAAGTGGACAGCGTTCCCACGTTTTCCACGCCGTTCCGACGCATCGAGTGGGTGCCGTCGCTGAGCGCGGGCCTGGGTCGCGACGTGCTCGCAATGACCGATGCGGAGTTGGTCACGGCGGCGCAGTTGCAGGGGGTCGAGAAGGCGAACACGCTCAGCCGTCCCAAGCTGATGGACGAGCTGTTTCAGGCGTTCGTCGAACGGACGATCACGACGCCCACCTTCGTGCTCGATTATCCGGTGGAGCTGTCGCCGCTGGCGAAGCCGAAGCGTGGCAACCCGGCGCTCACGGAACGCTTCGAGCTTTTCGCTGAGGGGCGCGAGATGGCCAACGCCTTCTCCGAGCTGAACGATCCGATCGACCAGCGGCAGCGCTTCGAGGCACAGGCTCGGCTCAAGGCAGCCGGTGACGACGAAGCGAGCGGTGTGGATGAGGACTACTTGCGTGCAATGGAGTACGGCATGCCACCGACCGGTGGCGTCGGCATCGGCATCGACCGTCTGCTGATGTATCTCACGGGTACGCAGCACATCCGCGACGTGATCCTGTTTCCTGCCATGCGCCCAGAATGATGCGACTCGAGGTCGCCATCGCGTGGCGCTACCTGCGCAGCCGGCGCGGCTCGCAGCTGCTGAGCCTCATCAGCATCATCGCGATGGGCGGTGTCGTGGTTGGCGTGAGTGCGCTCATTCTCGTGCTGGGCGTGATGAACGGATTGCAGAAGGATCTGCGTGACAAGATCCTGATCGGCAGCCCCGATCTGCGCGTGCTGACGGTCGGCGACGACCTGACGATGACTGACTGGCAGGCGACGCTGACGAAGGTTCGCGCGCAGCCGGGAGTGGTGTCGGCCGAGCCGTTCGTGCTGAAAGACGCGCTGATCACGAAGGGCAACGATTACGCGGAGCCGGTAAAGGTCGTCGGCATGCCGGCGGCCGCACCGGGCTCGCCGGACGTGACGCAGATCCGGCAATACGCACGCAGTGGCGACTTCACCTTCAAATCACCCGACGACTCGTCGCGGGCGATCGTCATTGGTCAGCGGCTCGCCGAGCGCCTGAACGCGTGGCCCGGTGACATGCTCATCCTCGCAACGGTGCCGGGGCGCCTGAAGATGTCGGATGCGCTCGGTGCGTTCGTTCCGGTGATCCGCAAATACGTGATCACCGGTGTCTTCGAGACCGGGATGTACGAATACGACAGTGGGTATGCGTACATGGAGCTCGCTGCGGCACAGGATCTGGCTGGCCTCGGTCTGCGCGTCACCGGGATCGATGTGCGCACGCCCGATCGCTACGAAGCGCCGGCGGTTGCGACGCGCCTGGCCGATCTGCTTGGATTTCCTTACCGCACCATCGACTGGCAAGAGCAGAACCGCTCGCTCTTCTCGGCGCTGAAGCTCGAGAAACTCGCGATGGGCGTGATCCTGCTGCTGATCGTGCTGGTGGCGGCATTCAACATCGTGAGCACGCTGACGATGGTGGTGACCGACAAGACGCGTGAGATTGGCATCTTGAAGGCGATGGGCATGCCGGCAGGGTCCATTCGCCGCATCGTCCTCTGGCAGGGGGCGGCGATCGGTTTTGTGGGCACCGGACTCGGCGTGTTGCTTGGCTTGGTGGGCGCATGGGTGCTGACGCGCTTCAAGCTCATCGCGCTCGATCCGCAGGTGTACTTCATCGACCGTCTGCCAATCCAGATCGCGATCAGTGACGTGCTGGCCATCACGGCAGCGAGCCTGGGCATTGCAATGCTGGCCACCCTTTGGCCAGCGCGTCAGGCTTCGCGGCTGTTTCCAGTCGAGGCGATCCGCCATGAGTGACACGTTCGGCACACCCGTGCTCGAGGCCGTCGACCTGGTGAAGGAGTACACCGGGGGTGATGGTGCGACGCTTCGTATTCTCGACGGTGCCAGCCTTACGATCCTGCGTGGTGAGATGGTGGCGATCATCGGCGAGAGTGGCGCGGGGAAGAGCACGCTGCTGCACATTCTCGGTGCCCTCGACAAGCCGTCGTCGGGGGAGATCCGGATTGCCGGACAGGCCGTACACACCGGCAGCGAGTCGAGCCTGGCCGAGGTGCGCAACCGTTCGATTGGCTTCGTCTTTCAGTTTCATCACCTGCTGCGCGAGTTCACTGCGCTGGAGAATGTGATGATGCCGTTGTTGATCGCTGGCAATGCTCCGTCGGCGGTGCGCGGGCGGGCTCGTGAGCTGCTGGAGTCGGTGGGGCTCAGCTCACGGGCGGATCACCTGCCATCGGCCCTTTCAGGTGGCGAGCAGCAGCGCGTCGCGGTGGCGCGCGCGCTGGCACCGAATCCAGCGCTGCTGCTGGCGGACGAGCCGTCCGGAAACCTCGATCGTGGGAACGCGGAACGATTGCATGAGCTTTTCGCTACACTTGCATCGTCACACGGCGTCGGCGTGGTGGTCGTGACACACAATCGTGCGCTTGCGTCTCGCGCGAGTCGTGTGCTGCTTCTGGATGGAGGACGGGTGGTCGAGTCGTCGGCGATGGCCGAGGAGGTGGGCTGATGGTCTGCGATACATGTCGCGAGCGGGATGCCGTCGTACACCTCACGCAGGTGGTCGACGGTGCCGTCACGCAGGTGCACCTGTGCGAGAAATGCGCCGCCGACAAGGGTGTCGAGACCACGGTGTCCGCGCCGAAGACGCCGCTCACCTCGCTGCTGCAAACGGTGCAGCAGCAGCTTGCGGTCGGGAGCTCGGACCAGGCGCGTTGCAACTTCTGTCAGGCGACGTACAAGGACTTCCGCGCCTCGGGCCGGCTCGGTTGCGCGCGCTGCTACAACACCTTCGAGCCGCAGCTGCGTGATCTGCTGCAGCGCGTGCATGGCGCCACGCGCCATACGGGTCGTCAATACGGCCCACCGGCACCGGACGAGCTGCAGCGTGCCTCCACGGTGCTCGAGTTGCGCGAGCAGCTTCGCCGAGCGATCGAGCTGGAGCAGTTCGAACAGGCGGCGCGTCTCCGCGACCAGCTGAAGGAGGTGGTCGAGTGATCGATTTTTCGCTGCTCCCCGACGGCGGGACTCGCTGGCTGGACGGATCGGGGGAGCATCCCGAAGTGGTGCTGTCGACCCGGGTGCGGCTGGCGCGCAATGTGGAGGGCTTTGCGTTCACGTCGCGCGCCCGCGACGGCGAGCGTCTGCGCGTGCTGGGGCAGCTGCGCGAGGCGATGCCGAAGGTGGGGTTGCTGAAGGGGGGCGTGATCCTGCGGGTGGACGAACTGGCGACGCCGGATCGCCAGCTGTTGCACGAACGCCACCTGGTGAGCAAGGAGCTGGCCGGTCTGGATGGAACGCTCGCCGTTCGGACAGGTGCGGCGCTGGCGCTGGCCGACGAGGTTAGCGTGATGGTCAACGAGGAGGACCATCTTAGACTACAGGCGATGCGCTCGGGGTTCGATCCGATCGGCGCGTTCGGAGCGGCGACGGCGCTCGATGACGAGCTCGGTCGTCACGTCCCCTATGCGTGGCATGGGGAGTTCGGATTTCTGACGGCCTGTCCGACCAATACGGGAACCGGACTGCGCGTCTCGGTCCTGATTCATCTTCCGGGTTTGGTGCTGACCAAGGAGATTTCCAAGGTGCTGGCGGGCCTCCAGCAGATGGGACTGACGTATCGGGGTTTGTACGGTGAGGGATCGGAAGTGGTCGGGAACTACTTCCAGATCAGCAACCAGACGACACTCGGCAAGAGTGAGGTGGAGCTGCTCGACCAGCTGTCGCGGGTCGTGCGGCACGTGGTGGAGCGTGAGGAGGAGGCTCGGCATGTGCTGCTGCGTGATGCCGGGTATATCATTGAAGACAAGCTCTGGCGGGCGTATGGCACCCTGCGGTATGCACGGAGCCTGACGTTCGACGAGGCGATGAACTACCTCAGCGGGGTCCGGCTTGCACTGAGCTTGAAACTCCTGAGTTCCCCCAGTGTATATACGCTCAACAAGCTCCTGATTCATTGCCAGGCCGCGCATGTGGCGCAGTACGACGGACGTGCCACATTGTCGGATGGTGATGCCAGCGTGGCGCGTGCACGGTTTGTCCGGGATGCACTCGCTGCCGACGTAGGCTCGCACGGATGATCGGCCACCGACTGCCGAACCAGAGGTCAGCATGAACGGGTATAACTTCACCGAACGCGTACGGAAGGTGCTCGCCATGGCGCGCGAAGAAGCCGCGCGCCTGCACCATGAGTACGTCGGCACCGAGCACATTCTTCTCGGCTTGATCCGCGAGGGCGAAGGGGTCGCAGCCGCCGTGCTGCAGAGCCTGAACGTCGACCTCGACGAGATCCAGCAGAAGATCGAGGACACGGTGAAGAAGGGGAAGGCGGCGCAAGCCACCGGCCCGGACCTGCCGTATACCTCGCGCGCCAAGAAGGTGCTCGAGTTGGCGATGAGTGAAGCGCGCGAGCTGAATCACAGCTACGTCGGCACTGAACACTTGCTGCTTGGCCTGCTCCGTGAGGAGAAGGGCATTGCCGCGCAGGTGCTGACCGACAGCGGTGTGAACCTCGACGCGGCACGCACCGAGACGCTGCGCTTGCTCGGCACCGAGATGCCGCCGGGTGGTCCTCCGACGGCGCAGGCTGGCGCGGGAGGTTCGACGCCTGGCGCAACGCCCTCGGGCAGCGGCGCCAAGGCGGAAAAGAAGTCCAAGACACCCGCCCTCGATCATTTCTGTCGCGATCTGACGGTGCTGGCGGCCGAAGGTGCGCTGGACCCGACCATCGGTCGTGCGAAGGAGATCGAGCGCGTCATGGAGGTCCTGTCACGCCGCAAGAAGAACAACCCGGTGCTCATCGGCGAACCCGGGGTGGGCAAGACGGCGATCGTCGAGGGACTCGCGCAGCTGATCTCGGGCGGCAATTGCCCCGACAACCTGCGTGACAACCGCGTGCTGTCGCTGGACATGGCGGCCGTGATTGCCGGCACGAAGTATCGCGGCCAGTTCGAGGAGCGGCTCAAGGCCGTGATGAACGAGATCGCGCAGAACAAGAACGTGATCCTGTTCATCGACGAACTGCACACCCTGGTCGGTGCCGGTGCGGCCGAAGGGGCGATCGACGCCAGCAACATGCTGAAGCCTGCGCTGGCGCGCGGTGAACTGCAGTGCGTCGGTGCATCCACGCTCAACGAGTACCGCAAGTACATCGAGAAGGACGGTGCGCTCGAGCGTCGCTTCCAGACGGTCATCGTCGATCCGCCCTCGGTGGACGAGACGGTCGAGATCCTGAAGGGGCTGCGCAAGAAGTACGAGGATCATCACCGCGTGACGATTCCCGACTCCACGCTCCTCGCGGCAGCAAAGCTGTCGGAGCGCTACATCACCGATCGCTTCCTGCCCGACAAGGCGATCGATGTGATCGATGAGGCTGGCGCGCGTGCTCGGCTTGCGGCGCAGGTTCCGCCGGCTGACGTGGCCGACCTGCGTGCGCAGCTCGACCAGGTGAACGTGGACAAGGAAGGGGCGGTCCGCGATCAGAACTTCGAGAAGGCGGCGTCGCTGCGCGATCGCGAGCGAGAGCTGCAGGCGGAGATCCGGCAGCGGCAGGAAGAGTGGGAGCAGCGTCGCCAGTCGTTCCGGCCGGTACTGGGTGAGGAGGAGATCTCCTTCATCGTGAGTCGCTGGACGGGCATCCCCGTCACGCGCCTGCAGGAGGCCGAAACAGCTCGCCTGCTGCGCATGGAGGAGGAAATGCACGGGCAGGTGGTGGGGCAGGAGGAGGCGATCAAGTCGCTTGCGCGCTCGATCCGCCGCAGCCGTGCCGGCCTCAAGGATCCGAACCGGCCGATCGGCAGCTTCATCTTCTGTGGTCCGACGGGTGTCGGCAAGACGGAAGTGGCGCGGCAGCTGGCGAAGTTCCTGTTCGCTGATGCGTCGGCGCTGATCCGCGTCGACATGAGCGAGTACATGGAGAAGTTCTCCGTGTCGCGGCTCATCGGTGCGCCTCCGGGCTACGTCGGCTACGAGGACAGCGGCACGCTCACCAAGGCGATCCGTCGCAAGCCGTACAGCGTCATCCTGCTCGATGAAATCGAGAAGGCGCACCCGGATGTGTTCAACATCCTGTTGCAGGTGCTGGACGAGGGTCACCTGACCGATAATTACGGTCGCGTGATCGACTTCAAGAACACGGTGGTGATCATGACCAGCAACGTGGGCGCGAAGGAGATCACGAAGGGCAAGGCCCTCGGCTTCGGTACGATCGACGGCCGGAACAGCTTCGAGCGGATTTCGGAGAAGGTGAAGGAGGAGTTGCAGCACACCTTCAATCCCGAGTTCCTGAACCGTCTCGATGATGTGATCGTGTTCCATCAGTTGAGCCGCGAGCATATCGCGAAGATCGTCGGCGTCATGCTTCGCGAGGTGCAGAAGCGCCTGTCGGATGAGGAACTGACGCTCAAGCTCTCCGAGGCCGGCAGCGACTTCCTGGCCAAGAACGGATTCGACGAGATGTATGGTGCACGTCCGTTGAAGCGGGCGATTCAGCGATACATCGAAGACCCGCTGTCGGAGAAGATTCTGCTTGGCGAGTTCTCGAAGGGTGACGAGATCGACGTGGACGTGGCCGAAGACGGGACGAAGCTTCAGTTCACGGTTTCTGCGAGTACGACACCGGCCGCCTGACGGCGGGAAGAGAGCCGGAGCCATGGTTCCGTGAAACAGCCGACCGGGTCGTGGGTAGACCAGGTCGGCTGACTCGTTACATTTTCCAAGCTTATGCCCGTTTTCCGTCATTCCGCGGCTGCCATCGTGGCCGCTGTTCTCTGCCT
>JBBSCZ010000079.1:0-12515 GCA_038249795.1 Gemmatimonadales bacterium | reverse complement strand
GAGCAGCCGTTTCGTTTCGAGCGAGTGCTGCGACACATCGAGTCCATTCACCGTGGCGCTGCCGGCGCTGCGCGGGATGAAGTCGAGAAAGAGGTTGATCGTGGTCGTCTTCCCCGCTCCGTTGGCGCCGAGGAGGCAGAAGACTTCGCCGGGGTTCACGGTCATCGTGAGTGGCTGCAACGCCACCTGATCGCCGTACGACTTACTGAGTCCGGAAGCCTGGAGCATCGGTCGGGACGTGGGGGAGGGTGGTGGCGAGTGGATTGGCCAAACACGTTACTGATAGTACGTTCTCGATTGTGTCCGCGCTAGCCCAGCAATGAACGCCGCCGGCCGAGTGCATCCGCGACTCGCCACACACTCGCATCCTCGTTATGCAGACTGTTGTTCTTCATTGGGGATGTGGGCGTACCGCGTGCCGACGTCACGACCCACCTCCTGAGCAAGGCACTGCTCCTGGCACTCGATCCGCGCGTGCAGTTCAGCAGTTTCTTTCAGTGCAACCCGGACGCTCGCCGCGGGAGCGGCTGCGCTCGCGTCACTGCCCGTCTCCCAGCGACGCCCGGCAGAGCAGCCCGCTGACACGCATCGCCGTACCGCGTCGCGCGACGTCACTGCAATGAAGGCATGACGGTCAAGGTGCGTAGGGGAACGGCAGTATTTTGGCTTATTAATACTATCTTCTGAGACGACATGCAATCAACGACGGTATCATCCTGGATGGCGCCGCGGGGCCGATGCTTCGGCCTCCTCGCCCTCATCGTGTTTGTGTACGGAGCCAAGTCGGCGGGAGCTCAGCGCAGGCCCAGCGCGATCGCCCCGACCGCCGTCGTCACGGCATTGGACCACACCATGCCCGGGTGCGCAGCGCTGGGAGCCTTGGCTGCACTCCCGGCGCACGTCCGCGTCGTCGGACTCGGCGAGGCGACACACGGCACGGCGGAATTCAGTCGTGTCAAGGCGAACGCGATCGACTGCTGGCTGCGGACGGCGGGCGTGACCACCGTGGCAATCGAGGCTCCGCCAGCGACGTGGGAGCCGATCGACACCTTCGTCCGGGGCGGGAGCGGCGACCTCGACTCACTCCTGGCCGCGCAGGGCTTCTGGATGTGGAACACCCCGGAGATGCGCACGATGCTCCTCACATTGCGCACCTGGAATGATGGCGAAGGGCGCGCGCGGCCGGTGAGGGTCGTCGGCATCGATCCGAAGTATCCGGATCGGTCGATGCGAATCATCCTCGACGGCATCCGTGCTTCGTGGCCCGGCGTGGCTGCGCGATTCGAGCCGACGCTGCGCGGCTTTCCCTCCACACGCAACGAGTACATGGCGTGGCTGAAGCTCTCGCCCGCCGCCCGAGACTCGCTGAGCGCCGAGGTGCTGCTGTTGCCCGCCGTCATCGATTCGCTCGCCGCTGGTGCACGCGGAGCCGCTGACTGGAATCGGTTTCGCTGGCATGCGCGCGCCGCCGCCTACTCCGTGATCATGGAACGTGAAGACACGCTCAACTGGGCGACGGGCGATGTCGGTGCCGAGATCATGCTGTACCTTCGCCTGTCACATTCCCTCGACGTGGCGTCGCGATTCGCGGGCCGGATCGATTCGACACGCGCAGCGCGCCTTGCCTCGACACTCGCGCCCCTCGCCGGCAGCTATCTCACCATCTGGCGGGAGTACACGCAAGCGTGGAATACGACGCGACGCGGGGCCGTGCACGCGGCGGCCGACTCACTGCTGCTGCTCATCTCCGAGACCAGCCCGCAGCGTGACTCGACCGCACGACAGGGCGCCCGAAGCGCCGCGCAGGATGTCATCGCGGCGCTCAACATGTTCGACGCGTACGTCGGTCGCCCCACACCACCGCGCGCCGCGCGCGACACCGCCATGGCCGACCTGGTGGCGCTGGCGTTACGACAGGACGGGCCAGCAGGGCGTGTCGTAGTCTGGGCCCATGACTACCACACATCGCGGACTGCGATTTCGTTCTTCGAAGGGCAGAGCATGGGCGAGGCGTTGGTGCGACGCTTTCAACGTGGGTACCTTAGCGTCGGATTTGCGTTTGGTACCGGCGACTTCATGGCCGAATGGTATCCGGCACCGGGGACGTCCCAACCGTCCGGTGTGACGCGTCAGGGCCAACTCACGTCGTTTCACGTCGGCGCGCCCCGCCCCGGGGATGGGGAGTACGCACTCGCCGCGCTCACGCCGCGTGACTTTACACTCGACCTGCGCGGCGTCACGCCCGCGTGGATGAAGCGCGAGCAGACTTTTCGTCGGTATGGATCGGGGTACAATGACTTGTGGGCCGACCAGAGTCGACTGCGGTCGTCGTTGACGAAGACGTTCGACGTGCTCGTGTTCGTGCACCGGACCACCGCAGCCACGCAGCTACAGTAGCTGCGTGCTCACAGACCGGCGGTTGCTCATTCGCTGCCACTCTCGTGACACGTCGCCCGGTCTCCGCAGCGCGACACGACGCGTGCGCCATTGCGCCCACCCAGTCTCAGATTTTTAGGAACGTGCGCGGCCACGGATCTGCAAAACTCTCGCCCCGCTGCCACGCCGCGACTTCCTCGTCGGTGCAGAAGCACCGACGAAGCTCCTGCAGAAATATTCCTCGCTGGTGTGCGGCGCCGATGATCGTCAGCTCACAGTGCCGGTCACCGAACAGAGGATGCATCGACTCCAATCGCGCCCGCAGTCCTTCGCGCTCCTCACGCAGTAATCGGCCGTTCGGATCCTCCAACACTCCGGCTTTCCACGTCGCCGACCACTCCAGACCGAAATAACTCCCCGCCTGATTCCAGACGAAGACGTCGAGCGGGCGCGACGCCATCCACAGCCATCCCTTGGACCGGTGCACTCCGAGTGGCAGCCGCTCGGAGAACAGCGAGAAAAGGCGCTCGGGATGGAACGGTCGCGGATCGGCGATCACATCGCTGCCAATGTCGAACAGCGCAGGATCATCGACTGGCATTGGGTCTGACGCTGGCCCGACGGTGGTGCGGTAGCTGCCCGTGTCGATGAGATGCTTCTGATCGACGGCACCGTACGCCATCGTGATGATCGACGCGCGTGCATTCAGCTCTTGCAGGACGCGAATGATTTCCTCCGCCTGCGCTCGTGTGAGCAGATCCGCCTTGCCGATCAGCAGCACCGATGCCGCCAGGATCTGTGCGCGCAGGAGCGCCGCACTTTCGAACGAGTCACGGAGCGCGGGGTTGAGCAATGCTTGCCCGCCGTCATGATCGCGCAGGAGATTCAATCCGTCGACGACGGTCACGAAAGCGTCGAGCCGTGAACCATGCCGTGCGAGAAGTTCACGGACCAACGCCGCAGGGTGCGAACCGCCGCTCGTCTCGATCAGGAGATAGTCGACCGATGCATCCGTCTCGAGTACCGTCAGCGCCTCCCGCAACGCCTCGCGCCTCGATCCGCCGAGCGAGCCACCGTTAAGGGCAATGATCTGCTCGGTGCCCCCCTCACGAGCCTCTTCTAGTAGTTCGGCATCGACCGTGAGTTCGCTGAGATCGTTCACGATCACGGCAAACCGACGCTGCTCGTTGTCACGAAGCAGCCGCTTCAACAGCGTCGTCTTGCCCGCACCGAGAAAGCCGCACAGCACCGTGATCGGCAACAGACCGCCGCGTCCGTCGGGTTGCACCCTATCGGGCTCCGCGTGCGTTCAGCGTCTTTCCCCCGACAAGGACCTCGAATGAGCCGGCGCGGCCACGCACTTGGGTGAAGATCCATTCCGTTTCATCGTACACGGCCCACAGTTCGCCCTTCCGCATGAATCCCTGTGCGAATCGACCGTCACTCATCGGTACCAGCATCACTTCAGCCAACGACCCGAACTGCACCGGCGTCCAGCGACCAATCAGATTGCCGTCGCGCCGCTCGATGGTGAACGTCGACGGCTTCTCGCCGGAGGCCGTGTCAGCCCACGCGAACCGGTACGTTCCCACGTATGGCGCTGCAGCGGCCTCGCTGACGGCCGTCGGGTAGGTAGGCGTGACATCGATCGCGACATCGAACGCTCGCGTACCCCATGCCATCGTCAGTGTCATCCCGGTGTTGAGAACACTGTCGAACGACCAGGTGAGCACTTCCACTGGTGGCACGCTCCGCGTCGTCACCGGAAACCGGATCTGCGACACCGTCGAGTCGGGATGGTCCGTATGGTACTGCTCCCACTTGGGATCGAGGACGAACGTCCAGGCGCTGTCCTGGCGTACAACGGTCCAGACGGAGTATTTGCCCTTTGGAATCAGACGTCCATGCATGCGCACGTCCCTCGACACTTCGAGCGTGGTCGCTTCGTCAGCGCCAGGTGTCCACACCTCGCCCCACGTGACCATGGGCGTGCCATAGATCGGCGATCGCCCGCGTGCGCGAGGACGCGAGTAGTCGACCGTGACACGGGTGCCATCGACGTTTTGCGCGACGGTTCCACGTTCGCTGGCGCGCAGCTGGGCGGAGGCGCTGGGCACAGCACCGAGCAGGGAAGCGGCAAGCAGCACCGCCGCCTGCGCGCGGCGGCGATTTGCAAAGGCGATCACAATCATGATACGGTCGTCGTCTGAGAAAGTTGCGCGTCCATCGAGAACCGCGCAAACGGACTTGGGGAGAGGAATGGCCGCCGCAGACCAGCAACCATCGCGGCGACTGCTGCGCTCAGCCAGGTCAGCAGCACAACCCAACTGGTGATGCCGATGGTGCCGCCGTAGCGCGCAGCCGGTGGAACGAGCGCCACCAACGCATTGAAAGCCGCCACGTCGTACTTCCGATTATTCCATTCGCCGTCGAGGAGCATCGCAAGCTTCGCCCGGACGACTGGCACGACTGCCTGCTCGAACGCCCGGTGCGATGCCGCGTCGACCCCTGCCAGACGCGTCAGCGCCAGTTGCGCTGCGACGGTCGGCGATCCCCACTGCGCCACCATCGCAAGCTGCTCGCGAGCGACCTCGCGAGACCAGATCGCCTCCATGGCTCGGCGCGAGAGCATGTGCTCGGCAAACTCGCGCAAAACTTTCCTTGTCCGATTCTGCAGTGAATCGGGCGTGACGTGCAGGGTGAGGGTGTCGACGACGGTCTCAGCGCCATAGCGCTTCGTGAGCGACTGCGAGGAGAGCATTATCGGCGCCGAAGTTGATGGTGACCGTGGCGGCATTAGCGCCAGGCGGCAATACGAAGGATGCGCGTGTGACGCACACGTCGTCAGAAATCGAGCGCGAGAATCAGGCGCGCACCCGTGTCGTCCATCTCCGGCGAGCGATGGAGAACGGTGTCGGCATGTGTCGCGTGCGTGCGACCCTTGAGAAAGCAGAAACTGCCCGACGCAACCTGCACGACATCCGACTCGGCGTCGCGATGCATGTATTCCGTTCCAGGGCCGACGTACGTCGTGATCATGCGGACGTGTACCGAGTCACTGTGAAACTTCGGGCAGATGGTCCCGGCCGATACCTCGAGGCGCAATTTCGCTGTAGTAATGCCGAACAGATCGAGAAAGGCCGCCGCGATTGCGGTGATGTCGCGCGCGAGTTCCGCACTCGCGGCCGTCGCAACGCCGAGTGTCGCGACTGACTCTGCGGCGACCGTTTCGACCGTCGCGGGCGTGACGACACGGTCGACCCGAGCCGTCGCGGGCAACGGCTCGAGCGATGCAAGCCAGGCCGCGCGGTCGGCCCGCGGAATCACGACAACGTCGATACCGTCGGCATTGATGCGCTCCACCTCCGCCGCATTCCAGGGAGCGTTGACAATCGTGAGATTCATGGCGCGTCGCGTATGTAAGCCATCATGGACCGGCGATCAGACTGCTTCGCTAGTGATAATGCCCTCTCAATATGCGCGCGTCAAGGGTGCGCTCGCCTCGGTGCGCAGTGAGCCGTGTCTCTTACTGACTACTGGCCGTACCACTCCCGCCAAAGCGCCACCGCGCCAAGTGAATCCGCGCCGATGTGCCGTGTACGGAGCGTCAGGTAGCGACGATACAGCGGCGCCGCCGCATCGAGCAGACGACGATCCCCCGCACTGAGCGCCGCCCCTTTCGGCACCGCGTACACGAAGCTCGACTGCGCCTGCTCGCCAGCGCCACCTGGATATTTCTGGAACGTCTCGACCCGACGGAAATCGCGTGGCACGAGCTGCTTCGCACTGTCGCCACGTACGCCGGCATCCACAAAAAACTCGACCGCGTCATCCGGGTCGCCGAACAGAAAGCCGTAGCCGCGCCAGCGATCGGCACGCGGAGCATTCTCCACCGCCGACAGCACATCGCCCGGCTCGGCCGATGGCGTCACGCCCAGCCGGCCAAAAAAAACTTTCTGTCGCACGATGGCGTCGCGCAGCGCGCGGCGGTGGTAGATGGCCAGCGATGCGCTCCGAACCGTCGTGCTGTCCGGGCGCTTGTACGCGTTCGTGAACACTTGCACCAGCATGCCGATCTCACCACACGTCAGCGTCGCGACCACGCGCCGCAGGCGGTCGAGCTCGAGCAGCGGCACCGTATCCAGCGTCGGCGCTATCCGCAGCTGCAGGTTCCTCACATCGCTGGACATCGGCTTCAGGCCATCCGCCAGCGTGTACAGCCCTTCGCGATCTGAAAACTCGAGCAGCGTTTTTTCGGCAACGACTCGATCGGAGTCAGACAACGCCTTTAGATCGAAGCAGCGGGTTGCGCGCGCCATCACAGTTGGCGAATCGCTGCCGGATGCCGTGCCGCGAAACGTGGCGCAACCAGCAATGAGTGTCGAGAGCAACACGACACTCAGCCCATGTCGCGATAGTCGATCCATTCAGAACAGCTCCAGAGAGAGAGACCACATCGACCGAGCCAATGTCTCGCGATCATCCGCGAGACGACCCGAGGTTCGCGCGAGGCTTCCGTCGACACGCACACGCGAAGACACACGCCCGCGAATATCAATTGTGTCCGGTCAAGCGTGCCGAGCCCCCGAAGACGATGGACAAGCGGAGACTCGTCGCTCAAGCCACCATCCATCTCGAAATGCTGACGCTGCCAACAGCGCATCACGCCTGCACCGAACTGCTGTCGGCACAGAGGTCGATCGCGCGGGATCAAAAAAATAACACCCGCACCTTCTTCATGATAACGACAACTCAGTAAGCATTCAATTGCCTTCGCGACCCGGCTCGCGCGATACTGCGCTTGAAGTCCCTCGACCCGGGACCGCCTGGACTGGACGCCACGCGACGACCAGAACCCATACGGGAAAGCCATCCGAGCTCGCGTCATGGCGGATCTGGAGCGCAACGACCTGTCGCGCGAACACGTGCTGGCCATTGTGGTGCGGTTACTCGAGACCACCCGCATTCGAATCGGAAACGAGGAGTACGCCCGCACCAATCATAGCTTTGGCCTGACGACGCTGCGTAATCGCCACGTGCACTTCAGTGGAGAGACGCTTCGCTTCCAGTTCATCGGAAAAATGGGCAAGGCGCATCCTGTGCGCGTCAACGATCGCCGGCTGGCGCGGCTCGTGCGCCGCTGTCGCGAACTGCCTGGCCAGTCCCTGTTTCAGTATCATGGCGATGACGGCGCGGCCCGGGGTGTGGACTCGCGTGATGTCAACGACTACATCAGCGCGATCACGGGCGAGTCATTTTCGGCGAAGGACTTTCGGACGTGGGCCGGGAGTCTGCTGGCCGCGACACAGCTGTCCGCACAACGCGACACTGACGGCGCACCTGCGGCGCGACTGACGCTGGCGCTGAAGGCGGTAGCGAGCCAGCTTGGCAACACGCCAGCAGTCTGTCGCTCCGGTTACATCCACCCGCGCATTCTTCAGGCGTATCACGATCCGAGCCTGGAACAGAAGTGGAACCAAGTGCTTACGCACTCCCGTTCTCGCAAGGGTTTGACGCGCGACGAAAACGCACTGCTCAGCTTTCTCCGGAGCTCCGGGTGAGAAGAATACGAGGTGCGATATGCGGAATTCTGCGGAGGTCACGCTGCGCGAGGCCATCGATTCGGGGCGGCTGCGCCTGGCCAGCGAGTTGCCGGATGATGCGCGCACCCCGCCGAACCGCTATTTCACGCTCGGCGACAGGCGCGTCTGCCGCGGTGACGAAACGCATGCCATTCGAGACGCCGACCGCAGTGGCCAACGCTGCGGCCGACCCGCGACCGAAACCGCTGCCGCCACCACGATTGCACCGATGATGTCGGCGTCGCCGCGCACTAGTACGACCATTCCCGCAATGCCAAGCGCGTCGGTAGACAAAATCTGCGACTCAGCGCCCCTTTGGTCGCAGTCCCACCAGATCGTCGCGGCACACATCGCTCAGCGGCTTGTGCACGGTGTACTGCACCGTGCCTCCAGGCACACCGAGCAGCGCAATCACCGTCTCCAGAGGTGCGCACCCGGGCTCCGTGCACCGAAGTTCCGTGACGAGCATCGGTACCGCCGGATCCGTGGCGAGCAGTTCCTGGGCCCATGCCTTGATGCGTGACACCTGCGCCGGATCGGCGGGGGAACGGGGAGCAAAGAAGGACATCATCGCCGTCGCACCCGCTTCGATCCAGTCGTCCACTGCCGTGCCGTTCTCCAGGACAGCACCACGCCAGTCACCGCGAGCAGCACCCCGCCGATCGACATGCCGATCATCACGACGTCCCACAGTGGCCGCCGGTACATGAGCATCGCGAAGTCGAAGTCATGCAGACCAGCATACAGCCACCGCTCGACGGCGCCTCCCGTCAACTCCCCGCAGCCTTGCCGGCGGCGGCTGGTCGGTCGAGCCACGCCCGATCAAGCACATCACGATCGGTGAGCACCACAGCCGGTGTCGCCGACGCAATCACGCGCCCCGCCTCCAGCACGATCGCCCGGTCTGCCCAATCCCATGCGAAGTCCGTGTCATGCGTCGCGATCAGAATCGTGGTGCCGGCACGACGGCGCGCCGCGAGCAGCGCGCGCAGGCCCTCGCGGCCTCGGCGATCGAGCCCGGTCGTCGGCTCGTCGAGCAACAGCACGTCCGGGCGCAGCGCCAGTACGCCGGCCAGCGCCACGCGCTTCCGCTCCCCGAGACTGAGGCGGTGAATGGCACGCGGCAGCAGCGCTTCGATGCCGAGCGCCTCGACCGCCTCACCCACACGCAAAGACACATCTGCGTCAGCCAAACCCATGTTCCTGGGTCCGAACGCAATGTCGTCGGCGACGGTCGGCGCGATCAGCTGGTCATCAGGATCAGCGAGCACGAGGCCAACGCGCTGACGCCACGCCCGCAACGCGCCGGACGTCTGCACCAGCGCGAGGTCAGGCATGCAGATCGTGCCAGCGTGCGCGGCGAGGGCACCGGCCAATACCAGTAAACTGGTGGTCTTACCTGACCCATTGGCACCGAGCAGCGCGACGCGTTCTCCTCGTGCGACGCTGCACGAAAACTGTCGGAGTGCCAGGTGGCCGGCCGTGTACGCGGCTGACACATTCTCGACCACCAGAAACGCACCGGGATTGTTGGCGGCTTCGAGTGGATCGAGCCAGCGGTGCGTGCGGGCAGTCAACGCACCCATCCAGCCGCGACGCAGAGCGCTCGCACGGTGTACGCACCGGTCAGCACCACCGCCGCAGGCAGCATGATCGAAACGCCGAGCCGTGCGCGATCAAGGGCCAGCCACGCCGGCCGTGCGATCGCATCGCCGGTCAGGCCACCGCGACCAGCGAGGCCGCGCTCGAGGCGCGTGGAGCGCTCCAGCGAATCCACCAGGAGCGTCGCACCCAGCAGGCTCACGGAACGCAGTCGCGCGCGCCACGAGCTGGTGCCGTGTCGCTGCACCAGCGTGCGCGAAATAGTGACCATACGCTCCCCAAGCAGCTGTATCAGTCGTGCCGTGATGAGCACGGTGTCGCTGAGCGACGCCGACGCGCCGGCGCGCCGCATCGCCAGGGCGATGATGTGCACCGGCGTGGTCATGATGAACAGCAGCGTACAGCTGACACAGGCCAGCGTGCGCACCACCACCCCCCACCCGAGCGCCAGCCCATCACGCGATAGCGCGACGCCGGCGGGGAGCGTGCTCCCCTCCGCTGCAACGCGCACGGCGAGCGCCAGCGCCGCCGGCACGAGAAAGCCGAGTGGCAGGAGCAAGGCGAACATCCACCTCCGCAGCGGGATGTTGCCGCCATGCGTGGCGAGAACAGTCGTGGTCACCAGCGCCGCGAACCCCGCTCCGGTCGATTCAGTCACGAGCACACCAAGTAGCAAACCGCCGAGGAGGACGATGCGCTCGAGCGGATGCTGCGCCGTCCACCGAGTGTGCGCGGAAACAGGAAGTTGATCGATCTCCCCGAGGGTGTCATTCGTTGCGCGCATTCGGTATCACGCTCGCTCGTGCCGCCGGCGCACTCCAGCCACCGTCAGCAGCAGGATCACGAGTGCGGCCGCGCCCTGCGCCGCGAAAATCACACGCTCCGTCGTCGCCGACGGCACCGGTGTGTCGATCAGTCGTGGGAGCGGCGCAGCGGACACCAGTGCGCGCGCGCGATCGTCGGTGCCGGTGAATTTTCCCGGAGTGAGACCGAGGCCCACGATTGCCACGGCGACCAGCGCGATAACTGCGGGCAGGACCACGCCACGCCGCGAGGTCCGATTGACAGCGTCGCGTGTCACCCTCGGCTGAAGTAGCGCCATGGTACCAAGTGTCTCCACCGGCAGCGCGCGCAGGACGAGCACCGTCAGCACCCCTTCCAAAAAGGCAATCGGAAGCTGCGTGATGGCGAACAGGCTGGCGAAGCGTGTGAACGCGGCGAGCACCGACCCGGCCGCCTCCGGGTGCGCCAGCGCCAGCTGGAAGCTGGTGGTGAGATAGGTGGCGAGATCACCAATCACGGCCGCGGCCCCCGCACTCCACAGGAAGGGCAAGCCGACTCGGCGAAGCAACTGGAATACTGCGACGGCGACCCACGGCCCGACGATTCCCATCGCGAAGATGTTTGCGCCGAGCGTCGTGATCCCTCCATGCGCCAGCAGGAGCGCCTGAAAGGTGAGCACCAGTGCCGTCACCGGTGCCATCACGGCGGGGCCCACGAGCAGCGTGCCGAGCGCCGTGCCCGTGGGGTGTGAGCAGCTCCCCGCCACGGACGGGATCTTGAGCGCCGAGAGCAGAAAGGTGAACGCGCTCGCAGCAGAGAGGCGCATGCGGGCGTCGCGTTGCCCCGGTTGGCGTGCAAGGAGGCGTGCGCCCTGCACCACCGACGGTGTCGACGCCGCTGTCCACGCGAGGGCGTGAACGAGCGGCAAATACCCTTCCATGATGTGCATGCGCGGTGCCGCAGGGTGGGGCGTCGAATCATCCCGGCGCATGGTGCGCAGGACGGCAGTCCTCTTGCCCGTTTATGATAATGCCATATCATTCGCGGTAGAAGCTCACCGTCTTTCACGGCCTTACGTCATGTCCCGCATCACCAAACGCCACGCCATCGCGCAAGTGCTCGTCTGCGCCAGCGGCTGCTGCTGCGGGCGCACCGACAAGCTGAAGCCTGCCGTGCCGGTCGAGCTCCTGAAGCGGGAGTGGCGCGCTCGACGCCTCAATCCGCGCGTGCAGCTCACCATTTCCGAGTGTCTGGGCCCCTGTGACCAGATGAACGTCGTCGGCATCCTGACCGAACTCGAGCCGGTCTGGCTCGGCGGGCTCACCGAGACCGCGCAGTTCGAGACGCTGCTCGCGTGGGCCACCGCCTGTCACACGGCTGGTACGGCGCTGCCACTGCCTGCCGAATTCGACGCCAACCGCTTCGCGCGCTTCCCAGCGGCGCCTGCCCCGTCCGCCGCGAACGCGGACTCACGCTTTTCCCCGGAGCCCGTGTCATGACCTCGTCCATCAGCAGTGAGCACGCACCGATCGACGCCAACCGTCAACCCGACCCCCGCGTCCCGGTGACGGTACTGACCGGATTTCTGGGCTCCGGGAAAACCACGCTGCTCAATTACATCCTCACCGCGCAGCACGGTCGCAAGATCGCCGTCATCGAGAACGAGTTCGGTGAGATCGGCATCGACAACGATCTCGTCATCAACGCCGATGAAGAGATCTTCGAGATGAACAATGGCTGCATCTGCTGCACCGTGCGCGGTGATCTGATCCGGATTCTCGGCTCGCTGATGAACCGCCGCGACCGGCTCGATGCGATCCTGATCGAGACCACCGGTCTCGCCGACCCGGCGCCGGTTGCGCAGACCTTTTTCGTCGATGACGAGATGCAGAGCAAGCTGCGCCTCGACGGCATCGTGACAATCGTGGACGCCAAGCATGTGCTGCTGCATATCGACGACTCCTCGGAATGCCGCGAACAACTCGCGTTCGCTGACGTGATTCTGCTGAACAAGTGCGATCTGGCCACGCCCGCTGAGCTGGACGCGCTCGAGCATCGGATCCGCAGCATGAACGCGGTAGCACGAATCACCCGCACTGAACAGGCGAAGGTCGCGCTCGAGGAGGTGCTGGACATCGGCGGCTTCGATCTCGACCGGGCACTCGAGCAGCG
>JBBSCZ010000078.1:0-12567 GCA_038249795.1 Gemmatimonadales bacterium | reverse complement strand
TGTTTTCCCGAATGGATTTACGAGGAGTCCGAGAACCTCGACACGCTACCGTAACTGCTACATCCCCGTCGAAGCCAAGTCGCCCCCGACATGGTCAAGCTAGCGAAGGACTCGCCGCGCCGCACCTCTCGACGCTTAGAATTCCCCCTCGCCGTCCTCAGAGATACCCTCCCCCTCGTCCGCCTGTTCCGAACTCAGCGGCCGCGCGAACCGGACACAGTTCCGCCCCTCTCGCTTGGCAGCGTACAGCGCCTTGTCGGCCGCCGGGAAGAGCTCGTCACCCAAGCGGGCCGACTCGGGATACGAGGCGACGCCGAACGACGCGGTCACGTGAATGATGTGCTCGCCAACGCCGATCGTCATGGCCTCGATCGTCGACCGCATCCGCTCGGCCACTTCCCACGCCATCGCCACATCGGCCTTGCCGAGCAGCATGATCATCTCCTCACCGCCGTGGCGCGCGACCAGGTCGACTCCGCGCACCCCGGTCGACAAAGAGGCGGCAATCGACCGCAGCACCTGATCTCCGACCTCACGACCGTAGAGATCGTTCACGCGCTTGAAATTGTCCACGTCGCATACAACCAGGCCGACGTGATGCCCGAATCTGTCGGCTTCGGCGATGGCACGCGAGAGTGCTTCGTCGAACGTGCGGCGGTTGGCAAGCCCGGTCAGTGCATCGGTGCGTGCGCGTCTCGTCGCTTCCTCGATCTGCCAGACGGTCTCCAGTGATACCGATGCAACGGCCGCCAGAAGCCGCACATTGCGCATGTCACGCATGAGCAGGCCGCCGGCATGCTCGCCTTCCACGACGATTGCGCCTCCGATTGCCCCGCCCTGCCTGAACGGCACGATGCTCAGGCTGCCCAGTTGCGTGACGAAATGTGCCTGATTGTACACCGGAGTGACACTTTCGAGGAGCTGCGCATCCTCCCACACCTGCGGCAATCCGGCAGTGCAGAGCTGACCGACGAGTGAGTCGGACGCCACCGGTTCACCACGCGGCAGGTGATGCGCCGACGTGACGCTCTGAATCACACCCGTCGACGTCTCGGGATACCAGCGCACGAGTGCCGCGCGCGTCGCACCGGTCACGGTCAGCGCCGAATCGCAGATCGATTGTCCCAGCGTGTCGATGGTGCGCTGCTGCTGGAACACCTGTGACGCCTGCAGCAATGATTGCACCTGCCGATTCTGCCTGGTGTACTCGGTCTGCGACTCGAGGAGATGTACGAGCATACCGACATGATCGGCAAATCGCGGCATCCACCGCTCCAGCACATCGTGCGACACGCTGAGCTTCTTTGCGTGCACGGACAGCACGCCACCGAAGGTCGCAGCGCCTGGAACGGCGATGGCCGCCATCGCGCCTTCGCCGGGCAATTTCACTCGCGTGACCTGCGACGCACTCTTCACCGCGGCGAATGCGGTGCCGATCTCATGGTGCGCGGTGGTCCATCGGACGTTGTCATCGCCAGCCCATGCGATGGGCAACAGGGTTTCGCCAGGGCGGGCCGCGTCCCAATAGACCACCTCGCCGACGCCAAGCGTGTCGCGTATCTGGCGCAGATAGCGCGTGAGCGCTTCGGTGCGCGTGCTCGATGGCAGCGCCGTTGACTCGACGCCACTCTCCTGATCATCGGAGTCATCCCGGAACTCGAGTGACCTCTCTTCCTGTGCGTCTGACCTTGCCGGAAGTGCTGAAAGCGTACCCAGCGCGGTGCGCTGGGGAGCTCGCGTCATGTAAATCATCGGCAGCACGGTCACGGCAGACAGAACCGCGACCCCGTAGGCGACATCGTCGAAGAGCACCGTGGGCTGTCCTGCGAGCGCTGGCGACGCGAACGTGACGAGGGAAACCCCGGCACTTCCAATGCATACTCCCCGCCATCCTGTAGCGACCATCGCACCGAGCGCGCAGAGACAGGCAACGACAAACGCCACCGAGTGCACTCCGGTGAGCTGTGTCGCAAGTACGGCCGCAAGTGGTGCCACGAGACCAGCAGCGTATCCGATCGCATGGCGACGCGCCTCGGTCGTGCCTGGTTGAAGCAGCAGCGCGATACCGGCCGTGAACAGCGCGAACAGTACAGCGACGACCGTGTTGGCGGCGTGCCGCTGCGGCGGAGTGAACGGATGTGCAGCCAGATGCGTGGCGACAACCGCGGCGAACAGCCACGGTCCGGCGAGCACGACATACTTGAACGGAGAACGGGCCGAGGGGTGCGTCACGGATGCGTGGATGAGCGACTGGCGTTCAGCGAAGGTGGAATGGTGCCGGGCAACTCCTGCCCATCAAGCATCGGCAGATGACACACACGCATGAACGCACCCAGTCTCTGATGTGCGGATCGCGACGGGGAGATCGCCGGACGCACCCATGGACGATTCAACCGTTGCGCCGCCACGCACCGCGACGCATCACCCCTCGTCGCGCACGCCCTGCAGCTGACCCTCTGGCTCCGGCACGTGCGGCTCGAGATAGCGCTGCCGGTTGGCCAGGTAGTCGCCGAAGATGTCCTCGACCTGCCCAAGCGTATCGACCTGATGCAGTCGCTCACGAAGCTTGGCCGAGCCGGGCAGCCCCTTGCAATACCACCCCAGGTGCTTGCGGAACTCGATGGCAGCGCCTCGGCGATCGGCTTCGTACACGTCCGCCATGCGGGCATGCAGGATCGCAATCCCGAAGCGCTCCTCTACCGACGGAGGCGGCGGTGGTGTGCGTCCCTCGAGCAGCGCGCGCGCCTGGTTGAAGATCCATGGCTGTCCGAACGATCCGCGCGCAATCATCACCGCGTCACACCCCGTCTCCACGCGCATGCGGAGCGCATCCTCAGCCGTCTTGATGTCACCGTTGCCGATGACCGGGATCGACAGAGCCGCCTTCACCGCAGCGATCTCGTCCCAGTGCGCGTGGCCGGAATACATCTGCGTACGCGTACGCGGATGCAGCGCGAGCACGCGGGCACCGGCATCCTGGCATCGGAGCGCGATTTTCACCGGATCACGCATCTCCTCGTTCCAGCCGCTGCGGATCTTGACCGTGACCGGTAGATGGGTGCTCTTCGCCACGGCACGAATGACGGTTTGCACCAGGTCGAGATCGCGCAGACACCCTGAGCCGCCGTTCCGCCTGACGACCTTCTTCACCGGGCAGCCGAAGTTGATGTCGACGTAATCCGGCTGGAAGACATCGGTCACAAGCGCAGCCGCCTCACCCATCGCCACCGGGTCGGCGCCGAAGATCTGCACCCCGATGGGGTGTTCCTCAGGCAGGAAACGCAGCTTCGCAATGGTGGCTTCGTTCTCTCGGCGAATACCCTCCGCCGACAGAAACTCGGTCACGACGACGTCCGCGCCGTGGGCACGGCAGAGCCGGCGGAATGGCGATTCGGAGACCCCCGCCATCGGCGCGAGGAAGAGCGGGACCTGGTGACCCGTCGGATACGGAAATTCCATGTATGAAAGATATGCCGCCCTGCTCGCCTCGCGCAGTTTTCGTGCGTTTGACACCCCCGGAGCGGCGGGGTAGGTTCGCCAGTTCCCCCCGGGCTGACCAATGGCTGCCCGCCACCTGCACGACGCGATCCGGCGCTAATGGCCGGCTCAAGGAACCCGATGGAACTGCGCGAGTTTTTCTCCCTCGATGCCGTACAGCTCGATCTTCAGGGCAGCACCAAGGATGACATCCTGAAGGAGCTCATCGGGCTTCTGAAGATCGACGAGAAATCCGAGGGGATGCTCTTCAAGATGTTGAAGCGACGAGAGAATCTCGGGTCCACCGGAATCGGTCGCGGGATCGCGATCCCGCACTGTCGTTCCCTCGTGGTCAACAAGCTCCGCGTGGCGTTTGGCCGGAAGTCGGCCGGTATCGACTTCAAGGCGATGGACGACAAGCCGGTCCACTTCTTCTTTCTGATCGTCGCGCCACCACTCGAAGTGTCGAACCAGTATCTCCCGGTGCTCGGCAAGATCGCGCAGTTCGGCAAGGAAGCGGATGTGCCGGAGAAGTTGACGGCCCTCGCGACCCCAGAAGACTTCATGGCACTGCTCGCCGAGAAGAAGCTCTAGCGGCCGGACGCCACATTTCCCATCGCAGGCATCTCTGGCAGCATCAGCAGCAGACGGGGCGTGGAGCGCACGCCTTCGGCTGCCACCGAATCACTCCCACTCGATCGTCGCTGGCGGCTTCGAGCTGATGTCGTAGACGACGCGGTTCACGCCGTCAACCTCGTTGATGATGCGATTGGAGATCCGACCCAGCACGTCGTATGGAAATGGATACCAGTCGGCCGTCATGCCATCGGTACTGGTCACGGCACGCAGCGCGATCACATGCTCGTAGGTGCGACCGTCGCCCATTACGCCCACTGAGCGCACCGGCAGAAACACCGCGAAGGCCTGCCAGATGTCCGGATACAATCCAGCGGCGCGAATCTCCTCGAGGTAGATCGCGTCCGACTTGCGCAGGATGTCGAGCGCATGCGTGTTCACCTCGCCCAGAATGCGGATCGCGAGGCCGGGCCCAGGAAACGGATGGCGGCCGACCATCTCCTCCGGCAATCCCAATTCACGACCCACGTTGCGCACTTCGTCCTTGAAAAGCTCGCGCAGTGGCTCGATCAACGTGAACTGCATGTCCGCGGGTAGCCCACCCACGTTGTGATGAGTCTTGATCGTCGCCGACGGTCCGCCGGTCGCGCTGACTGACTCGATCACATCAGGATAGAGCGTGCCCTGCACGAGGAATTTCGCACCCTTGCCTGCGTCGTCGCTGGCCTGCTCGAACACGCGGATGAAGGTCGCACCGATCTGCTTGCGCTTCACCTCGGGCTCGGCCTGCCCAGCCAGCGCATCGAGAAACTGCTGCTCGGCACGCACGGTGATCAACTTGATGCCGAGCCCCGACGCGAACGTGCGCTCGACCTGCTCGCGTTCATGCAACCGCAGCAGGCCGTTATCCACGAAGATGCAGGTCAGCTGGTCGCCGATCGCCTTGTGCACCAGCGCCGCCGCGACCGCACTGTCCACGCCCCCCGACAACCCGCAGATCACCTGCGCGTCGCCGACACGCGCGCGGATGCTCGCGATCTGCTGGTCGATGAAGTGGCCCGGCGTCCAGTCGGGAGTGCAGTGACAGACCGCGAACAGAAAGTTCTGCAGCATCTCGGCACCACGAACGCTGTGCATCACCTCCGCATGGAACTGCACGGCGTGGATCGGCTTCGACTCATGACGGAAGCCGGCCACCGTCGTACCACTGCGTGCCGTCTGCACATAGCCGGGTGGCACTGCTTCGACGTGATCACCGTGGCTCATCCAGACCTGCGACCGGTCACCCACCTCGAAGCCGGCGAAAAGACCAGCCGACTCCATCACTTCCACATCGGCGCGACCATACTCGCGGCGGCCGCCACCGATCACGCTACCACCTTCCAGATGAGCGATCAGCTGCATGCCGTAACAGACGCCAAGCACCGGCGCCACGTCGAGCAGCGCCGGATCGATCGTCGGTGCGCCGACATCGGTCACGGAGCTGGGACCGCCGCTGAGAATGATCCCGGTCGGATTCCACGCGCGGATCCATTCCAGTGATCGCGTCGACGGATGAATCTCGGAGAAGACGCGTGCCTCACGGACTCGGCGTGCGATGAGCTGCGTAAACTGGGATCCGCAGTCGATGATCAGGATGCGACTGCTCACCGATTGCTCCAGTTCTCTTCAGTCAGTTTTATGATTTCGACCTGACGAGTGTCGAGATCGAGTATCGCTGCGGTCGGCGAGCCGTGCAGCCAGCCGCAGGCCTCACCGGGATTCACGATCAGCGTCTTGCCGCGAGTCTTCATCTCCTCGCGATGCGTGAAACCATGAATCACGATGTCGTGTGACTCGACCGAACGAGTCGCCGCGTCGTTCAGATCATGCACCACGAGAATGCTCTTGCCCAGCAGCTCGAAGCTGTGCGGTGACTCGAACAGCTCCGAACCGAGTCCCGTCATGGCCATGGCACGCAGCGCCTGATGATCCCCATCATTGCGCCCGAACACTCCACTGAGCGCCAGCTGCAGTTCCTGAATGGGCTTGAGTGCGAAGGGAGCGCAGAAATCGCCGGCGTGGATGACGTATCCCACGCCGCCTGCCGCCATGCGGCGCGCAATTTCCGCGACGGCGTCGACGCGGTCGTGCGTATCCGCCATCAGTCCGATGCGCATCAGGCCGATCTCCATTCTGGGGAGAGGCGCTCGTCGCGCACGAGTTCATCGAGGGTCTGCCGAACCGTCACCACTGCCCACCTGTCACCATCCACCAGCACCTCGGCAGGATTCGGACGAGAGTTGTAGTTGGAACTCATCACGTAGCCATATGCACCGGCGTGAAAGACGGCCAGCAGCGTGCCGGCGCTGACATCAGGCATTGCTCGATTCAGCGCCAGAAAGTCGCCCGTCTCGCAGACCGGACCCACGACGTCCACCATCTGCACCGGCGCCGCCACCGGCAGTACCGGCTCGATGCCATGGTGCGCCTCGTAATGCGACGGCCGAAGCAGGTCGTTCATGCCAGCGTCCACGATCATGAAATGCTTCGCGCCACTCTCCTTGCGGTACAGCACCTCGGTCAGCAGCACGCCCGCTTCGGCGACCAGAAAGCGTCCCGGCTCCACGATCAGCTCCACGCCGGCATCGCCGAACGTGTCGCGCAAGACGCGCGCAAAGCTCGTCAGGTCCGCGACCGGCTCATCATCGCGATAGGCAATCGAAAAACCGCCGCCGACATCCACTGATCGCACCGTCGCGACGCCAGCAGCGCGGATCGCATCGAGCAGATCACGAAGACGGCGTTGTGCGTCCGCGAAGGCGCCGACCTCGGCGATCTGCGAACCGATGTGCATCGCCAGCCCGACCAGCTCGAGGCCGGGCAGTTCCGCAGTGCGTAAGGCCGCCGCGATACCACGACTGAGCGGAATGCCGAACTTCGTGCCCTCTTCGCCGGTGGCGATGTACGCGTGCCCCGCCGTCACGTTCCCGACACCGGGATTGATGCGCAGCGACACCGGTGCCACGGTACCTCGCGCGATCGCGAGTTCCGACAGCAATTCCAGCTCGGCTTCGTTCTCCACGTTCACTGACTGCACACCGGCGTCGAGCGCGTACTCGAGATCTGTACGCGTCTTGCCGACGCCGGCAAAAACAATGTCCTGCCCGGAGAACCCCGCCAGCCGAGCACGATGCAGCTCACCCGACGACACCACGTCCACCCCGGCGCCGCACTGGTGCACCACGCGCAGCACGGCAAGGTTCGAGTTGGCCTTCATCGCGTAGTGGATGTGCACCGGCAGACCGGCGAGCGCGGTGGACAGCGACCGATACGCGGCGCGGATCGACTCCGCCGAGTAGACGTACGTGGGTGTTCCGACGGCGGCGGCAATCGTGGTCAGTGCAACGTCTTCACAGACGAGGATTCCGTCGCGCCGCCAGAATCCCGTCGTCAATATGCCTTCGCCCATACGACCTCGTACTTCGCCGGCTCACCGGTCACCATGCAACGCGTCGGCGCTACCGGTGAACGGAACTCGGGATCGGGAATGCAGCGAATGGTCGCCTTGGTTTCCTCTTTGACCTTCGCCTCGACCGCAGGGTCGCCGTTCCAGCCGGCGTAGACGAAGCCTCCCGGACCGTCCATGATCTCCTTGAAGCGATCGTACGTGATGTCGCCGCGATATGTGTGTGCTTCGCGTCGAGCGACGGCGGCCGCGAACATGTCGGACTGCATCGTATCGAGCATCGCATGAATCGTGTCCAGCACACCGTCCAGCGACACGGCATTCTTCCCCTTCACGTCACGTCGTACCAGCACGCACTGGTTGGCCGCCACATCGCGCGGGCCGATCTCCATGCGGATCGGGATGCCACGCAGTTCCCAGTGATAGTACTTCGCGCCCGGTTTGATGCCGATGCGGTCGTCGACATGCGCCGTCACGCGACTGGTCAAGCCACGCTCACGTCCGCTGATGTCCTTCTTCACCTTGTGCGCCATCTCGAACACCATTGCGCGCTCTTCCTCGGTCTTCCAGATCGGAACGATCACCACCTCGATCGGCGCGAGGCGCGGCGGGATCTGCAGGCCGTTATCATCGCCGTGCGTCATCACCAGTCCACCGATCAATCGGGTGCTCACGCCCCAGCTCGTATTCCAGGCGTGCTCGATGCCGCCGGCCTCGGTCTGAAACGTGAGATCGAACGCCTTCGAGAAGTTCTGGCCGAGGTTGTGCGAGGTGCCCGCCTGCAGCGCGCGATTGTCCTGCATCATCGCCTCGCACGAGAAGGTGCGCAGCGCGCCGGCGAACTTCTCACTCTCGGTCTTCTGGCCGGTGATGACCGGCATGGCCATCCACTGTTCCATGAACGTGCGGTACACGCCGAGCATCTGCCGCGTCTCGGCCTCGGCTTCTTCCTGCGTGGCGTGCGCCGTATGGCCTTCCTGCCAGAGGAATTCGGTGGTGCGCAGGAAGAGGCGCGTGCGCATCTCCCAGCGAACGACATTGGCCCACTGGTTGTACAGGAACGGCAGATCGCGATAGCTCTGCAGCCACTTCGCGAACATGTGGTAGATGATCGTTTCGGAGGTGGGGCGCACCACCAGGGGCTCTTCGAGCTTCGAGCCACCGCCATGAGTGACGATCGCGAGTTCCGGCGCGAATCCTTCCACATGGCTCGCCTCCTTCTTCAGGAAGCTTTCCGGAATGAACAGCGGGAAGTACGCGTTGCGATGCCCGGTGGCCTTGAACATGTGGTCGAGCGCCATCTGCATGCGCTCCCAGATGCCGTAGCCATCGGGACGGATCACCATGCAGCCGCGCACCGGCGAGTAGTCGGCCAGCTCCGCCTTCAGCACCAGTTCGTTGTACCAGGCGCTGAAATCCTCGGCGCGCGTCGGAAGCTTCTTGTCGTCGCTCATGCTGCTCCGTCGGTGCACGAAGGCACCGGCTGTTGGGGATTCTGGCTGCTCACCGCTGATCGGCGAGCCAGGTCGCCAGTACCACCGATCGTTCCGTCCCACTCGTCAGGTCGCGCACCACGGCCTCGCCGGGCGCGTCGGCGCGCAGGATCAGCGCCTGCGCGGCACCGGCACTCACGGCGGCCTTCAACTGCTTGCTGAGCTGCTGCGGACGCAGCGCATACTCGACGCGCCGGCCGGCACGACGCAGTGCGCCAACCGCGGAACGCACTGTCCCGGCATCGACATCGTCCGCCGCGGCCACCCAGAACTCCGGCGATGGCGGTGTGGATGGCAGCAGGCCGCGGTCACGCAGCAGCTCACCCAGCACCACGTCACCCCAACCGAAACCAGCGGCCGGCATGTCGACGCCGCCAAGCGCCTGCAGCAGGCCGTCGTAGCGTCCGCCGCCGCAGACCGCACGCAGCTCTCCCTTCGCATCGAAGATCTCGAAGACGAGGCCCGTGTAGTACGCCAGCCCACGCACGATCGTGAGGTCGAGGCGTACCCACGGCATCACCTCGGTGCCGATGAGCGATTGCGTCATCGCCAGCGTCTCCTGCATCGCCGTCAGCCGCGCCGCGCCATCACCCTCGCGCAGCACATCGGTGAGAGCGGCCACGCCGAGCACATTCGTCGACTCGATGAGAGTGAGCAGCGCATCGACCTGCGCATTGCTGCAGCCTGCGGTGATCAACTTCTCGACCGACAGCTCGCGCGGCTGGCGGTCCAGCTTGTCCAGCACGCCATAGATGGCGGGATTGCGATCGTCGGGATGGCCCAGTGCGCTGAGCACCGCATTCAGCAGCCGGCGATCGGAGAGCCGCACGCGCACATCGTCACTCGACAGGCCAAACTCGCGCAGCATGTCGATCACCAGTGCCAGCAGCTCCGCATCGGTACTTTCGCCGCCGTCGCCGAAGATGTCTGCATTCAGCTGGAAATGTTCACGCAGGCGGCCGCGTTGCGCACGCTCGTAGCGGAACAGCTGCGGGATCGAGAACCAGCGGACCGGCTTTCGCAGCGCGTTGGCCTGGGCGGCCACCATGCGCGCCACCGTCGGCGTCATCTCGGGCCGCAACGCGACATCACGCCCACCCTTGTCGACGAAATTGTAGAGCTGGTCGACGATCTCGGCACCACTCTTCTTCGTATACAGCTCGAGCGGCTCGAGTGGAGGACCATCGTACTCCACGAAACCGTAGCGCGCCGCCACCCGACGCCACACCGCAAAAATATGCGCGCGCTCAGCAAATGCCGGTGGGTAGAATTCGCGAAAACCGTTCAGTGGTCGAATCGAGGCCATCCGGTAAACTTACCCGCCAAGGGGATCGATCTCCAACCGCTCCATCGCATCTCCGACCGTGTGAAATGACCCGGTCACGAGCACGGTTGACGCCGACTGCGGCGCCAGCGCCAACGCCTGGCCAAAGTCGGGACTTGCCATCACCTGCATACGATCGCCGGCACGCGCTCGCGCATATGCCACCACGTCGTCGAGCGGCCAGCGTCGCGACGCCGGAGCGCTCGGCGCCTCCGTCAGCCAGAGCTGGTCGATGGCGGGAAGCAGGTTGTCGAGCATGGTGCGCCAATCCTTGTCCGACAGCACACAGACCACTGCGGCAATCGGCCGCGGCAGCGGCATTGCCGTGAGCGAACGAACGACCGTGGCCATGCCGTCGGGATTGTGCGCCACGTCGAACAGCCAGGGTCCGATGCGTTGAAAACGTCCCGCCAGCCTGGTCGCGCGCACACCGTCCGACAGGGCCAGCGGGGACGGCGTCCAGCGCCCGCCTGCGGCACGCAGCACGGCCACTGCGGTGGCCACGTTCTGTGCCTGGTGTTCTCCCATCAATGCGCTGGTGAGGCGAAGCGTGGCCTCGCCATCGCCGAGCACGATCTCGGTTCCGGCAGCAGTCAGCGTCACCGACCGCAGCGGCAAGGTTTCCGCCGCGATCACGATGTCGCTGGCACCGGCGCGTTCCGCTGCGTCACGCAGTGTCGCGATCACGGCCGGGTCGCGTTCGCCGATCACCGCCGGCACGCCGGACTTGAAGATGCCGGCCTTTTCCAACGCGATCGCGGTGAGGGTGTCGCCCAGATACTCACGATGATCGAGTCCGATCGCCGTGACCGCCGCCACCAGCGGCGTGACGACGTTCGTCGAGTCGAGCCGCCCGCCGAGTCCGACTTCGATCACCGCGATGTCGACGTCGGCCTGCACCAGCAGGTCGAAAGCCATCGCCGTCGTCGCCTCGAAGAACGTTGCACCGAGACGCTCGATGTCCGCATGGTGCGCATCGAGCCATTGCATCACGCGCGATTCGCGCACCGGCGCACCGTTGACCAGCACACGCTCGTTGAAGTCGATCAGGTGCGGTGAGGAATAACGACCGGTGCGGAAGCCTTGCTGCTGCAACACGGCGTCCAGCGTGGCGCAGGTGCTTCCCTTTCCGTTCGTACCGGCCACGTGCAAGGCACGCAGTCTCTCGTGCGGCGACCCGCAGGCTTCGAGGAGCGCTCGCGTTCGATCGAGGCCGAGCCGCACCCCATGCGTGGTGCGGGACGCCAGTGCCGCGATGGCCGCGCGGTAGTCCGGAGACGCCGCGTCGCCACCCATGGTCGTGCTCAGGCCGCCGACCAGCCTGTCGCGGCGGGCTTGCCGGTCATGTGTCGCAACAGACGTCCCACGGTCGCCTTCAGCTCGTGACGATGTACCACGGCGTCGAGCATGCCGTGCTCCATGAGGAACTCCGCCGTCTGAAATCCATCCGGCAGGTCCTGTCCGATCGTCGACTTGATCACGCGCGGACCCGCGAATCCGATCACGGCGCCCGGCTCCGAGATGATCGCGTCACCCAGCATGGCGTAGCTGGCACTGACACCGCCGGTGGTCGGGTTGGTGAGCACGGAGATGTAGGGGATGCGGCGTTGGGCCAGCATCGACAGCATCGCGGACACTTTCGCCATCTGCATCAACGAGAGCACCCCTTCCTGCATGCGCGCCCCGCCGGAAGCCGACACGATCACCAGCGGGAACTTCTTCTCGAGGGAATGTTGCCCGAGCCGCGACAGCTTCTCGCCGACCACGGAGCCCATCGAGCCGCCCATGAAGGCGAAGTCCATCGCACCGACATTCAACGGCATGCCGGCGATGCGCCCAGTAGCCGTGATCACGGCATCCTGATCGCCCGCATTCATGAGCGACTTCTTCAATCGCGCCGGATAGTCCGGAAAACCGAGTGGATCGATGGACCGCAGCTCGGTCTCCGTCTCGTCGATCGTCTCTTCATCGAGAAGAATCGAAAGATAGTCACTGGCGCGGATGCGGCGGTGGTAGTCACAATTCGGGCAGACATTCAGATTACGCTCGAAATTCTCGCGGATGTCCGTATGGCTGCACGCCTCGCATTTTACCCACGCGTCGCGCGGGATCTCGAGCTTCTCGCGCCGGGGCTGCCGGGGCTTCCTTTCCTTGCGAAACCATGCCATCCGATAATCTCGCCGGTTCGTGAGAAGGAGGCAATGCTTCGGGTTGCCATCTGCCGTCGTCCGGCACATCACACTAGATGG
>JBBSCZ010000077.1:0-12625 GCA_038249795.1 Gemmatimonadales bacterium | reverse complement strand
CGCCGCATCGCCCATCACCAGGCCGCGCCGTCACGATCGTCCTCGCCAACGTGGTGACGATCGCCAATCCTTGCCCACGGTACATCACGCAGTTCACCGCCGCCGCTCCGCGGCCCTGAACCCAGATCCCACCCGCTGAATCACGGCGCCGGCGTGCGCAGCGCCTCCCGCAAGACCACACCGTCCAACCGCTCGAGCGGCCGGATGCCGAGCACGTCGGCCAGCGTGGACGCCATGTCCACGACGTGCGCGCGAGCATCGTACTTGCCCGGCCGAAACGGCGCACCCCAGAACATCACCGGGACCCACGCATCCTCATCCCACGGCGAGCCGTGCATCGCATTGCGAGCACCGGCCGGATAGTTGAACCGATCGAGGGTGGTGACGAAGCGCACCTCCCCGCCAGGCGCGAAGATGCGCAACCAGCGGCGGGCAAGCAGGTCCTGCGTGGTGTCGGCGCGCGCCAGATCGCTCAGCATGTCCACGCGGTGGACACCAGCAATCGCGCGCACCTGGGCGGCGATCGCGCGGGCGACCGAGTCCGCTGATATCCGCGCCTTGCGGAATGACGTCGTGTCACCGAGCAGCAGGGCGCCGTCATTCACGGCCAGCTGCGTCATGTCCACGCCGCGCGCCGCGAGCTGTGCGAACGCGGTGTCGAACACTGGCATGATATCCACGAAGCGCGCACCGGGATTCGGCGTCACCGTGGAGCGCACACCAGGGAACGGTGTCACGCCATGATCGCCCGTGAGCGCCAGGATCACGCGCGTGGAATCGCGCACCGCAAACAGCGAGTCGAGGAAGACACCGAGATACCGATCCACGCGCAGCATCTGATCGTGCAGCTCCTTCGAGTCGGGTCCGAAGCGGTGGCCTACGGCGTCGGTGGTCGAGAGCGAGATGCTGAGCAGGTCGGTGCGCGTCGGATCGGCGCCGAGCTGCAACTGGCGCACCCCTTCGAGCGCGAAGCGCAGTGTCAGTTCGTCCATTGGCGGAAACGCGAGCAGGACACCAGCGGCGAGCGACGGCTCATCGGGGATGACGTGCGGAAACGTGAACTGCTGCCCACTCGATTCGACCGGCACGCTATCGGCCTCGGCGTAGGCGGAGTCGGGCAGCAGCGGAGTCCAGGTCCAGCCGGCGTACCGAGCGGTCGGCTCCTGCCGGTTGAATTCCTGCACCCATCGCGGCAGCGTGTTCGCGTAATACGTGCTCTGCGTGAAGCGACCGGTGCTCGAGTACCAGTACACGTCACCGCGGGCGCGGCCGATCGGCAGAATGGCGCCGCGATCCTTGCGCGAAACGGAGAGGTATCGGGTGCGCCGGTCCGCCTTGCGCATCCAGTCGAGCAGCGTGGTGCCGATGAAGCGTCGCGGGGACGCGCCCATCTCGGGCGCATCCAGCAACGGGCTGTCTGCGTCGTTCACGCCTGCCGAGTTGCCCGCAATGCCGGTGCGAACGGGATAGCGACCCGACAGCGTGGCCGCGTGGCCGGGCGCCGTCTCGGTGTTGGCGTGGTCCTGATAGGCGCGAGTGAAGTGCGCGCCCGCCGCGTCGAAGCGGTGCAGGCCGCCGGTGAACTGAGCGCCGAAACGGGCGAAGTAATCGCCACGCATCTGATCGATGGTGACGAACACCACCAGCGTCGGGCGCACCGCTGCTGCCGGTGCCGGCGTGGGACGCGGTGGCTGGGCGTGGGCGCAGGCACCGACGCTCACGAGGGCGGAGACCGTCAGGGCGGTCACGAGGACTCGGTGTGGCATGTTCCTGAACGGTACACCGCAGACCTGCGCTGAGACCATCCATCGGTTCACCCCGTTGCCCTTCCCTGTCACCGGTCGCACTTTCGCCCTGACATCCTTCTCCTGACCCGGCACCTCCAGATGAACGAGAACGACAACCGCCCGCTCCTCCGGGTGATCCTGCGGTCCGTGGCCTGGTACGGGCTCACGGCGGGCCTCTGGTGGCTGGTGCGTGATCTGATGCCCGCCGACTTCGGAGCGCTGGGCGGCAACGAACTGGGAGGCCTCGTCGCCGAAAGTCGGGGCACCGCGGGGCCGCGCGGTCAGGAGAACGGGCCGGCCCTGATTCCGACGATGATCGCGATGTTCTCGGCGTTCATGACCGCGCTGCCGGTGACCTGGATCTACACCTACACGAGGCACAAGCGCGGCTACCAGCAGTCGGTGGTGCAGACCTTCCTGATCCTGCCGGTGATCGTGGCGGGCATCGTGGTGCTGGTCAAGCACTCGCTCGCGCTGGCCTTCTCGCTCGGCGGCATCGTGGCGGCGGTGCGGTTTCGCACCACGCTCGACGACAGCAAGGATGCGGTGAACATCTTCGTCGTCACCGGCATCGGGCTCGCCGCCGCCGTCGATCCGCCGGTGGCCTTCGCCATCTCGGTCATGTACAACATCCTGATCCTCGGCCTCTGGACCTCGGACTTCGGCCGCGCGCCGGCGATGGAAGGGAGGCAGGCGGGTCAGCGGTTGCAGAAGGTGCTGCAGGATGCAAACCGGACCGGTACGTTCGTATCGAAGCTGGACGACGAGATTCTCGCCGACCTCGCTCCCGAGCAGCTCGAGGCGCTGGCGGATCGCGCGTGGCGGCGCCGGAAACGCAACGCCCCGGATGCCGCCGAGGACGAGCGCCCCGACTACACGCACATGTTGCGCGTACACACCACCGACTCCGAAGCCACGAAGGTCGCATGTGAGCGAGCCTTCACTGATCTGTTCACCCGCTGGAAGTACATGGGCAAGGCGAAGGCGGGCGAGGGAGTGAAGGTGATCGAGTATGGCGTGGCAATGCACGAGAACATCACGCCAGGTGTCGTGCATCACACGCTGAAGCAGCTGCCGGATGGTGGCGTCCGCCTCGTGGAGATGAAGAAATGATTCGGTCACTGGTGATGTCTGCGAGCATGTGTGCGGTATTGCTGGCACGTCCGGCCGTCGCACAAGGACTCTTTCGTGACACGATGCCACTGGAGGTCACACTGGTGACCGACCTGCGTACCGTGCTCCGTGATCGCGACAGCACGAAGTTCAAGCCGCATCCGGCCCGGCTGACGTACACGCTCCCCGACGGTTCATCGAAGACGTTTCCTGCTACCCTGCGTGCGCGCGGGCACTTCCGCCGTCAGGCCCGCAACTGCAGCTTTCCGCCGCTCAAGCTCGAATTCAAGCGCGACGATGCGCGTGGCACGCTGTTCCAGGGCAACGCGAATCTGAAGATCACGAGCAACTGCCGACCGGGAAACGCGGAGTACGAGCAGTACATCCTCGGCGAGTACGCACTCTATCGCGCCTACCAGATCCTGAGCCCCACGCACTTCCGTACGCGGCTGGCCAGGATCACCTACCACGACAGCGAGGGAAAGGAAAACGACGTGATGTCGTGGGCCTTCTTCGTGGAGGACGACAAGGAGGTGGCGAAGAAGTTCAGGCTCGAGGTGCAGGAGACGCCGGGGGCGATGTTCCACGACCTCGACGCCGAGCAGCTCGCGACCACGTCACTGTTTCAGTATTTTGCCGCCAACACCGATTGGTCCGTTGCGGGACTGCACAACATCGCGCTGATGCGCGACTCGATCGGCACCCTCTTCCCCATCGCCTTCGACTTCGACTGGGGCGGAGCCGTGAATGCGCGCTACGCCTTCCCCGATGCCCGGCTCAACATCCGGACGACCACCACGCGACTGTATCGCGGTCCCTGCCGGCCGCTGGCGGAATGGCAGCCGGTGTTCACGCGCTACACGGCCGCCCGGCCGCGCATCGAGGCGATGTACCGCGGCATGCCGGGCATGGATCCGGCGCGGGTGCGGTCCACACTGTCGTTCCTGAACGAATTCTACGTAGAAATCGCCGACCCGAAGCGGGCGCGCAGCGCGATCACGATCGGCTGCAGCGACAAAGGAAATTGATGCGGAGTGATCAGACGATCCGGCTCATCACGGCCAGCCGGCTCACGTCACTCATCGCGCACCTGACCGAGTCGATGCGCAGTGCGCCGCTGTCTCCGTTCGAGCATGAAACGATCGTGGTGCAGAGTCAGGGAATGCGGCGGTGGGTGACGTTGCAGCTGGCCGACTCGCTCGGCTGTGTCGGATCGCTGGCGCTGCCGTTTCCGGCGGGTTTCATCCATGAGCTGGCCTATCGCGTGCTCCCGTCACGCCCGGCGCGCGCGGCCGAGGAGGCGTTCAGCCGCGATACGCTGTCGTGGCGCATCGAGGCGCTGCTGCGCACGTTGCCGGACGATGCCGTGCATGCGCCGCTCACGCAGTATCTGCGCGGGAATGACGAGCGCGCCCGCTTCGGACTCGCCGCGCGCATCGCCGATCGCTTCGATGATTACCAGCTCTATCGCGCTGACCTGCTGGCGGAGTGGGAGCGTGGTGCGGACACGCCTGACACTACGCACGCACAGTGGCAGGCCGCACTCTGGCGGCAGCTCACTGGCCAGACCGGTGCAGAGCCCGTGCATGCCGGCGCGCGGCTGCAACAGCTGATCGCACTGCTCGATGGCGGCGCGCCGCGCGGGCTGCCGACGCGCGTGACGGTCTTCGGCATCAGCACGCTGCCGCCGCTGTTCGTGAGCGTGCTGGCAGCGCTTGCGCGTCATGTGCCCGTGCACGTGTACACCTCCACGCTCACCGCCGCCGCCACGCACCCGCTGGCACGGGCGTTCGGTGGGCAGGGACGCGAGTTCATCGACACACTGCTGACTCATGGAGCGGAGCATACACTGCTCGGTGACATCGAGCCGCGACACGCGACGCTGCTCGGCACACTGCAGCAGGAGCTGGCAGCAGGCGGTGCAGGTACATCGCCACTGGTACTCACGATGGCGGACAGCTCACTCCGGGTGCACAGCGCGCATGGGGAGATGCGTCAACTGGAGATCATTCGTGACCAGCTGTTCGATGCACTGCAGGCCGACGTCACGCTGCGGCCGCACGATCTGCTGCTGCTGGTGCCCGATGCCGGCCAATGGGCGCCCTTGGTGGATGCGGTGTTCGGCGTGAACGAGCCGGCGGCACCGCGCATTCCGTATCGCATCGCCGACCGGCCGGCACGCGGTGAGGATCCGGCGGCGGCGTCGTTCTCGCTGCTGCTCGCGCTGCAGGGTGGCCGCTTCACGCACAGTGAACTCTTCGAGCTGCTCGCCTACCCGCTGGTACATGCCGCCGTCGGATTGAGCGAGGCGCAGGTAGACGGGTTGACGACGCTCACGCACGGTGCGAACGCGCGCTGGGGCTACGACGCATCGGCGCGTGCGGCGCTGGGTCTGCCAGCGTATGAGGACGCGTCGTGGCGCGCGACACTCGATCGATTGTTGGTGGGAATGACCACCGGGCCGCAGGACGATCTGGTGCTGGACGTACTGCCGCACAGCGGAGACACCGCCGGTGACACCGCCGCCATCGCAAAACTGGCGCAATGGATCGACAACGTGGCGGCGCTGATCGCCCGCTTCACGGAGGTGCGCCCGCTCGAGGCCTGGGCCGACATGATGCAGGAGGCGATGACTCTCCTGTTTGGTCCACCGGAAGCGCGCGACACCGAGGCGGTATCTGGCGTGACGCACCTGCTCGACCGGCTGCGCTCGCAAGGGGTGCAGGCGCAGTACGGAAGTGATGTGTCATTCGGTGTGGTCCGCGACTGGATCGACACGCAGCTCGAAGCGGATGGATTCGGCGGCGGATTTCTCACCGGCGGCATGACGGTCGCGGCGCTCAAGCCGATGCGCAGTCTGCCGTTTCGCATCATTGCAGTCGCGGGGCTCGACGAGGGTGTGTTTCCTCGGCGAGATCGGCGCGCCGCCTTCGATATGCTCGACGCGGAGCGCCGGTCCGGCGACCGCGATCTGCGCAGCGATGATCGCCAGCTCTTCCTGGACCTGATGCTGGCCGCCAGCGACCGTCTGATCCTGACGTACAGCGGTCGTGCGGTGAGCGACAACTCCCCATGTGCCGCGTCAGTGGTGATCGACGAGCTGCTGGATCACCTCGACCGACGCAGCGGGCACGAGGGCCGCGTATCGGTGATGCTGGAGCACCCGCTGCAGCCGTTCTCGGCGAGATACTTCACGCACGACGTTGACCCGCGCCTCTTCACCTACTCGAATGCGCATGCGCGCACTGCCAGCGTCAGCCGGCAGCTGCGAGGTGGTGACGTCCCGTTCGTGACGGAGCCCATCGTCACCACGAAACCAGCGACGGCACCGACCTTCGAGCTGACGATCACGGATCTCACCGAGTGCTTCTGCAACGCGAGCCGGTACTTCTGCCGACATGCGCTGGGCTTCACACTCTGGTCTCAGGGCGAGCACGGTGGCGACGATGAACTGCTGATCCCCGACAAGTTGCAGCAGGGCAGCGTGCGAGCACGAATGCTGGTGGCGGCGCTGCGCGGTGACGCTAATCCCGCACGCGACCTGCGACGATTGCAAGGCGGTGGCGAACTGCCGCCCGGCGCGCTGGGCAAGGCGTGGCAGGACACGCTGCAGCAGGCAGTGAGCGCAGCACTCGAAAAGGTGCCGACTTCCGTCGCGGAACGGACGGTGCCAATCAGCATCGCCGATGCCGACTGGCACGTGAGCGGTGCACTCACCGGCGTGCGCGGCACGACCCGCTACGTGGTGCGAGCGGCGTCGTTCCATGCACCGCACGAGATCCGTGCGTGGGTGGAGCATGTGGTGATGTGTGCCGCGCGCGAGGCTGCGGCCGATGCTGGCGATGTCGACTCGTCGTCGCTCATCCCGGACACCACCGTGCTGGTGGGAGTGGAGAAGGAGAAGGGCAAGGTGTGTGAGACGTTCACGGCAGTACCGGCCGCGCGTGCGTTGCTCGCGCACCTCGTGCAGGCTGCACGCGACGGGCGAACCATACCCCTGGCATTTTTCCCGGCCGCTGCGGTTGCGTGGCGCAAGGCGCATCGCAGCAACGTGAAGTTTCTCGCCGGTACCGACAAGCGCATCAAGTCATGGAAGGATCCAGTGGAATTGGCACGCGCCGCCTTCGACTGCGAGCCGGAATTCGGACGTGGCATGCCCGGCGACAATGCTGATGAACATGTGGCGCTCTGCTTTCGTGGCGTCGATCCGCTCGTGGAGCGGTGGGACGAGTTCGATCGGCTGGCGACGATGCTCTTCGACATGCCCGCCTCCGGGGTGGCGGCATGAGCCGCACCATGGCGTTGCCGTTCGATGCATCGACGGTGCCGCTCGTCGATGGTGTGACGCTGATCGAGGCGAGCGCCGGCACCGGCAAGACCTTCGCCATCACGCGTCTCGTGCTGCGCCTGCTACTGGAGCAGCGCGTGGCCTCGCTGTCGGAAATTCTCGTCGTCACTTTCACCGACAAGGCGACGCAGGAACTGGTGACGCGCATCCGCCGCACCCTGCGTGAGGCGGATCGGATCTGCAGCGAGACTCCGCCCGCGCGCACTCCGGCGAACGATGATCTTTTCAGGCTGTGCGCACATCATGTCGCGGTTGGTGGCGACATCATCCGCGCGGCACTGGCCAGCCTGGATGACCTTGGCGTCTCCACGATCCACGGTTTCTGTCAGCGGATGCTCGCCGAGAGCGCGCTCGAAACGCGCATGCCATTCCGGACGACATTGGTGGAGGATGAGACGGAGCCGCTGCTTCGCGCGGGGATGGACTGGATGCGTCGCCGTCTGCTCGAAGACGATACGGCATCGCGACAGTTCGTCGATGCGAGCGGCGACATCGGTGGGATGGTCACGCATTACGTGCGTCGGTTTCGTCGTCACCCCGACACTCGGCTCGAGTATGACGCCTTCGAGCCCGCGCAAGCGATCGTGGCAGGCTTCACCGCTTCGGTCGACGAGACGTTCGATCGTGAGAAGGCGCGACGGCATCTGCTGGGCTTCGACGATCTGCTGCGCACGTTGTCGTCGGTGCTGGTCGCTGAGGGGCCGCATGGACCGCTGGCGGTGCGCATCCGCAGCCGGTACCGCGCGGCACTGATCGACGAATTTCAGGACACCGACGACACCCAGTTCCCGATCTTCAGCAACGCCTTCGATGGATGTCCGCTGTTCCTGATCGGCGATCCGAAGCAGTCGATCTACGGCTTTCGTGGCGCCGACATCAATGCCTACCTCGCGGCGGCTGGAGGCGCGTCACATCGCTACACGCTCACACGCAACTTCCGCAGCACGGCTGCGTGCGTGACGGCGGTCGAGACGCTCTTCACACGGGCGCCGCAACCCTTCAAGTACGACGAGTCGCGCATCGACTTCCCGTCGGTGACGGCCGCCACGACACCGAAGCCACCCGGCGCACTGGCGTCCGACGGCCGCGGCGCGATGGTCTGGTGGTGGCTGGACAAGGCGGTGCTCGGCTCGGGGAGCTACGTCGCCAAGGATCGGGCACTCGACACGATCATGAGCGCCGTAGTGCACGAGATCGGGCGTCTCACGACTGACGGTCTGCCGCATGCCTGCGTCGCCGTGCTGGTCCGCACCAATCGCCAGGCGCGCCAGATGAAGGAGGCGCTCGACGCCGCCGGAGTGCCGTCGGTGATCGGCGGTGCCGACGACGTGCTCGGGACGGAAGAAGCAACCGAAATCGTTCGCGTTGCGGCTGCGATCGCATCACCGTACGACCACCGCGCGGTCTCGGCCGCGCTGGCGACGCGCTTGTGGGGCTTCACTGCCGCCCAGATCGCCGATGCCGTCGCCGATGGCGGTGAGGCGGCGTGGAGCGTCATCACCTCACAGTTCGCGGATCTCCGTGACCTGTGGCGCACACGCGGCGTCTCGGCCGCACTTGGAGCGCTGCTTGCGGAACGCCGCGCCACCGAGCGACTGCTGGCCCTCGCCGATGGCGAGCGCCGGCTCACCAACGTGCGGCACCTGATCGAGCTGCTGCATGGCGCCGCCGCCGATGAGGGTGTGGTGGCGGAGAGCGTGGGTGCATGGGTGGCTCGCGAGCTGAGCGTGCAGAATACTCCGGAGCGACGCATGCAGCGACTCGAGACCGACGCGGCGGCGGTGCAGATCCTCAGCATGCACAAGGCGAAAGGGCTCGAGTTCGACGTGGTGTTTTGCCCGACGTTGTATGACGACACGACGCTGCGCGCCGGACCTTTCGATCTCACCGCCGTGAGTGCCCGGGATGGCATCACGCCCGTGATGGACATCGGATCGCCAATGCACGCGGTGCGCGCGGCGGAGATGCTCCTCGAGGAGGAGGCCGAGTCGCTGCGGCTGGTGTACGTGGCGCTGACGCGTGCGGTCCACCGCTGCTACATCGCGTTTGGCGATATTGGTCGAGGGGAGGCCGCCAGTCGCTCGGCAATGGGCTATCTGTTGCGGCCTCTCGACGGTGGTTCGATCCGGGAGAGCCTGACGACGATGGTCGAGGCCTCGGACGGTTGCATGACGCTGGAGGATCTCACCGGCGATGCTGTGTCGGCACGGGCCGCGACCACTGAACAGTCGCAGCCCGAACTCGTTGCGCGAGCGCTGGTGCTGATGCCATCGCAGCTCGACACCTGGCGGCTGAGCAGCTTCACGGGCCTCGTGGCCGATGCGCCCGACGGCATCGCGCGCGATGTCGCCGATCCAACGGTGCTATCCGATGCGCCGACCACTCTCAGTGGCTTCCGCGCCTTTCCCGCCGGGACGCAGGCGGGTATCGCGCTGCACGACATCTTCGAGCGGCTCGACTTCGCGCAGGCCGGTGAGACACCGTCGCGCGCCATGGTGCAGTCGTCGCTCGCGGCACACGGCCTCACCGGCAGCGACACCATCGCAGAACAGCGACTCGATGACGTGATGGCGATGGTGCAACGCACCTGTGGCGCGACGGTACCGGGTGGCAGCTTCGCGCTGCGTGATGTGCCGAGACAGGAGACGCTGCGAGAGTGGCGCTTCGACCTGTCGGTCTCGACGACGTCGGTGCGCCGGGTGGCGGACGTGCTCGCGACACACGGCTCGCCACATGCGAAGGCATACGCACCGATCCTGCGCACGCTGCGCGAAAGCGTCATGCCTGGATACCTCGGCGGCGTGATCGACCTCGCGTTCGCACGTGATGACAAGTGGTGGATCGTTGACTGGAAGTCGAATCAGCTGGGTGGAGCCGATGCGCGCTACGATGCGTCGGTACTGGCGGATGTGATGATGGAGAAGCACTACACCCTTCAGTACCATCTCTACCTGCTGGCACTGCACCGGTTTCTGCGCACACGTCTCACCGACTACGATCCCGCGACGCACTGGGGCGGCGTGGCGTACGCGTTTCTGCGTGGCATTGGTGAGGATGATGCGGCACGAGGCTGGTTCATCGACACACCGACTCCCGCGCTGCTGGATGCGCTCGACGCCGCCGTCGGGAGGCGCGCATGACGGCGCTGGCCGATCCGCTGGTGCTGCTGCGCGAGCTTCCCGACGTGGACCCGCTCGACGCACAGCTGGCGATGATGCTGGTGCGTCGCGGCTGCGAGACTGCTGATCGCGGCATGGCGGTGGCACTGGCCACGTTGCTGCTGAGCCGCGCGCGGCGTGAGGGGCACAGTGCCCTTTCGATGCGCCAGCTCGCACGACAGGCGGGTGACGTGCGTGATGGATTCGCACATGCGCTGCTCGATTCGCTGCCTCTGCGCGATGAGGCGTGGTGGCTGCAGCAGCTCACGGCCTCACCGCTGGTCGGAAACGGACAGCTCGTGACTCCGGTGGTGTTGCGGGACGGACTGCTGCAGTTTCATCGCTATTTCGCGGCCGAAGAGCGCATTGCGGTGCGCATCCGTGACTTGCTGATGATGCCGCTGGTGGATGGGGTGCCGGGCTTCTCGATCATCACCGGCGGCCCGGGCACCGGCAAGACGACGCGCGTCGCCAGCACACTCGTGGCGATGGTGTCGGCCAACCACGCACTGCGTGTTGCACTGGCTGCGCCAACGGGCAAGGCTGCGGCGCGCCTCACCGAGTCGATCCGCCTGCGCATCGAAACCACCGGTGCGGCCGCTGTAGCCGGCAGTGACGTGCTGCGTGCGCTGATGGACCTCGAAGCCCGCACGCTGCACCGGCTGCTCAGCTACAACGGTGAGACCGACACCTTTCGTCGCAATCCAGCTAACCCGCTGCCATTCGATCTGGTCATCATCGATGAGGCGAGCATGGTGGATGTGCTGATGCTCGACGCGGTGCTGGCTGCGCTCCGCCCGGGTGCGCGCCTGATGCTGGTGGGCGACCATCATCAGCTGTCCAGTGTGGACGCCGGCGACGTGCTGGGCGTGCTGTGTCGCGCGGCCGAATCGGCGCCGTCGGCGGCACGTCTTAGTGCGGCGGTGACACGTCTCACGCAGAGTCATCGCTTCACGGATGGCAGCGGTATCGGCGCGCTGGCTGCGGCCATCCTCGATGGCAACGGCGCCGAGGCGTGGCGTATCGGGCATGACGGGTCTCAGCTGTCGGTGCAGATCGTGCCACCGGCCGCAACCGGTAAACTGTTGCTGGCACCGGTGATACCGCACCTGATGCGCTGCCAGGCAGCGGTGAGCGTCGAGGAGCTGCTCGATGCGCTCGAGGCATTCCGGTTGCTGGCGCCCGAGCGCGAGGGACGGCGCGGCGTGCGTGGGCTGAACCAGGCGGTGGAGCGCTGGTTATCGCGCCACGGCCAGAGCGTGAGCGACAGCTGGTATCACGGTCGCCCGGTGCTGGTGACCGCCAATGACTATTCGACGCGCGTCTTCAACGGCGACATTGGCGTGGTCTGGCGGAGCGAAGGGGGGGTGGCGGTGCACTTCCGCGGTCCCGACGGCAGCATCCGCGCCATCGCGCCCGGCCGACTGCCGGCCGTCGAAACGGCGTGGGCGATGACGGTGCACAAATCGCAGGGTTCGGAGTTCGACGACGTGGTGGTGGTGCTCCCCACCGACGAGGCGCGCGTCATGAGTCGCGAGCTGCTCTACACCGCCGTGACGCGCGCGCGGCGCGGAGTGACGATCGTCGGCACCGAATCCGCGCTCCGCTCTGCCATCATCCAGCGCACCGAGCGCACCAGCGGCCTCGGCGCGCGTCTGCTGCTCTGATTTTTGTGAACTGCGAACTGCAACACCGTTCACGCGAAGGCGCGAAGCAACGAAGGGCGGGAGGTGTTCGGCGCGTCGCGGACTTGCGCATCGCACAGAGGGCTCTGAGGACACAGTGGCCAGAGAGGACACGCGTGACGCAAACCCGCAGGCAACCTTCGATGCCGCAACAATCATCTGTTCTGATGGGAACTGCCTGCGGCGACGCCGTTCCCATACAAACTCGATGCCTGTCACGTGTGGAGGCATCTCTGGCGCGCAGAACCCTCCTGTGTCCACTGTGCCCTCTATGCGATGCGCAGTTCCGCGACGCGCCGAACCTCTCGCCCTTCGTTGCTTCGCGCCTTCGCGTGAACGGTGTTGACGTTCTCCAGGTCACAAAGGGTAGCGCTCGTCACGCAGACGTGCGTAAAGCTCCGCTCGCCAGAAACGGAACGGTTCTTGTAATGGAGCAGCGGTAACGAAGAGCGCGCCGTGATCGTGTGCGCGCCGACTTACCTGTAACGCTGGAGTCTTCATGAACCCCCTCGTAACTCTTGGTGTACTCCTGCT